>CANROF010000043.1 GCA_947632155.1 uncultured Oscillospiraceae bacterium
ATGAAGATGGAGTGGTCGGAGCTGTCGAAGCTGATGGGGCCCAGCCGGTCGCTCATGCCGTAGCGGGTGACCATGGCCCGGGCCACGTTGCTGGCGGTTTGGATGTCGCCGGAGGCGCCGGTGGAGATGTCGTCCAAAAAGAGCTTCTCCGCCATCCGCCCGCCCAGGGCGCAGACGATGCGCTCGAACATCTCGGAGCGGGACTGGTAATTTTCGTAGTCCTCCTCGGGCCTGTAGAGGGTGTAGCCGCCCGCCTGACCGCGGGGGATGATGGTGATATAGTGTACGGGGTCGGAGTGGGGGGAGAAGGCTGCGGCCACGGCGTGGCCGGATTCGTGATAGGCGGTGAGCCTGCGGGCCTTGTCGCTTATCTTCTTGGATTTTTTCTCCGGGCCCATCTGGACCTTCAAAATGGCCTCGTCCACGTCGGACATGGTGATAAAGGGCTTGGACTGGCGGGCCGCCAGGAGCGCCGCCTCGTTCATCACGTTCTCCAGGTCCGCGCCGGTGAAGCCGGGGGTGCCCCGGGCGATGGAGCCCAGGTCCACGTCGTCCCCCAGGGACTTGCCCCGGGAGTGGATCTTCAAAATGGCCTCCCGGCCCTTGACGTCGGGGACGCCCACGTAGATCTGCCGGTCGAAGCGGCCGGGGCGCAGGAGGGCGGAGTCTAAGATGTCGGCGCGGTTGGTGGCCGCCATGACGATGACGCCCTCGTTGGTGTTGAAGCCGTCCATCTCAACTAAGAGCTGGTTCAGGGTCTGCTCGCGCTCGTCATGCCCGCCGCCGAGGCCCGAGCCGCGCTGGCGGCCCACGGCGTCGATCTCGTCGATGAAGATGATGGCGGGGGCAAGCTTCTTGGCCTGCTCAAAGAGGTCGCGGACACGGGAGGCGCCCACGCCCACATAGAGCTCCACGAAGTCCGAGCCGGAGATGGAGAGGAACTGCACGTTGGCCTCCCCGGCCACGGCCTTGGCCAGGAGCGTCTTACCGGTGCCCGGAGGGCCCACCAAAAGCACGCCCTTGGGGATGCGGGCGCCCAGAGCCGTGTACTTGTGGGGGTCCTTCAAAAAGTCCACGATCTCCTCAAGCTCCGCCTTCTCCTCGTCGGCGCCGGCCACGTCGTTGAAGGTGACCTTTTTCTTATCCTCGGAGGCCAGGCGCGTCCGGGCGTGGCCGAAGCGTCCCGCGGTGCCGCCGGCTCCGCCGCCTCCGCCGATGCGGTTCATCATCACATACCAGACGATCACCATGACGATCATGATGATGACATACGGTATGAGCGTCACCCACCAGGGCGTCTCATAGGCCGGCGGCAGGTCATAGCGGAGTATCCCGCGCTCCTGCTGGTCGTTGAAGGTGTCCTTCAAATCGTCCCAGAAGAGGCTGACGCTCAGGACCTCGCAGTACACGCTGGTGCCGGAAGTCTCGTTTATGGGCTTGCGCAGGTCCATGTAGACGGTGTTGTCCTCCACCTTGAAGTAGATGACGTTCTCGTCCAGGAACTGCTGGCGCATCACCGAGTACTCGATGCCGGAGGTGGGCGTATCCGAGGAACTCAGGAGGTAGATGGCCGCCACCAGGATGATAAGGATGAAGATATAGAAGCCGAAATCCGGCCGGCGGTTGGGTTTCTTGTTCAGATGGATCACTTTCTTTCAGGTGGGATGGTGGATACCGGCCCCGGGCCGGGAAAATTCAGGCGTAGATCTGGGATCTTAAAACGCCTATGTAGGGGAGATTGCGGTAGCGCTCGGCGTAGTCCAGGCCGTAGCCCACGATGAAGGCGTCCGGGCACTCAAAGCCCACGTAATCCGCGGATATGTCCGCCTTGCGGCGGGCGGGCTTGTCAAGGAGCGTGCAGATGCGCACGGAGGCGGGCTTCCTGGCCTCGATGTACTTTTTGAGGTAGGAGAGCGTGACGCCGGAGTCCAGGATGTCCTCGATAAGGATGATGTGGCGGCCCTCCACGCTGTAGGTGAGGTCCTTGTTGATCTTCACGGCTCCCGTGGTGGTGGTGCCGGAGCCGTAGGAGGACACCGCCATGAAGTCGATGTCGCAGTACAGGTCCACGGCCCGCATAAGGTCCGCCATAAAGACGAAGGAGCCCTTCAGAACGCCCACAAAGAGCGGGTCCTTGCCCTCGTAATCCCGGGTGATCTCGGCGCCGATCTCCCGGACGCGCGCCTGAAGCTCCTCGCCGGAGAAAAACACACGGTCGATGTCCTTTTCAAGCATTTCTATCTCTCCTCATTTTTCTTTTTCATGGATCTCTATTTTTATCGCCGGCTCTCCCGGGGCCGGAATGAACGACACATCCTCCCCGAGGCCGTAGACGGCTATGGCGCCGGCCTCGTCGGCGACCACGGGCAGTCCGTCCCGCAGGTGCCGGGGGATCCTCTTGTCTATGAGGAGCTTTTTCAGGCTTCTGGAGCCCGGCTTTCCCGGGAGGCGCAGCCTGTCGCCGGGGGCGCGGGGCCTCAAGGAAAGCTTCCCCACAATTTTATCGCGTTTTATCAGAAAAGAAGTTAAGGAATTGTAAATCCCGGAAGCATTAACAATATTTTCACATATCGCAGCAAAGCCCGCAGCTTCTATTATAACCCGTCTGTCAAGTGGTATCTCCACGCGCTCAAAAGTGCTCCGCTCCGCCTTGCCCAGCCGGAGGGCCCCGTACTCCCGCCGCACCGTGACGCCGGGGAGGCTCAGCGACCAGGCCGGGTCGGGGCTTTCAAGCTGCCTTAAAAGCGCCTCCACGTGGCCCGCGTCCAGCTCCGTCCCGCAAAAGAGCCTCACCGCCCGGGACGCCACGGGGAAGGGCAGCGCCGCCAGCGCGTCCAGGGGCAGGGCGCCGCCGGAGAGGTTTTCCCGGAGAAAATCCCTGGCAAGGCCGGTGAGAAATTCCTCGTCCCTCCGCAAGAGCCCGGTCATCTCCGTCACGTTCACGGCGGGATTCAGGCGCCGCAGGACCGGGACGGCGGCGTGGCGCAGCAAATTTCTGGAGTATTCGTCCGCGGCGTTGGTGGAGTCCTCCCGGTGGGGGACGCCGTTTTCGCGGTTGAATTCCTCGATTTGCGCCCGTGTCGCGCCCAGCAGCGGCCTTATGAGCCTGCCGCTCACCGGCGGGATGCCGCAGAGGCCCCGGAGCCCCGTGCCCCGGGAGATTCGCATCAGCACCGTCTCGAGATTGTCGTCGGCGTTGTGGGCGGTGGCCACGCGGGCGATGTCCCGCTCCCCGGCGATTTTGAAGAAGAAGGCGTAGCGCAGCGCCCGGGCCGTCTCCTCGATGCCCTTGGAGCGGCGCTTTGCCTCGGCGGCCACGTCGCCGGAGCCCACATAGAGCGGGATGCCCAGCGTATCGCAGTATTCCCGGACGAAGGCCTCGTCCCCGTCGGACTCCGCGCCCCGGAGGTTGTGGTTAAAGTGGGCGGCGCAAAGCGAAAAGCCCATCTCCGCCGAGAGCCGCCGCAGGACCTCCAAAAGGCACATGGAGTCCGCCCCGCCGGAGACGCAGGCCAGGACCGTGTCCCTGGGGGAGAGCATGGCGTATTTCTGGCAGAAGGCCGCCACGGAAGCTTTAAGATCACTCATCGTGCCGTCTGTCGATGGAGGCGAAGGAGGCGTACTCCGGCATCCAGCGAAGCTCCACGGTGCCCGTCTCGCCCCGGCGGTTTTTGAGGATGATGCACTCGGCCACGTTGGGGCGCTCCGACTCCTTGTTGTAATAGTCGTCCCGGTAGAGGGCCAGAACGATGTCCGCGTCCTGCTCGATGGCGCCGGACTCGCGGAGGTCGGAGAGCATGGGCCGCTTGTCCTGGCGGCTCTCGTTGGCGCGGGAAAGCTGGGAGGCGCATATCACGGGGACGTTCAGCTCCTTGGCCATGATCTTCAGCATCCGGCTGATGTCGGAGACGATCTGCGTCCTGTTCTCGCCGTATTTGGCCGGCCCGCCGGCGGACTGCATGAGCTGGAGGTAGTCGATGACCACCAGCCCCAGATTCTTGACGCGGCGGCAGGCGGCGTTGATGTCCGCCACGGTGAGAAGCGGGTTGTCGTCCAACTTTATCTCCATGCCGCCGATGGAGACGGAGGCCTCGGCGATCCTGCGCCAGTCGTCCTCGGAGAGCATCCCGGACTGGAGCTTTTTCCTGTCAACCTGGGCCTCGGAGGAGAGCAGCGACATACAAAGCTGCTCCCGGCTCATCTCCAGGGAGAAGACAGCCACCGTCATCCCGGAGGCCTTGGCCACGTTGAGGGCGATATTGAGGGCTATGGTGGTCTTGCCCATGCCGGGCCGGGCGGCGATGAGGATGAGGTCGGACTTATTGAGGCCCATCATGGCGTTGTCCAGGTCGTAAAACCCCGTGGACAGGCCCGGGATGCGGCTGCCGCTGCGGGCGGCCTCCTGGAGCTGGTTGTAGACGTCCACCAGCACCTTGGATACGTTCTCCAGGCCCCCGGTGTTCCGGCCCTGGCGGATGGCGTAGACCTTCTGCTCCGCCAGCTCCAGAATGTCGTCGGCGGAGCCCTGGGACTCCATGGCCAGGGTGTTTATCTCGCTGCCGGCGTCGGCCACGCGGCGCAAAAGCGCCTTGTCCCGGACGATGGCGGCGTAGTCCGCCGCGTTTTTCGCGGTGGGGGTGATGTCCATGAGCTTCAGGATGTAGTCGCTGGTGCCGTCGGTGTAGCTGCCGCTTTTGCGCAGCTCGTCGATGACCGTCACGGGGTCGATGGTCATCGAGTAGTTGAACATGGAATAAATCGCCTCAAAAATGGCCCTGTTCACGTCGGAGTAGAAGTCGTCGGCCTTGAGAACGCCCAGCACGTCGGCCACGCAGCGGGAGTCGATGAGCATGGCGCCCAGGACCGCCTGTTCGGCCTCGACGCTCTGGGGCATCTGGCGGGAGGCGAGAATATCGGGCATTGCGTTCACACCTTTCGTTGACCGCGGTAGGAAAAGCGGAAAGTTTATTTTGCCTCGGTGATGAGAAGATGGACCGTGCCGGAGATCTCGTAGCCGAACTTGACCTTCACGTCGTAGGAGCCGTAGGCCTTGATGGGGTCGGAGATGACGATGCGGCTCTTCTCCACCTCGATGCCGTGCTGGGCTTTCAGGGCGTCGGAGACGTCCTTGTTGGTGACGGAGCCGAAGAGCTTCCCGTTCTCGCCGGCCTTGGCGGCGATGCGGACGATGACGGCCTCAAGCTTTTTGGCGTTCTCGGCGGCCAGGGCCTTCTCCTCCTCGATCTGCCGCAGGCGCGCCTTCTCCTTGAGCTTCATGGTGTTCACCGCGTCCGCGGTGGCGGGGATGGCCAGCTTCCGGGGGAATAAGTAGTTGCGGGCGTAGCCGTCGGAGACTTCCACCATCTGGCCCTTTTTGCCGTGATCGCGGACGTCCTGCTGTAAAATGACTTTCATCTCGGTATTTTTCCTTTCAAATTGATCTTTATAATTGGTTATTCCTCGGTTATCGAGTAATCCTGAAGGTACTTGTCGATGACGGGCAGGAGCTCCGTCACCACCTCGCGCATGGTCTTGCCCTGTATCTGCGCCCCGGCGGTGGACTTGTTGCCGCCGCCGCCCATGCGCTCCACGATGACCTGGACGTTGATGTCGCCAAGGGACCTGGCCGAGATATTCACCGTCTCGCCCATGGGGAAGATGACGAAGGACGCCTGGATGCCGGAGATATTGAGGAGCTCGTCGGCGGCCTGGGCGGCGGTGACCTTGCTCTCCACGTTCTCCGCGGCCGCGATGGCTATGCCGGCCTTGTAAATTTTGGCCTTCTGGACGATGGAGTACTTGGCCACGGCCGACTTGAGGTCCGACTGCAAAAGGTGCTTGACCTCCGCGGTGTCGCCGCCGGCGCGGCGTAAAAAGGCCGCGGCGTCAAAGGTCCGCCCGCCGGTGCGCAGGGTGAAATTCTTGGTGTCCAGCACTATTCCCGCCAAGAGGGCCTCGGCCTCCACCCGCAGGATGTCCGACTGCTCCACCATGTACTGCAAAAGCTCCGTCACCAGCTCCGAGGCGGAGGAGGCGTAGGGCTCGTGGAAGCTGAGGGCCACGTTCTGGATGTAGTCCGCGGCACGGCGGTGGTGGTCGATGACCGCCACCCGGTTGCAGGATTGCAGGAGCGACAGGCTCTCCACCTGGTCCGGGCGGTTGGTGTCCACGATGATAAGGAGCGTGGAGCCGTCCATGGACAGGATGGCGTCCTGGGGACTTATGAACACGTCCTTGTACTCCGGGAGCGTCAGGACCTTGTCGATGAGCTGACCGCTCACCTGAGTTTCCATGTCGATGACGATGCGCGCCTGGCGTCCCAGGCTCCTGGCGGCACAGCACAGGCCCACCGCGGCGCCCACGGAGTCCATGTCCGCGTACTTGTGGCCCATGATGAAGATGCCGGATGCCGAGCGCATGAGCTCGGAGAGGGACCCGGCCATGACGCGGCTCTTGACCTTGGTGCGCTTTTCGGTGCCGCTGGTCTTGCCGCCGTAGAATTCAAAGTTGTAGCGGTTTTTGATGACCGCCTGGTCGCCGCCCCGGGAGAGGCTCATCTCCAGCGCCAGGGAGGCGAACTGGTAGCTCTCCTCCAGGTTTTTGCCCTCAACGCCGATGCCGATGCTGACGGTGGGGTGGATGCCCTTGGGGGTGGAGAGCTCCCGGATGGAGTCAAGGACGGCGAATTTCGACTCCACATACTGGGGCAGGAAGCGCTCCTCAAAAATAAAGATGTACTTGTCCCGGTCCGAGCGGGTGATGTAGCCGCCCTTGTCCCTGGACCACTCGGTGAGCTTGTCGTCGATGCTGGAGATGAGCATGGACTTGTCTTTCTCGCTCATGCCGGAGGTGAGGTCGTCGTAGTTGTCCACCACCACGATGGAGAATACCGGTCGGGAGAAAGAGAACTCGTCCTTTATAAGCGCCAGCTCCGTCTCGTCCACCCAGTAGGTGGCGGCCACGTAGTTTTTCACCCCCGGCGCGTCGGTGCCCCGGACGAGGTTGCCGAAGACGCGGTACCGGCGGCCCTTCAGCGTCACGAGCTCCGGGTACTCCACCTTGCCCTCCATGAGCCACCGGGCGGAGAAGCCCGGGCAGAGGTTGGAGATATTGGCGGCCAGAAGCCGCTCGTTCTCGCCGGCGACGGTCAAAAACTGCTCGTTGGCGTAAATGATCTCGTTCTCGTCCAGCGTGAACGTGACCATGGGGAAGGGGAAGCTCTGAAGCGTGTTCTTTGTGGCGTTGTCGATGTTGCTGGTCACCGATTCGATGTATTTCAGCATCTCCCGGCTCCTGCGGCGGTTGGCGATGCGCGTGTAAAAGAGCAGCAGGAGTATGATGGCCGCCTCGCCCAGAGCGAGATAGAGCCTGTATTCCCCGATGAAGAAGGTCGCGACGGCGAAGAGCACCAGCGTCGCCAGATAGAGGTGTACGTTTGAGCTTAAAATGCTTTTCAGCTTTCGGTTCATGGGCTGCCTCCCTCCATATGCTTCCGGTGAAGCATAATCGTAATCATTATACCAAAAGATGCCGCCTTAAACAATATAAAATCTCAAATTATTTTTCATTCCCCGGAAAAGCTATTTAAACACAAGAGGAAACGGGGGATAAAGACAGAATGAAAGCGATAGTCATGGCCGGGGGAGAGGGCACGCGCCTGCGGCCCCTGACCGAGGGCCGCCCCAAGCCCATGGTGGAGCTTCTGGGGAAAAGCGTCCTGCAAAGGACCGTGGAGCACCTGAAAAGGTACGGTTTTACGGATATTTGCTTTACGCTCCGATACCTGCCGGAGTCCGTGATCTCGGAGTTCGGCGACGGCGGGGAGCTGGGCGTCCGCATCGAGCACCGGGTGGAGCGGGAGCCCCTGGGCACCGCGGGGTCCGTCAGGGCCTGCCGGGATTTCATCGGGGAGGAGGACGTGCTTATCCTCTCCGGCGACGCGGTGTGCGACTTTGACCTTGGAAAAATACGGTCTTTTCATTCGGAACACGGGGCGGAGGCCACCCTGGCCCTCTACCGCCACCCGGAGCCGACGGCCTTCGGCCTTGTGCTGACGGACGGGGAGGGGCGCGTCACGGGCTTTTCGGAGAAGCCCGACTGGGACCGGGTCCTGACGGACCGGGTGAACACGGGCATTTACGTGCTGAGTCCCGGGGCGGTGGACCTCATACCGGAGGGGCGGGAGTACGACTTCGGGCGCGACCTCTTTCCCCGGATGCTCCGGGAGGGCCGGGGCCTCTGGGCCGCGGCGGCGGAGGGCTACTGGTGCGACATGGGCTCGCCGGAGGCGTATCTGCGCTGCTGTGTGGACCTCATCGCCGGGAGGGCGGATATCGACCTGGGCGCGCCGGAGATACGTCCCGGCGTCTGGTCCCATATCCCCCTGGACGGCGTGCGGGTGACGCCGCCGGTCTACGTGGGGGAGGGCTGCCGGGTGGAGCCCGGCGCCGTCCTGGGCCCGGAGACGGTGCTCTCCCGGGAAAGCCGGGTGGAGCGGGGCGCCAGGGTGATGAGGTCCGTTTTGAACGGGGCCTCCGTGGGCATAAACTGCCGTGTCACCGGCGCCATCGTGGGCCGGGACGCCCGGGTGGAGAGCGGCGCCGAGGTCCGGGAGGGCTGCGTCGTGGGCGACCGGGCCTACGTGGCCGCGGGGGCGGTGCTGCTGCCCGGCGTGCGGCTCTGGACGGGGCGGGAGGCCCCGGCGGGCCGGGTCCTGGCCCGGAGCGTCACCGGGGACGCCCCGGCGGGGCGGCCGGTCTTTTCCGACGGCAGGAGCCTCCGCGGGACGCTGGGCACGGTGATGACGCCGGAGGCCGCCATGTCCCTGGGCTGGGCCCTGGGGCGGGAGGCCCGGGTGGGCGTGGCCCACGCCGGCGGGGAGGGCGCCAGGCTCCTGGCCGACGCCGTATCCTGCGGCGTCACCGCCTCCGGCGGGGAGTGCTGCCGCATGGACTGCGGCTTCGAGGCGCAGCTTGCCTCCTCCATGGACGTCTTTGCCCTGGACGCCGGCGTATTCGCCCGGGAGGAGGGCCGGGAGATGACCCTGACGGTCCTGGGCCCCCACGGCCTTGCGCCGGACGCGGGAAAACGGAGAAAGATAGAGGCGGCTCTCGCCGGTACGGTGACTGCGGTGGAGAAGATCGGGCCTGTCACCACCGTCACCGGCGCCGCCCGGGCCTGCGCCTACGCCGTCACCGAGGAGGTCCGGGCCCTGGCCGGATGCGCCGGGAGGCACATCTGCGTCTCCGTCACCGGGACGGGCGCGGAGAACCGGGCGCTGAAGTGCGCCCTGGCGGGGCTGGGGTGCGAGGTCCGGAAGGCCGCCCCGGGGGTCCCGGCCTTCAGCGTCCTGCGGGGCGGCTTTGCCATGGAGTGCTGGGACGAGCGGGGCCGGCACATTGACCCGGTCCACGCCCTGGCCCTGACGGCCATGTGCGCCATGCGCCTGGGAGTGGAGGAGCTCGCCGTGACGGAGCGCGTCCCAAACGCGGTGGAGCGGGTGGCCTCGCGCTACGGCTGCAGGCTGGTCCGGGAGCCGCGGGGGGAGCTGGGCCGCCAGAAGTACCTGCGGGACGCGGTGCTGGGCGCCGCGGTCATCGCCGCCGCCATGTCCAGGGACGCGGCGGAGCTTTCGCGGCTGCTGGACGACCTCCCGCCCTTTGAGACTTCGGAACGAAGGGTGGAGGTGGGCGTCTCCCGGGCCCGGGCCATGGAGCTCCTGGCCTCCTCCAGGGCCGAGTTCGCCGCGGACATGGCCTGGGGCCTGAGGCACGCCGACAGCCGGGGGATTTTAGGCGTGTCCCCGGATTTTGACGGCAAGACCCTGATCCTGCGCGCCGAATCCCAGGACAGCGCCGCCGCCCGGGAGCTTTTAGACGAGTACGAGCGCGTGACGCGTGAGACGCTGGAGGGAGAAGAATAAAAAAGACCGTCCCCGGCCGATGTCATTTAAATTAGCGGCCATAATGCCACACAACGAAACAGGGCCGCCTCTCTTGGCGGCCCTCAGCCTGTCGAAAAAGCCCTGACGGGCTTTTCCGACAAGGGGAACGTGCGGGAAATTTTCGCTGAATTTTGCGAAATTCAGCGAAAACTTCCCTGCTGTCGCCCTGCGCGCGCCGCAAGCGGCACGCTTGTGCGACAAAAGGGATTTTATCCAAGGCACATGTCCTTGGATAAAATATTGAAATTGAGTTTTTTGACAATCTGAGGGCCGCCTCTCTTGGCGGCCCTTATTTGTCTTTGCGCACGCATCCAATAAACGCCGTAGGGGTCGCCGTCCCGGCGACCCGTCCCACGATTACCACCTGCCTCCCGGCATACGCACCACTCCCCGGACCCGCCGTAGGGGCCGATGACCACATCGGCCCGCCCCGGGCCTTTACATATAATGGTATTTTCCTCGCTTTCCCACCAAAAACGCCGCGCTCAGGGTCATGGCCATGAGCTCCGCGGCGACGATGGACGCCCAGACGCCGTCAATGCCCCACCGGAGGGGCAGGAGCAGCACGGCGGCCGTCTGGAAGACCACGGTGCGCAAAAAGGAAATAATTGCCGAGGTTACGCCGTCCCCCAGGGCCGTGAAAAAGCCGGAGCCGTAGATGGCATAGCCCATGAAGAGAAACGACACGGCAAACCACCGAAAGCCCGAGACGGTGAGGGCGCACAGACCCGCGTCGTAGCCCACGAAGAGCCGCGAGAGCGGCACGGCCATCAGCTCCCCGCACAGGAGCATGGCGACGGAGAAGGCGCCGATGAGCACGACGCTCCGGCGCAGCACTCCCCGGAGCTCCGGATAATTCTCCGCCCCGTAGTGGAAGCCCACCACCGGCGCGGTACCGATGGAGACGCCGATGAATGCGGCGGAGAAGATCATGCTGACGTACATCATCACCCCGTAGGCCGCCACGCCGTCCTCCCCGGCGTATTTCATGAGCTGGACGTTGTAGAGCATCCCCACCAGGCTCATGGATATGTTGCTCATGAACTCCGAGGACCCGTTGACCGAGGCGCGGAGCACGGCCCGCCCGTCAAAGGAGGTCCTGCCCAGGCGCAGAAGGCTTGAATTCTTGCGGAAGAAGTAGACAAGGGGCACGCCCCCGCCCACAAGCTGGCTCATGCCCGTGGCCGCGGCGGCGCCGACGAGCTTGTATCCCGCCGGCAAAAGCCCCACCAGCAAGGCGTCCAGCGCCATGTTGGTGACGCCGGAGGATACGGTTACGATAAGGCCCAACTGGGGCCTCTCGGCGGTGACGAAGAAGCTCTGGAAGAGAAACTGGAGGACCTGAAAGGGGAGCGCCAGGAGGATGACCCGGGCGTAGACGACGCTGTTGTCCAGAAGCTCCCCCTCCGCCCCCAAAAACCGGGCGATGGGGCGGATGAAGGCGATGCCCAGGGCGGCGAAGAGGACGCCCAGCCCCAGCGTCACGTAGACGAACAGGGAGAAGAGCCTGTTTCCCCGGTCAAAATCCCCCTCCCCGAAGGCCTTGGACACCATGGCCGTGCCGCCGGCGCCGAACATGAAGCCCACGGTGGAGAGGATCATCAAAAAGGGCATGATGAAATTCACCGCCGCGAAGGGCGTTTTCCCCGCGAAATTTGAGACGAAAAACCCGTCCACCACACCGTAAACGGAGGTGAAGATCATCATGATGATGGACGGCATGGTAAATCTCAAAAGCCGCCCGTAGGTGAAGTGGTCGGAAAGCTTGATCCTGCTCATGAAATGAATCCCCCGGTGCTGTGCGCGTTTCCAAAGAGTATATAACGGCGCCGGACGAAAGTCAAGCCGGGATAAAATCCTTTAATTTTCAAAAAACCTGTTGCGCAAAGGGAGAAAATATAATAAAATAATACATTGACGTCCGAATGGGCGGCGGATAACAGGGCGATAGGTTTACATAATATGAAAAAGCTGATCTCGACGGCCGTGGCCGTCCTTATAATACTGAGCCTCTCCGCCTGCGGCGGCAGGCACCCGGCGAATGAGGTCCATGAGCGCGCCGACATGTCCGGCAGGGCCGTGGGCGTCCTTGCGGACTCCGCGTCCCGCGGCTATCTTGAGCGGTACGAGGGGACGCTGGACGTGAGGACCTACAACACCGCCGGGGACATGGCGGACGACCTTTTGGACGGCGGCATCGACTGCGCCGTGGCGGACGCGGGGACGTATGAGAAGATGCGGGACGCCGTATCCGGCATAACGAAGCTCTCCGAGCCTTTCCTGGACGCCCAGTATGTCCTGGCGGTGAGCGCGGAGAACAGGCTGATGCTGGAAAATCTCAATTCCGCTATCGCCCAGGCCGCGTCCTCCGGGGAGCTGGAGCTTATCGCGGAGGCGTGGGGCAGCGGCGGCAGCGCCTTTGCCTGGGAGCCCGGCGCGGAGGACCGCCCCGTCACCGTGGCGGTGACGGCGGACTTCTACCCCTACGCCTTTTACGGCGAGGACGGGGAGCTCATGGGGCTGGAGATCGACGCCGTCCGGGCGATATGCGCGAAGCTGGGCCTGACGCCTGAATTTATGGCGGTGGAACCGGATATGCTTTTATACATGGCCGAGAGCGGCAAGACCTCCTTCGCCGTGGGCCGGATAGAGGCCGACCCGGACAACGAGGGCCTTTCCTATACGGACAGTTATTTACATTCCACACAGCTTATAGTTGTGAGAAAATAAGAGGTAGGATCATGGAAATCAAAACCAACGCCTATGAGGCAAAAAAGCTGAAGATCGCCGCCGTGTTCGCCGACGCCGAGAGCCTGGATGGGCAGCTCGTCTCTGTCTCCGGCTGGGCCCGGACCATCCGGGACATGAAAAACTTCGGCTTCATCGAATTGAACGACGGGAGCTGCTTTAAAAATCTCCAGGTGGTGATGGAGCGGGAGAGCCTGGAGAATTACGCCGGGATCGCCGCCCAGAACGTGGGCGCGGCCCTCAATGTCATCGGCTGGGTCAAGCTGACCCCCGGGGCCAAGCAGCCCCTGGAGCTGAAGGCCGACCGGATCTGCGTGGAGGGCGCCTCCGGCCCGGACTACCCCCTGCAGAAAAAGCGCCACAGCGTGGAGTACCTGCGGACCATCCAGCATTTGCGGCCCCGCACGAATTTATTCTCCGCCGTGTTCCGGGTCCGCTCCGTGGCGGCCTACGCCATCCACACCTTCTTCCAGGAGCGGGGCTTCGTCTACGTCCACACGCCCCTCATCACCGCCTCCGACTGCGAGGGAGCGGGGGAGATGTTCCGCGTCACCACCCTGGACCCCGAAAACCCGCCCCGGACGGAGAGCGGTGAGGTGGACTACAGCCAGGACTTCTTCGGCAAGCCCGCCAACCTCACCGTCTCCGGGCAGCTCAATGCCGAAAACTTCGCCATGGCCTTCGGCAACGTCTACACCTTCGGCCCCACCTTCCGGGCGGAGAAGTCCAACACCCAGCGCCACGCCGCCGAGTTCTGGATGATCGAGCCGGAGATGGCTTTCTGTGATTTGATGGATGACCTCAACGTGATGGAGGCCATGGTCAAGTTCATCATCAACACCGTTCTGGAGAAGTGCCCGGACGAGATGGCCTTTTTTAACTCTTTCGTGGACAAGGGGCTTCTGGACCGGCTCCACAACGTGGTGTCCAATGACTTCGCCCGGGTGACCTACACCGAGGCGGTGGAGCTCCTGAAGCGGAACAACGACAAATTCGACTTCAAGGTGGACTGGGGCACGGACCTCCAGACCGAGCACGAGCGGTTCCTCACCGAGCAGGTCTACAAGCGCCCCGTGTTCGTCACCGACTACCCCAAGGAGATCAAGGCCTTCTACATGCGCCTCAACGACGACGGGAGGACCGTTGCCGCCGCCGACTGCCTGGCCCCCGGCATCGGGGAGATCATCGGCGGCAGCCAGCGCGAGGAGCGCCTCGACGTCCTCACCGCCCGTATGGCGGAGCTGGGCCTCCGGCAGGAGGACTACTGGTGGTACCTGGACCTCCGGCGCTACGGAGGATGCAGGCACGCCGGCTTCGGACTGGGCTTTGAGCGGATGATCATGTACCTCACGGGCGTTGCCAACATCCGGGACGTCCTCCCGCACCCCAGAACCTGGGGCAACGCCGAATTTTAAGGAGATATTATGGCGGATAAGAAGAAGGAGCCGAAGATTTACGGCACGAATATCGACTTCAACGCCTACAATCTAAGGCCGGCGGCGTCATATCTGGACGATATAAAGCGCTTAAAGGACCAGCTCACCGTGACCCTGACGGGCCCCGGGGGCTCCGTCACCACGAAAAAGCCGGAGGCGCCGGGGCCCCGCGACCTTGAGACGTCCATGGACGAGGCCAAACGCGCCGCGGACGAGCTCTTACGCGAGATGGAGGCCAAGGGCGGCGCCATCGGCCCCGGCGCGCCGAAGACAGAGGCGGAGAAGAGCCCGGAAAAGCCCGACCTTGACAAGCTTTTAGCGGAGCTGGATTCCCTGGTGGGCTTAGAGGACATCAAAAAGAACGTCCGGAGCCTCATTAATCTCGCCAAGATCCGCAAACTCCGGGAGGAGCACGACCTGCCCACCCCGGCCATGAGCCTGCACCTTGTCTTTATGGGCAACCCGGGCACCGGCAAGACCACGGTGGCGCGGCTCATCGCGCAGCTTTACTACGCCATCGGCGTTCTCTCCAAGGGGCAGCTCGTGGAGGTGGACCGCTCGGGCCTGGTGGCCGGCTTTGTGGGCCAGACGGCCATCAAGACCGACGAGGCCATAAAGAAGGCCATCGGCGGCGTCCTCTTCATCGACGAGGCGTACTCCCTGGCGGCCAACACCGGGGAGAACGACTTCGGCCGGGAGGCCATCGAGACGGTCCTGAAGGGCATGGAGGATCACCGCAAGGACCTCGTGGTCATCGTGGCGGGGTATGAGGACCTGATGGAGCAGTTTATTGGCTCCAATCCGGGCCTTGCCTCCCGCTTTAACAGGTATTTCACCTTTGAGGACTACACCGGGGAGGAGCTGTACAAAATTTTCCTCTCCATGTGCGAGAAAAACAAATACCGCCTGACGGTGGAGGCCCAGGAGTTCGCAAAGCGCCTTTTTGACGAGCTCTACCTCACCCGGGGCGACAACTTCGGCAACGCCCGGGACGTCCGGAACATCTTTGAGAACGTCGTCGGCGTCCACGCCGACCGGGTGGCCGCGGACCCCGACATCGACGAGCGGGACCTGACCCTGGTGTTCAAAGAGGACATCGAAAAGGCGGCGGAAATGTAAAAACTCTGAAAAGGGGGGAACGCCCGGTTGATCGTCCTTGACCTTGAATTCAACAGCGGCATGTACGGCGAGCGCCTGGAGGAGGTCCTGCAGATCGGCGCCGTGAAATGCCAGCGTCTGGGCGGGCCCGTCACCGACACCTTCAACGCCTACATACGCCCCAGGGTCCATAAGCGCCTCTCCCCGGGGGCCAGGGTCCTGCCGGAGCTGGAGGAGTGCGAAAAAAGCGCCCTCACCTTTGCCGACGCCCTTGAGAGCTTCGTCGCCTGGTGCGGCGGCGAGACGCGCTTTGCCGAGTGGGGGAGGGACGACTTCCGAATCCTCGCCCGGTGCGCCGCGTATTTCGGCCTTCATTACGACTACCCCCGGCGGTGCCTGGACGTCCAGGCGGCTTTCTCCAGGACCCTGGAGCACGTCAACGGCATACAGCTCTACGCCGCCTGCGATTACTGCCGGATACCGGACAGCTTCGTCTTCCACAACGCGTTGAACGACGCGGTGTACACCTGCCTCGTGGGGGGCTTTACCTCGGCGGAGGCCCGGGAGGCCTCGGCCTTTACCATGACCGACGAGGACGTTTTCCCCGTGCCCAAGCCCAGAAAGCCCAGGCGCGGAGAGTGGCGCATCGGGCCCTTCGACAGCCGCGAGCGGGCCCTGAACAACATGGGCTCCCGCCGGGCCGTCTGCCCCCGGTGCAAGACCGTGAGCCGCGTGGCCGACTGGTATACCGCCGACGGTAAGACATATTATTCGCCCTTCTCCTGCGACGGCCACGGCCGTTTCATCCGGCGGCTGCAGCTCGTCCGCCAGCCGGACGGCGCCTATTGGACGTACAACGAGGTGGTGGAGGCCACCCCGGAAAATCTCCGCCGCCTTAGCCGCGCCGAGGCCGCCCAGCGCTACTCCTGCCAGCGCCCCCCGGCCAAGCCCCCCAAACGCCGCCGCAGAGAACGCCGCATAAAACGCAAATAAAGTAAGCCCGGCAGCCAAGCTGCCGGGCTTACATCGTTAAATGATAATTCAATATTTTTTGCGGCGACATGCGCGTCGCAAAAAATACCTTTTGTTTTGCGGAGTGTACGGCCCAGCGGGCCGTGCGCGGAGCAAAACAGCAGGGAAAAAAATCTGAATTTCGCAAAATTCAGATTTTTTTCCCGCACGCATCCCCTTTGGCATCGAAAGCCCATCGGGCTTTCGAGCCAGGTTAAAGCAGCATCGCCATGGCGCCGTAGATGCCGGCGTCGTTGCCGAGTGTGGCCAGGACGATGGGGGTATTTTTGCAGGCGGGGAAGGCGAAGCGGCGGTAGTGGGGGAGGACCAGGTCCAGGAGAATCTGTCCGGCGCGGGAGACGCCGCCGCCAAGGACCAGCACCTCCGGGTCCACCGTGTTGGCCACGGCGGCCAGGCCCTGGCCCAGATAGGCGCAGTATTTGTCCGCGATCTCCACAGCCAGCCCGTCCCCGGCCCGGGCGGCGTCCCAACAGGCCCGGGCGTCCACCTTGGGGCAAGAGCGCAGGGTGGAGGGCCTGTCGGAGGCGGCCAGCAGCTCCAGCGCGATGCGGGCGTTGCCCGTGGCGGAGGCGTACTGCTCAAAGCAGCCGTGATTCCCGCAGCCGCAGCTGCGGGGCTCGGCGGGGTTTACGGGGATGTGGCCGATCTCGCCCCCGGCGCCGTGGGCGCCCACGTGAATTTTTCCGTCCACGATGATGCCGCCGCCCACGCCGGTGCCCAGCGTCACCAGCACAAGGCTCCTGTAGCCCTTGCCGCCGCCCATCCAGTATTCGCCCATGGCGGCCACGTTGGCGTCGTTGCCGCCTACTGCGCGCAGGCCCGTCATGGACGTGAGCTCCCCCAAAAGCGGCAGGTGGTCCCAGCCCAAGTTCACGGCGTTGGCGGTGCCGTCCTCCCAGACCTGGCCCGGTACGCCGATGCCGATGCCCAGGATGTCGCGCTTATCGAAAGAGTGCTTGTTCATGTCGGCCAGTATGGAGCTTCCGATGTCCCGGGGGATGTTGCGCCCGCCTCCGGACACGTCGGTGTCGATCTCCCACTTGTCGATGAGCCGGCCCTCCGGGGTGAGGAGCCCAAGCTTTACGGTGGTGCCGCCCAGGTCCACGCCGTAGCCGTATTTTTCCATTTATAAAACCTCCCTATTCTTCAATGATCGAGCCCACGTCCTCGAGGGCGAAGCTTTCGAAAAATCTGACCCCCAGGCCCCGGGACGCGATAAAATCGCGGATAGCCTCAAAGTCCGGGTGGCGCTTAAGGTCGCCGTTAAACAGTATCTCGTCCCCCACGCGCCCGGCGGCGCCGCCCAAAAAGCCCGTCTTGAAGCCCGGGAGGGACACATGCCCGGGGCTCACCCGCAGGACCCGGAGCTCCGGGACCCGGGAGAGCGCGGCACAGATCCCGGGGTCCGCGGTGATGACGCTCTTTCCGTCCACCGGGAGGCAGGAGCACCTGGCGTAGCCCTGGCGGACGTTTATCTCGCGAAAAGCTCTTTCGCGGCAGTAGGCCAGGATCCCCGGGTCCGTGATGTCCAGGCGGTGGATGACAAACCCCTCCAGCACCACGGCGCACATGGCGGCGCCCCGGGGGTAGGCGGGGTAGGGCGCTCCGGTGAGGCGCAGCACCGGCCCGGAGGGGCCCATTTTGCACATCCGAAGGTCCGCGTGGCTCTCCACGCCCGGGCCGAACCGGGGGTCGTCCTCCACCGGCCTCAGCCTGTGCCCGCGGGAGCGTATGTAGGCTGTAAGCTCCGCTCCGGCGCGACGGGAGAGCCAGACGTCACTCACCGTTTTCCACCGCCGCGTCCAGATAGTAGGCCACCAAAAGGTCCACGCAGGCGCCGTAGGAGCGTATGCCCAGCGGCTGGCCCTGGGCCTTGAGATACCCGTCGTAGACCTTGGAGCTGACCTCCTCCACCTTGCCCTCGAACTGCTGCCAGTAGGCGCTGTTGTCGCGCCAGTCGGTGAGCATGGGGCCGGTTATGTACCGGGAGATCTCATACCAGGCCTCCGGGTCGGCGCTGTAGAGGGCGTTGGAGAGATGCACCGCGCCGCTTAAATACCCCGAGTAGGTGTAGACCGGGTCCCCCGAGGTGAGGCACGCGGCGATACCCACGAAATTCGCCTCCTGCTCGGCGTAGACCCCGTGCTGGTGGGCCAGCTCGTGGGCCACGGTAAAGGGGATGAGGCACCCCGGGGCGTCGATATTGATGTTCGATTCCCCCGTATAGGGGAAGTACACCCCCGTAAATCCCATCCAGCTCGAGAGCCGCGAGAAGAGATACATCTTTTTCGGCGTCCGCGACGCGCCGGACAGGAACGGGAATTCCTCAAAAAGTCCGTCGTAGATCCTCGTCGAGACGTCCAGGACGCCGTTCAGGTCCTGGGCCCAGTGGCCGTCGCCGTCCCGGGGGACGGAGGGTGCCAGAGCCGCGGCGTTTTGGACGAAATATCTCGTTACCGCCTTCAGCTCCCCGGTATCCACGGGGCCGGCGTCGATGCCGCTGCGCTCCGTAAAGGACGCGGAGCGGTAGTCGATGGAGAATATCCACAAAAATACCGCGAAGAAGCAGGCAGCCACCACGAGAAAGACAAAGCTCCGGCGCAGCAGCGTCAAAAGCTTCCTCTCCGCCCGGACGGTCAGGACCACGGTCCTGACGGTGTAGACGATGACGAATACCCCGGCGGCCACGTACTCAAGCTCCATCACCGAAAAGGGGATCCAGGAGAGGGCCGTGCCGAGTATATTCTTTACAGGCCGGGAAAAATAAGCCGCGGCGGCGTCGGCAAACCCGGGGATGGGGGAGAGAATATAAAAAAGCGCCGTAAGCACGGCCGGTATCAGCGCCGCGATGACGTATTTTATGTACCCGCGCCGGGTCTTTTCCTTTGCTTCCATGGCTCCGCCGCCTCTCCCGCTTTTATACGCACCATTATAGCACAGAAAGCCCGAAACTTCACCATATTTTTTCAGACAAAAAAAGGATGTTGCCGAATTGATGCATTTGTAAATTTTTATTGAAATTATAACACTTTTGTAACCTTTTGTAGCCTCGGTGTAGTTTATTTCGCGGCCCGGAGATTTATAATCTATTCGGTAGACATAATTCGACACAGGGAGCGGTCAATATGCGGCAAGAGAGCGCGGGGATAAAATGAAAAATTTTTCTTTCTGCCTCTTTTTATTTTTCCCCACATATGATATAATTTTCCCTGAGTGAATTTTCGACAAAATTTGACAGGGCGCGAGCCCGTGGATATAGACCGGAGCGGCGAAAACGCCCTCCGGACGGAACGGAGCAAACAATGAGAAAGACAACCGTTGCCGCCGCGCTGATCATAGCGGCGATATTGGCTGCCTCCGCCGTTGTGGCGGAGGCATTTCTGGCGCCTGCGGACACCCCGGGGGCGGGGGAGAGCACGCCCCCGCCCTCCGGAACGGGGGAGCAGAGCTCCGGCGGCGCCGGGGCCACGGACGTGACGGCCCTTGACGGCCGGGAGGCCGCCGAAATCCTGGAGACGATAGGGTTTTACACCGCCTCCGACGCCGAGGCCACGGACGCGGGCCTTACGGCGGCCCTCACCCGCCAGGATCTGGCGGTCCTCACCGCCCGGGCGCTGGGCTTCACCGCCGCCGCGCCGGACCCGGCTTATCCCGACCCCTTTGAGGACACGGCGGAGTTCACCTCCGGCGCCGTGGGCTTTTTGCTGGCCAGGGGCGTGGTGGAAAACGGCTCCGGCCGGTTTTCCCCGTCTGAGCCGGTGACGCGCCGGGAGCTCCTGACCACCGCCGTCAGGGCCCTGGGCGTGGACCCGGGGGGACGGGACATCACCGAGGCCGCGGACCCCAGGCTCACCGCGGGGTATGACTCCTCAAATCTGGAGGGCATCGCCGACGGCGGCGACGCCGCCCGGGTCCTGCTGAGGCTCCTTTGCATGACCCCCGCCGGGGACACGAAGACCGTCCTTGCGCGCCTTTGCGAGGCGGGGGAGCTCTCCCGGGACGCCGCCGCGGCCGCGGGGCTGGGGGAGTATCTGGCGGGGCTGGACGAAGGCTGCGTCACCGCCCGGTACGCTCTGGAAAAATACGGCTCCGCCGTGCTTGACGTGCAGTCTTTGGACCTGATGCTCCGGGAGCTGGGCCGCGGGAGCGGCACGGTCATCGCCCAGGGCGTGGCGGTGGTCCCCCTGGAGCTCCTGCCCGGGGCCAGCTATCTCAAGCTCCGGGACAGCCACGGCTCCGACGTGGAGTTTGACGGCGTCCTTGGCGTTGACGACAGCGCCGGGCTTGCGTATGTGGCCTGCGGCGCCGCGGACCCGCTTCTTGGTGCCGCCTTCACCGGCGACACGGCGGGGGAGGACGGCGCTTCCACCGTTTACACAGTCTCCGTCTCGGCGGTACCCGGCAGCCGCGGCGCCGTCTGCGCCCGCCGGGCGCTTCCGGTTATGGGCGCCAGGGGCGAGTTTGTGGGCGTCACCGCCGATACCGGCGTCGTCGCGCCGGCGATCCCCACCGGCGAGGCGGAGGACCTCTTCGACCTCAACCGCCGGCTCTGGCCGGATAAGGCCGCGCCCTTCCGGGGCCGGGGCATCGACCCGGAGAAGCCCATGACGGCCATCACCTATGACGACGGCCCCAGCGCCTATGTGACGCCGCAGATTCTCGACCTCCTGGAGCGGGAGGGCGCCGTTGCCACGTTTTTTGAGGTGGGCGTAAACCTTAAGGACTACACGGGGAGCCTCCAGCGGATGGAGGACCTGGGCTGTGAGGTGGCCAACCACACCTACGCCCACAAGGACCTGAATACCCTTGGCGCCGAGAGCATCAAGGAGCAGGTGGAGAACGTCAACACCATCATATCCGGCGTTCTCGGCCACGGGGCGGGGCTGGTGCGGCCGCCCTACGGCAACGCCAACTCCAATGTCCGCGTCAATGTGAGCTACCCGCTGATATGCTGGAACGTGGACACCATGGACTGGGATTCCAAGGACCCGCAGAAGATCTTCCGCAAGGTCACGCAGGAGAGCAGCCTTGACGGCGACATCATCCTCATGCACTCCATCTACACCACCACGCTGGAGGGCTCGGAGCTCATACTGCCCTGGCTCAGGGAGCAGGGGTATCAGACGGTGACGGTATCCGAGCTTGCGTATTTCCGCGGAGTTGAGCTCAAGCCCGGCTCGATCTACTACTGCTTCCCCAAGGATTAAACGATTATCGGAGTACAGGGGCGGCACGATGCAGTTTGACTTACAGTTTCTCTTTTATTTCCTGCCGGCTTTTCTGGCGGTCTATTACCTGTCCCCGCGCAAATTCAGGGCCGTCGTCCTGACGGCGGGGAGCCTTGTCTTCTACTGGTTCGTCTCCGGGAAAAGCCCGGCCGCCATGGCCGTGCTGACGGGCCTCACCACCCTGGGGTGGCTTGCTAATCTCCTGGCCGGGGACAAGGCCGGGAGGGCCGTGTCGGCGCTGGGCGTCGCGGTCTTTGCCGGGACTCTGGCGTTTTTCAAGCTCTACCGGGGCGGCGCGTGCATGGCCGTGGGGATGAGCTTCTATATCTTCCAGCTCATCGCATATACTGTTGACGCAAACCGCCGGGACGAGCCGGTGGAGAGAAATTTCTTCCGGTATTTTTCGGGCATAGCCATGTTCCCCAAGCTCATGAGCGGCCCCATTGCCGAGAGCGCCCCGGTGCAGAGGCGTCTCGTTCGGGGCAGCGTCCCCCTGGTGACCTTCCACATGGGTCTTCAGGAGCTGATCCTGGGCCTGGGACTCAAGGTCCTGTTGGCCGACAGGGTCGGCGCCGTATGGGGCAGGGCGCTGCTTCTGGGGCTGGAGGGCGTCTCTACGCCCTTTGCGTGGCTGGCGCTTGTCTCCTTTTGTCTCAGGCTCTACTTCGATTTTTACGGCTACTCGCTGATGGCCGTGGGGCTGGGGCACATGGTGGGCGTGGAGCTGCCGATGAACTTTTTGGAGCCCTTCAGCGCCAAGACCGTCTCGGATTTTTACCGCCGCTGGCACGCAAGTCTCGGCCGGTGGTTCCGGGAGTACGTCTACATCCCCCTGGGCGGCAGCAGGTGCGGGACGGCCCGCACGGTCCTCAACTTGGCGGTGACCTGGGCCCTGACGGGCCTGTGGCACGGCCCCGGCGGAGGGTACCTTGTGTGGGCGGGGCTTCTGTTCCTGCTCATCGCCAACGAGCGGCTGTGGCTGCGGCGGCGCCTGGAGAACACCCGCGTTCTCTGCCACGTCTACACCGTGGCGGCCATCGGCCTCTCCTTCGCGGCCTTCGCCGCCGGGAGCTTTGGCGGGGCGGCGGTATTCTACTCCCGGCTTTTCGGCCTGGGGCAGGGCGCCAAAACGCTGGATGACTTTCTCTACTGGGGCAGGTCCTGCGCGCCGTACCTGGCCTGCGGCGTTGTTTTCGCCACGCCGCTGCCCAAAAAGCTTTGGCTCTCGATCAGAAAATACCGTTGGGTCGATGTGGGGCTTTTCCTCATCTTCTGGGCGTGCGTCTACGTGATGGCCACGTCCTCCGGCGACCCGTTCATGTATCTCAGCTACTGATTTCCTTTGGAGGCACACGCATGAAAACTCGCTTTCTGGGCCTGGCCGGGGCCCTGGCACTCAGCATGGCCACGCTTGTCCTGGTGGGCTCCGTGGAAACCCGCGACGTCCTGGAGCCGCTGGACCTGGCGGAGGGCATGGACCCGGTGAAGGTGCCGTTTTTGCTCAATCTGGACGACGGCTTTCGCTCCATGGTGGAGATAGCAAGGGAGCTCCAGGAGCAGCCGCAGCCGGAAGACCCCCCAGCGCCAGGCGGCCGGCAGCCCCCCGACAGGACGCCGGACGGCCCCCAGGGGGACGCGCCCCCTCCCGGCGGCCAGAGCGTCGATCAGGACGCCCAGGACAAGGGCGGCGAGGAAGCGTCCGGAGCGCCGGACACCCCGGAGGAGTCCAATAAACCGAACATCCCCGGCGAGCCGGACGCGCCGGACGAGCCGGATACCCCGGACATCCCAGACACCCCGGATACCCCGGACGAGCCGGATGTCCCGGACGCGCCGGACGAGCCGGATACTCCGGACATCCCAGACACTCCCGACATTCCGGACACCCCCGATACGCCGGACACACCGGACGCACAGGATACCCCGGACGCACCGGATACCCCGGACGCACCGGATACCCCGGATACACCGGATGTACCGGAGACGCCTCCGGAGCCGGAAAACCCGCCGGAAAGCGACCCCCAGCCGGAGCCCGGCGCGGACACGGGTGACGGCGGCGGGGAGACGCTGGAGCCGGGAGACGGCGAAACAGGGGAGACAGGCGAGGACGGCGAGGACGAGGGCCCCGAGCCCGTGGACGACAGTTGGTTTGACGACGTCCTCTTCATCGGCGACTCCCGGACACTGGGCCTGCGGGAATACTGCCGCAGCGGCAGCGCGGACTACTTCTGCTCCGTGGGCATGTCGGTATTCAACTACGCCGGCAGGACCGAGTCGGACAAGAGCTTCTCCTCCACCACGCTGGTGGACCTCCTGGGGAGCAAAACCTACGGGAAGATCTTCATTAATCTGGGCATCAACGAGTGCGGTTACCCCATGGCCAGCCTCATCCCCGCCTATCAGAAGCTGGTGGATAAGGTCCGGGAGCTCCAGCCCGACGCCATTTTGATCCTCCAGGGCATCATGGCGGTGAGCCGCGGCTACGCCTCCACCGCCGACTACTTCAGCCCCCAGCACCTGGCCGACATCAACAGCCGCATCGAGGCCATGGCCGACGGCGAGAGCATCTTCTACATCGACGTAAACCCCGATTTTGCGGACGAGGAGGGCTTCTTGCCCAGCTACATGTCCAGCGACGGCTGCCACCTCTACATAAGATATTACCAACAGTGGGAACAGTGGATCCGCACCGCCGTAGCCGACATCCCAATATCATAACAAAACCGCTCTGACGGCATCGTCAGAGCGGTGAATTTTTATTGGATAAACATCGCGTCGCCGTTCGTTATGGGAAGCGTGAAGCGAATAAATCGCACCCGTTTATTCATTTAAAACAAATCGCTGTGGCTTCCGGTCCGAATCAGTTTCAGGAGGAGCATATCCCGGTACACCTTATAGACCAGAAGCCAGTCCGGGTC
>CANROF010000044.1 GCA_947632155.1 uncultured Oscillospiraceae bacterium
AGTGTCTGTATCCAGCTTCTGAACAAGTACGAAGCGGAACGGACAGAGAAACTGGAACACAAAAAGGACATCTCCGCAAAGCTGGCAACCAGCCGGGCAAACGAGCAGTCGGTTGACGATTGGCTGGACATGATACAGGACTATACCCAGCTTGAGGAACTTGACCGTCCCACCCTTGTCCGGCTCATTCAGAAAATCGAGGTCGGAGAAAAATATCAGGTGAATGACCACATGGAACGGGACATCAACATCTACTATAATTTTGTAGGCTTTGTAGAACTGTAAACCCGTCATGCTTTATGCAAGGTTGACTAATTTGAGTTTTTTGACAAGCTGCGCCCCCGGCAGCGTTTTTTTGCTGCCGGGGGCTTTTGCGTGATTTATCACAGTTTGGGGGCGGAGGAGGGGATTCCGAAGCCGCAGAGATAGTTTATCTTGTTGGCGTAGTAGGTCATGAGCTCCCGGTCCAGGCTTGCGGGGACGTCCAGGACAAGGCGCATGACGTGCCCGGCGTCCACCTTCACGATGACATAGCGCTTTATGCTCCCCGCGTCGTCCGCCCAGCCCTCCAGCCGGAAGCGGTACGAGCCGTCCTCGCCCTCCAGGGCCTTTATCTCCGCGCCGTTATAGAGGGCGGAGAGCTCGCTGTCATAGAGGCTCTTCCCGTACTCCAGGGGGCTCCCCGCCCCCTCCGGCAGGGGGTGGAGGGCGGCCTCCAGCGCGCCGGGGTCGTCGGCACAGGTGAAGCGTATCTCCACATCCGCGCCGTCGCCGCTGATGAAGTAGTCAACGTCGTCGTAGGTCCGCTCCGGGTAGCCGAAACGGAAATCCTCCGCGGGGCCCTGGTACGTGCCATACGTGGCGCTGGAGAGGTAATTCCGGTCATACCGCTCCATACCGCCCCGGCGGGGGCTGAGCTCCGGGGCGGGGTAGAGCCTGTCCGGCGTGCGCTGGGCCTCGGCAAACTCCGGGTCGTAGTCCTCCCGGTGAAGGTCCAAGTGGAGGAAGAGGAGCGCCTCCCGCCAGACGCCGCCGCCCATCCAGTTGTCCGACGTCTCCCTCACGTCGTGGAGAAAGGTCAGACGCGAGACGATCGTCTGGGGGTAATGGAAGAGATACGCCGTGTCCCCCACGGAGCAAAGGGCCCGGAAGCCCTCACAGTCCATGCTGTACTCGTGGACCTGAAGATCCCCCATGAGGCCGGGGTCGATGAGAAATTCCGTCTCCCCGTCGGTGTAAAGGAGGTACTGGTCCCCGTCCTCGTCCAGGTACTCCGGACCCACGTAGGCGATGGCCCGGAGGGGCCGGGCCCTGCCGTCCTTTTCCGGGTTGTGGAAAAAGACCTTGTCCGTCTGCCAGTCGTCGATGCCGAGAAGCCGGACCTCGTCCCCGGAGAGGTAGAAGACCCCCCGCCCCCGGACCATGAGGTAGGGCAGGCCGTTCCCCGGCCAGTCCGGCGTGAAGGACGCCGCCTCCCGGCGCTCATTCGGCGCTGTCTGGAGGTACACCGTCACGCGCCCGCTCTTGTCCCGCAAGGCGAAGTACGCGGTGCGCGTCCCGCCGTCGTAGTCAAGAAGGAGGCCGTTTCGCTGGGCGTAGGCCACCACGGCGGCATCCTCAAAGGTGAAGAGGGCCTGCCCGTCGGTGTTCTGGCGCTCCAGGATGTCGTAGAGGCGTTCAAACTGTTCCTCCCGGGTGAGGGAGGTGAACTCGCTGGTCCACTTGGTGTCCTTCCAGGTGTAGGAGCCGTCGTGACCGGCGCAGAAGATCTTGTTGTGTCCGAAAATGATGGTGTAGCCCCGCCACATGACCATGGCGTCCTCCCGCCGGGGGAGGTACGCCGCGGCGTAGTAGAGGGTGTCCCGGCCCTCGCCCCGGGCGTAGAGGGTCCCATCCAGAAGAATGGCGGAGTTGTCGCCCTCCGCGGCAAAGAGAGTCTTGTCGCCGGAGATCATATTGCTCCGGTTGTGGACGATGACGTCGTCGTAGAAGCCCTGGACGAAATATTCCGTGTCGCCGTCGGAAAAAAGCTCCCTGAGGTACTTATCCGAGCCGATGTTGAAGTGGTTGT
Organism: uncultured Oscillospiraceae bacterium; assembly: GCA_947632155.1. Taxonomy (GTDB): domain Bacteria; phylum Bacillota; class Clostridia; order Oscillospirales; family Oscillospiraceae; genus RUG626. The sequence continues at coordinate 2,072 of CANROF010000044.1, forward strand.
AGACGAGCTTGCGCGCCAGCACCGCCGGCTTGCAGGCCGCGATGCCGGTGAGGCCCCCGGCGAAGGAGAGGCACGGCCACCCGAGAGCCGCGAAAATGAGAAGGCTTGCGAGGACCGAGGTCACAAACCGGCCCGCCCGGCGCTTGGAGGCCATCTTCGAGGCCCCGACGGCCGTCCCGGCGGCCCCGGCGCCCATGGCAAAGCCCAGCCCCACGGAGGCCCCGCCAATGCCCAGGGCGATGGTCATGGGCGCGGTGATCACCACCGCCTCCACCGCCACGACGGCCCCGCCCACGGTGTAGACGATGATCCCGCTGAGGGCCATGCTGACCGCGATGCCGACGACGGACAGCGCCACCGACGCCACCACGGTGCCCACGATGATCTGGGCGATGAAGGGCAGGAGAAAGAACAAAACGGAGCCGATCACCACCATGAAAGCCATCCCCAGGGGCGGGAGCAGGAAGATCTCCGCCGCGAAAAAGGCGAAGAGCACCAGCCCCGCCGGGAAATTGAACATGGGCACGAAGGCCCCGATCATCTTGAGCACCATGGCGATGTATAAAAGCCACACGACCCGCTTTTGCCAGCGCTTGATGGTTTTGAGGGCGTCGGAGGACGCCGCGGGAGCCTTGGGCATTTCGAATCACTCCTTTTCAGGTTTTCTTCATACGCTCTTTCTTTTTTTCAGCACCGTGTTTATCTCGATCTTCACCGGGTGGAGGGGGCCGCGGTCTATGCGGTCGATGAGACGCCTGACGGCAGTCTCGCCCATGACGGCGATGGGGATGTGGACGGTGGTCAGGGGCGGGTCAAAGACCTCGCACATGGGCAGGTCGTCAAAGCCGATGATGGCGATGTCCCGGGGGATTTGCAGGCCGGCCTCCTTCAGGGCCCTGGCGGCGCCGATGGCGATGATGTCGTTGTCGGCAAAGTAGCACTCCGCCAGCTCCTCCCCGGCGGCGATGAGAGAGCGCATGTCCTCGTAGGCCCCCTCCTGAGAGGGGGTGAGGCGGTGGACCACGGATTTTGAGGAGGAGAGGCCGTTTTTCCGAATGGCCTTGTAAAACCCGTCCGCCCGCTCCTCAAAGTTGTTGATGGGGTAGGCCGAGCGCAGGTACCCCGCCTGGGCGCGGCGCTTCATGATGAGGTAATCCGTGGCCACAAAGGCCCCCTGGATGTTGTTTATCAAAATGCAGTCGTAGTCCAGCGTCTCAAAATAGGAGTCCAGCAGCACCGTGGGCGTCCTCACGCCGGAAAAGCGCCTGACGGAGGCCAGGTCCATCTCCGTGGCCAGGAGGATGAGCCCCGAAAACCCGGCGGCGTCCAGGGCGTAGAGCTCGCTGTCCAGCCGCTCGTCCTCATAGAGGTAGCGTATCACGTAGTCAAAGCCCTGGCGCTTGCACGCCAGGCTTATCCCGTCGGCCAGGGCCGCGAAAAAGGGCGTGTCCGCCACCACCGCGCCGCTTTTTTTGTATACGGCGAAGCAGATGGTCCCCCGGGAGCGGTCCGCCACGGCCTTCCGGGTGAAGTCGTAGCCCCGTTCCCGCGCCGCGTTCAGGACGCTCATGCGCGTCGAGGTGCTGACCCCGGGCTTGTTGTTCAGCGCCAGCGATACCGCGGCCTCGGAAAGACCCAGAAGACGCGCCAGCTCCTTTGCCGTCACGGACATGTAAATCGCCCCCTTAGATGGGTCAAGTATAACAGATTTAGTGAATTTAGTCAATAATCACTAAATTAATCATATGAATTAAGCCCGCTTGGATTTATGATTTATAAAAAAGGAGCGTGAGCGTATGCCGGAGAGCTTAGTCGTGGGCCTTGACCAGAGCACCCAGGGGACCAAGGCCATACTTGTAAATTCCGCCGGGCGTGTCGTCGGCCGGGCCTTCGCCCCGCACAGGCAGCTCGTGAGCCGGGAGGGCTGGGTATCCCACGACGGGGAGGAGATCTATCAAAATTGCGTAGGGCTCGTCCGCCGGGTGGTGGAGGAGGCGGGCGCCGACAAAAGCCGCGTGGCCGCCATCGGCATCTCCAACCAGCGGGAGACGACCGTATCCTGGGACCGGGAAACCGGAGCGCCCGCGGCCCCAGCGGTGGTCTGGCAGTGCGCCCGGGGCGCGGAGATAACGGACGGTATGACGGACGGGGCCTTTCGGGAGGAGGTCCGGGAGAGGACCGGGATCCCCCTCTCGCCGTACTTTCCGGCGGCCAAGGCCGCGTGGCTTCTCCGGCACACCCCGGCGTGGGAGCTTGCGGCGAAGGGGAGGCTGTGCCTTGGCACGGTGGACGCCTTTTTGATCTTTCGCCTCACCGGCGGACGGGTGTTCAGGACGGACTACTCCAACGCCTCCCGGACGCAGCTATTCAATATAGCGGAGCTTCGCTGGGACGGCGAGCTCTGCCGGGCCTTCGGCGTGCCCGTGGAGGCCCTGCCGGAGGCGCAGTTTTCCGACGGGGACTTCGGGACCACCACGCTGGAGGGGTATTTCGACGCCCCCGTGCCTGTCCTGGCGGCGATGGGGGACTCCCACGCCTCGCTGTTCGGCCAGGGGTGCCTTCGCCCCGGGATGGCCAAGGCCACCTACGGTACCGGGTCCTCCGTCATGATGAACGTGGGGGAGCGGCCGGTACGGAGCGCCAGCGGACTCGTCACGTCCCTGGCCTGGGGCTGGCGCGGCCGGGTGAGCCGGGTCCTGGAGGGGAACATCAACTATACCGGCGCCGTCATCACCTGGCTCAAGGACGACCTGGGCCTCATTGAAAGCGCCGCCGGGACGGAAGAGCTGGCCCTGGAGGCCAACCCCGAGGACACCGCTTACCTGGTCCCGGCCTTCACCGGCCTTGGCGCGCCCTACTGGGACGACGCGGCCAGGGCCTCGCTTGTGGGGATGTCGCGCCTGACGGGAAAGCGCGAGATCGTCAAAGCCGCCTTGGAGTGCATAGCCTTCCAGGTGACGGACATCGTCCGGGCCATGGAGCGGGACGCCGGGGTGGAGCTTGCCGAGCTCCGGGTGGACGGCGGCCCCACGGCAAACCGGTATCTCATGCAGTTCCAGAGCGACATTTCCGGCGCGCGCCTGCGGGTCCCGGAGGTGCGGGAGCTCTCCGCCTTCGGCGCCGCGGCCATGGCGGGCATCGCGGCGGGGGTATTCCCGGAGGACATGACGGAGCGCAACGGCGTCAGCGCCGAATACGCCCCGCAAATGGCGGAGGATACACGCAGAACGAAATACAGCGGCTGGAAAAACGCCGTTCAAATGACTATAGGGAGGAAATGATCATGGCAGACATCAAATTGGGCTACGCGCCCACCCGCAGAAGCATCTTCTCCGCGCCGGACGCCTTGAAGTTCCGCAACCTCACCGCCGATCGCTTGCGGGAGATGGGCGTCGATTTCGTGGACATCGACGACATCAACGACGAGGGGCTTCTCTTTGACGAAAACGACAGGCTGAAGGTTTTGGAGAAATTCCGGGCGGAGAAGGTGGACGGCATCCTCCTTGCCCATTGCAACTTCGGAACGGAGTACGTCTGCGCGCGCCTTGCCCGGGACCTGGGGGTGCCGGTACTGCTGTGGGGACCGCTGGACGAGCGGCCGGAGCCTGACGGTACGCGCCTCCGGGACACCCAGTGCGGGCTTTTCGCCACGGGGAAGGTCCTGCGGCGGTTCCGGGTGCCCTTTACATACCTCACCAACTGCCGCCTCAGCGACCCCGTTTTCGAGCGGGGCGTCAAGGATTTCTTAGCGGTGTGCAACGTGGTGAAGACCTTCAAGAATATCCGAATCCTCCAGCTCGGGCCCCGGCCCTTCGACTTCTGGTCCACCATGTGCAACGAGGGGGAGCTTTTAGAGCGCTTCAACATCCAACTCTCCCCGGTGCCCCTGCCGGAGCTGACGGCGGAGGTGAAAAGGGCCATCGCCGACGGGGACGAGGTGCGTCAGACCATCTCCTACTGCCGGGAGAACATGGACATCAACGTCACCGACGAGCAGCTCACCAACGTGGCGGGCCTGGCCGTGGCCATGGAGCGGCTCATCAAGAAATACCACTGTAATGCCGGGGCGATACAGTGCTGGAACGCCCTCCAGGACGAGCTCGGCATCATGCCCTGCGCCGCCAACGCCATTTTGAACGACAAGGGCATCCCCATCGTCTGCGAGACGGACATCCACGGGGCCATCACCGCCCTTCTGGTGGAGGCCGCGGATTTGGAGGGCCGCCGGAGCTTCTTCGCCGACTGGACCATCCGCCACCCGGACATCGAAAACGGCGAGCTTTTGCAGCACTGTGGCCCCTGGCCCCTCTCCGTGGCCGGGTGCCGGCCCTGCATCACCTACCCCCTGGCCTTCGACTACCCCGGCGCCATCACCGCGGAGGCCAAGCACGGCGATCTGACCCTGGCCCGCTTCGACGGGGACAACGGGGAGTACAGTTTGCTTCTCGGAAACGCCAAGGGCGTGGACGGCCCCAAGGGCATGGGCACGTACCTCTGGGTGGAGGTGCAGAACATCAAGCGCCTGGAGGCCAAGATCGTGGAGGGGCCCTACATCCACCACTGCGTGGGCATCCACAAGGACGTGGTGCCGGTGCTCTATGAGGCATGTAAATACATCGGCATCAAGCCCGACCTCTACGACCCCATCGAGGAGGACGTAAAGGCGTATCTGAGAGGCGAGTGACGTGAGCGGCAACAGGGAACTTATCATTCACAGTTGGGACCTGCGGCAGGACGTGCTGGACATCGTCATGGCCGGAGGCGGCGGACACATCGGCGGGGACATGAGCGTTTTGGCGCCGCTGCTGGTGCTCTACAAAAAGCACCTTCGGATAACGCCGGAAACGGTTGACGACCCAAATCGGGACCGGTTCGTGCTCTCCAAGGGCCACTCCATGGAGGCGTACTATGCCGTGCTGTGCGACTGCGGCTTTCTCAATCTTGCGGACGTGAAGGCGCGCTTTAATAAGCTGGGCTCGCCCTACATCGGACACCCCCACAATGTCCTGCCGGGCATCGAGATGAACTCCGGTTCCCTCGGCCACGGCCTTCCGGTCTGTGTCGGTATGGCTCTGGCGGGGAAGATGGACAAACGGGACTACCGGGTCTATACGATCATGGGCGACGGGGAGCTGGCGGAGGGCTCCGTCTGGGAGGGGGCTATGGCGGCGTCCAATTTCGGCCTCGACAACCTCTGCGCCGTCATCGACCGCAACCGCCTGCAAATTTCCGGCTGCACCGAGGACGTGATGCGCCAGGACCCCTTAGAGGAGCGCTGGACGGCCTTCGGCTGGAACGTCCTCAGCGTGGACGGCCGAAGCCTCGACGCCCTGGACGCGGCCTTTGAGGCGGCCAAGGCGGTAAAGGGCCGCCCCACCGTTATCATCTCCAACTCCGTCAAGGGCTATGGCAGCCCTGTCATGGCAAACAAGGCCGGCTGGCACCACAAGGTCCCCACGGCCGAGGAATATGAACAAATCAAAGCGGACTTTTTGCGGGGGAAGGAGGCGGCTCAGAATGCCCAATAAGATCCCCAACCGCCAGGCCATATGCGAGACGCTGATGGCCCACGCCAAAACGGACCGGGACATCGTGGCCCTGTGCTCCGACAGCCGGGGCTCCGCCTCCATGACGCCCTTTTTCGAGGCGTTCCCGGACCAGTCCGTGGAGGTGGGCATCGCCGAGCAGGACTTAGTGGGCATCGCCGCGGGCCTGGCCGCCTGTGGGAAGAAGCCCTACGCCTTCTCCCCGGCCAGCTTCCTCTCCACCCGCAGCTACGAGCAGAGCAAGGTGGACGTGGCCTATTCGGACACCAACGTGAAGCTCATCGGCATCTCCGGCGGCGTCAGCTACGGGGCGCTGGGGATGAGCCACCACTCGGCCCAGGACATCGCCGCTATGAGCGCCATCCCCAATATGCGAGTCTACCTGCCCTCCGACCGCCACCAGACAAAAAAGCTCATGGAGGCGCTTTTGGAGGACAAAAAGGGCGCCTACATCCGGGTGGGCCGGAACCCCGTGGAGGACATCTATACCGAGGATAACTGCCCCTTTGAGTTGGACAGGGCCACGGTCCTCCGGGAGGGGACGGACGCGCTTTTGGTGGCCTGCGGCGAGATGGTGCGCCCCGCCTTGGACGCGGCGGAGCTCTTGGCGGAGGAGGGAATCGCCTGTACCGTCCTCGATATGTACTGCGTAAAGCCCCTGGACACGGAAACGCTTTTGAAATACGCCCAAAGGGCGAAAATCGTGGTCACGGCGGAGGAGCACGCCCCCACCGGGGGGCTCGGCTCCATGGTTGCCCAGGCGATAGGGGAGAATTGCCCGCGCTTTGTCAAAAACCTCTCTCTCCCCGACGCCCCCGTCATCACCGGGACAAGCCGGGAGGTTTTCGATGCCTACGGCCTCAACGCCGCCGGCATTGCGCAGGCTGTCCGATCCATTCTAAAATAAAATCGCCGCCGGAGCTCCGGCGGCGTCAGGTTGTCAAAAAACTCAATTTCAATATTTTTTCCAAGGACATGTGCCTTGGAAAAAATCCCTTTTGTCGCACAAGCGTGCGCCCTTCGGGCGTGCGCGCAGGGCGACAGCAGGGAAGTTTTCGCTGAATTTCGCAAAATTCAGCGAAAGCTTCCCGCACGTTCCCCTTGTCGGAAAAGCCCGTCAGGGCTTTTTCGACAGCCTGTCGCCGCCGGAGCTCCGGCGGCGTCTATCGGTTATTTTTCACCCGTCGGCCGCCTCCGGCGGTCCAGGCACATCACCGCGGCGAGCAGGACAGCCGGGAAAACCGCCGCGGCCAGGATCCCGGCTCTCAGGTCATTGTCAAAAAGGCCGGAGACAAAGCCGGCCAGCGTGGGCCCCGCGGTACAGCCCAGGTCGCCGGCCAGGGCAAGGAGCGCGAACATGGCGGTGCCGCCGCCCTTGATGGAGGCGGAGGCGTGGCTCAGGGTCCCGGGCCAGAAAATGCCCACCGAAAAGCCGCACACCGCGCACCCCAAAAGCCCCGCGATGGGCGAGGGGACCAGGGAGATGCACAGATACGCCCCGACGCACAAAACGCAGCTCAGCTTCATGTACCTGGAAAGGTCCAGCCTTTCGCCGTATTTTCCGAAGAGGAGCCGCGAGGCGCCCATGAGGACGGCGAAGGCCATGGGCCCCATAAGATCCCCCACGGTCTTGGAAACGCCCAGGCCCCGTTCGGCGAAGGCGGAAGCCCACTGGCTGACGGAGAGCTCCCCGGCCCCGGCGCAGAGCATCATGAGAAAAAAGACCCAAAAAAGCCCGCTGCGGACAAGTCCCCCCACGCCGGGGCCCCGGCCGCCGGGGGCGCTCAGGGAGTAGAGGGGGACGCGCGCGAAGACGGCGGCGTTGGCCAGGGGTATCGCCGCCCAGAGAATGCCCAGTATCCGCCACGCGCCCACGCCGAAGGCGGCGAAGAACACGGTGGAGACAAGCACCACGCCCACCTGGCCCCAGCAGTAAAAGGAGTGGAGCAGACTCATGGACCGCTCCTTGCTGCCGGTGGGAAGCGCCTCGATGATGGGGCTCACCAGGACCTCGATGAGCCCGCCGCCCAGAGCGTAGACGGCCACGGCGGCGAGAAGGCCCGTAAAGGGGTCCGGCAGCAGCCCCGGCAGGACCGACAGCATGACGAGCCCCGCCGCGGCGCAAAGATGCGCGGCGATGACGCAAAAACGCAGGCCCAGCCTGTCGATAAATCCCGCGGAGGCCAGATCCACCGCCAACTGCACCGCGAAATTCACGGTGATCAGCAGCGTGATTTTGGAGAGGGGTATATCGAAGTCCCTCTCGAAGGTCACGAACAGCAGCGGCGCGAAGTTGTTGACGATGGCCTGGACGATATAGGCCGTAAAGCACGCGCGGACGGTGCCGCGGTGGTCCGTTTTCATAAAATTCCCCGTTTCCCGATATTTCCGGCATCCCGACCGGAGCTTTCGCGGTGCATGATACCACTTCCCGGCCCCGCTGTCAACTTTCTTCTCCCCGGGACAAATTTGCTCTTGCGGGAAGCGGCGGGATAAACTAAAATAGGTCTTATCGGACGGCGAAATAGAAACATTTACGGAGGTATGAAATGAGCGTATACGACTGCAAGGTAAATCACCTTGTAAACCCCCTGGGCTTTGATTTTGGAAAGCCCGTTTTTACCTGGAAGGGCGGGAACGGACGGCTCCGGATAGCCCGGGACCAGGCTTTTTCCGATTTGGTTTACGATTCCGGCGAGGAACGTTTAAGCCCCCTCTGCGCCCGGCCGGAGCTGGCCCTGGAGCCCAGGACGCGCTATTACTGGCGCGCGGGGGAGGGACCCGTCCAGTGGTTTGAGACGGCGAAAATGGACGAGCCCTGGATGGGCCGTTGGATCACCTGCGACGACGCGGAGCCCCGTCAGCCCGTTTTCTCGAAGAAAATCGAGGCCCGGGGGAAGGTCGTCTCCGCGCGGCTCTACATCTGCGGCCTGGGGCTCTACGAGGCGCGCATTAACGGCGTCCGGGTGGGGGACGAGCTCTTCACGCCCTTCTGCAACGACTATAACGAGTGGCTCCAGTACCAGACCTTTGACGTCACCGAGGCCCTTAAAGACGGCGGCGAGCTCGCCGTTGAGCTGGGCCACGGCTGGTGGTCCGGGCGCTTCAGCTATACCTCCAAGCCGGGACAGGGGGGCTTTTACGGCCAGGGCTGGAAGCTCATCGCCGAGGCGCGCCTTCGGTATTCCGACGGCACGGTGGACGTCATCGGCACCGACGAGAGCTGGACCGTCACCCGGGGGAACATCACCTTCACCAACATCTACGACGGCGAACACGTGGACATGACGCTGCCGGAGACGGCCCCTGTCCCCGCGGCGCCGGCCCAGGCCCCGGCGGCGCCCCTCCGGGCGCGGCTGAGCCCGCCGGTGAAAGTCTGGCAGGAGCTGCCGGTAAAGGAGGTCATCCACACCCCGGCGGGGGAGACGGTATTTGACCTGGGGCAGAACATGACGGGCATTTTCCGCGCGAGGGTACATATCCCCCGGGGCGAGAGACTGCACCTCCAGTTCGGCGAGCATTTGGAGGACGGGAATTTTTACCGCGACAATCTCCGAACGGCCCTGGCCGAATTTTACTGGACCTCCGACGGCCGGGAGCATGTGGTGGAGCCCAAGTTTACCTTTTACGGCTACAGATACGTGAAGATCGAGGGCGCGGAGCTTTCGCCGGAGGACTTCACGGGCCTTGTGGTCCACTCCTACATCCCGAAAACCGGCGCCCTCACCACCGGGAACGCCCTGGTGAACCGCCTCATCCTCAATACCGAGTGGGGCCAGCGGGGCAATTACCTGGATGTCCCCACCGACTGCCCCCAGAGGGACGAGCGCATGGGCTGGACCGGCGACGCCCAGGTCTTTGCCCCCACGGCCCTTTATTTCACCGACTGCGCGGCCTTCATGCACAAGTACCTGACCGATATGAATTTGGAGCAGGCGAAGCTCTCCGGCATGGCGCCCATAGTCGTGCCGCGCTTCGACTTTGATACCGCCGCCACCGCCTGGGGCGACGCCGCCACGGTGATTCCCTGGGCCGTCTACACCTTCACCGGCGACACGGCGTTTTTGGAGGCCCACTTCGACGGCATGGCCGGGTGGGTGGACTACTGCACCGGAAAGTACGACGACGGGACCTGGCTTACCCAGTTCCATTGGGGCGACTGGCTCAGCATGGACGAGCCCATCTACGACGACCCGCGCCGCGGCGGCACCGACGCGGCCTTTATCGCCATGGCGTACCTCTCCCACTCGGCGCGGCTGACGGCCATGGCCGCCAGGGTCCTGGGCCGGGACGGCGGGCGGTTTGACGGCGTGGCCGACAGACTCGCGGCGGACATCCGGCGCGACTATTTTGACGCGGACGGCCATTGCAGGATCAACACCCAGACGGCGCACCTGCTGACGCTGGCCTTTGACCTCCACCCCGACCGGGAGACGGCGAAAAGGGCGCTCCTGGAGCGGCTCGAGGCCGCCGGCGGCAAGCTCCAGACGGGCTTTGTGGGCACGCCGCTTTTATGCCCCACGCTCTCGGAGTTAGGGGAGGACAAGCTGGCCTACGACCTTCTCATGAGCGAGGAGCTGCCCGGGTGGCTCTATGAGGTGAAGATGGGCGCTACCACTATCTGGGAGCGCTGGAACAGCGTCATGCCCGACGGACACATGTCGGATACCGGCATGAACAGCCTGAACCACTACGCCTACGGCTCCGTCTGCGAGTGGATCTGGCGGTACTGCGCCGGAATCGAGCCCTTAGAGCCCGGTTTTCGCCGCGTGAGGCTCCGCCCGGCGCCGGAGAGGCGCCTGGGGAGGCTGGACGCCGCCTACGACTCCGCCTCCGGCCGCTACGAGGTCCACTGGAGCTGCGGCCGGGACCGCGCCCGGGTCACCGTCACCGTCCCGGAGGGCTGTCAGGCCGAGCTTGCGCTGCCCGGCGGCATCATGGGGACGCTCTCCGGCGGGACCTACGGCTTTGACTGCGCAATCATTGATTGAAAAAGCGGGCAAAGGAGCGGACATGACCTACGACGCTTTTTACCCGGGGGCGCTCTGGCTGGACACCGCGGGCAGGCCCATCCAGGCCCACGGGGGCTCCGTGATTTTCGACAACGGCAAATTCTACTGGTACGGGGAAAATAAGGAGTTTACCCGCGGCGACGGGGCGGTCTGGCACTGGGGCGTGCGGTGCTACAGCTCCACGGACCTCTACAACTGGACCGACGAGGGCCTTATCATCCCGCCGGACACGGAGGACCCCGCCTCGCCCCTGCACCCCAGGTCCATGGTGGACCGGCCCCACATCTTATACAATAGGCGCACGGGAAAATACGTCTGCTGGCTGAAGATCATGCGCCCGGACGGGACACAGGCGTCCACCGTTTTGACCGCCGACGCCCTTCTGGGGCCGTATACGATCGTCCGCACGGGCCTCATGCCCCTGGGGATGAGCGCCGGGGACTTCGACCTGGCCGCCGCCTCCGACGGGAAGGGGTACTACTATTTCGAGCGGGTCCACTCGGAGACGATCTGCGCGGACCTGACGGACGATTACACCGACGTCACGGGCTACTACAGCACCCACTTTCCCCACCACGAGGGCCCGCCCTTCGTCCGGGAGGCCACGGCGCACTTCATGCGGCGCGGCAAGCACTATCTCCTGACCTCCGGCACCACGGGGTACAAGCCCAACCCATCCGAGGCCGCCGTCGCGGACACCTGGCACGGGCCGTATACGGTGCTGGGCAACCCCCACCGGGGGGATGAGAGCGACACCTCCTTCCACTCCCAGATCTCCAGCGTCTTCAAGGTCCCCGGCAAGCGGGACCTCTACATCGCCCTGGCCGACCGGTGGATACCCGACCACATGGAGTGGGACTACCGGGAGTACAAAAAAGAGTACCAAAAGCACTTCGACCCGGATTTTGAGGGCGAGGTCCGCGACCCCGGCTGGCTTGGCGACCGGCAGGTGGACACCTCCCGCGCCCGCTATGTCTGGCTCCCCATCCGCTTCGAGGGGGAGATACCCGTTATCCGGTGGCGCGACAGGTGGACGCTGGACGAATTTGAATAGCGCATATCCGCGCCTCTAAGTAAAACGGAAGATCGCGCCGCGGAGGCCGCCGTCCCCGATATATGCTGAAAGTATTCGCCGCATGACCGCGGCGAATACTTTTTTGGAGGGCTTGCGCGTTGATCGAGGAAATATAATTGATACTAATCCCTAATCAAAAACTCCAATTCGCGACGGACTTTTTTGCCTCGTCGTCGCTCGAGCCGCTTAACCTCGGGCTCCCTTTGGTCGCCCTCAGGCGCAGGCTCGGCTCCTCCTCTCCCCACACGGCGGGCCGTGTGGGGGCCCCGATGCGTCAGACGGCTTGACAATACATACAGTATTCTCTGCGCCGTCTTCCTCGCCTGACGCAAAAAATTCTCGCCGCTCGGTTGGCGTTTTTAATCAGGGATTAGTATGACTATATTTCTCTCAGGGGGGACGCGTATGGAGGGCGGCGTTTTTGCGATATACTCACGGAAATCGAAATTCACCGGCAAGGGCGAGAGCGTGGAAAATCAGGCGGAGCTGTGCCGGCAGTACATTGCCTCCGTTTACGGCGGGGAGGCGCTGGAGGGCGCCCTGGTCTACGAGGACGAGGGCTACTCCGGGGGCAATCTGGACCGGCCGCAATTCAGGGAGATGATGGCCGGCCTTAAAAAGAACCGGGTGAGGGCCATCGTCGTCTACCGCCTGGACAGGATAAGCCGGAACATCGGGGATTTCGCGAATCTCATAAACGACCTGGGCGACAGGGGCGTGGAATTTATCTCCATCCGGGAGAAATTCGACACCTCGTCCCCCATGGGCCGGGCCATGATGTACATCGCCTCGGTGTTCTCGCAGCTCGAACGGGAAACCATCGCCGAGCGCATCCGCGACAACATGCGGGAGCTGGCCAAGACCGGCAGATGGCTGGGGGGCGTGGCGCCGCTGGGCTACAGGTCGGAGAGCTTCACCCGCGCCGGCGCCGGCGGCCGGGAGAAGAGGGCCTGCAAGCTGGCCCGGGTCCCGGGGGAGACGGCGCTTGTCAAGGAGATCTTCGATACATTCCTGGAGACGAACTCCCTGACGCTCACCGCGGCGCATTTTTACGCAAAGGGCGTCAAGACCCGGCAGGGGAAGGACTTCACCCGGTTTGCCGTCAGGAATATCCTGACAAATCCCGTCTACATGGACGCCGACGGGGCGGCCTACGGCTATTTTTCCCAAAAGGGCGCGGAGATCTTCGCGCCCAGGGAGGCCTTCGACGGGGAGCACGGCGTCATGGCCTACAACCGCACGCTCCAGCGCCCGGGAAAGGCCAACGTGGAGCTGCCGGCGGAGGAGTGGATCGTCTCGGTGGGCGGGCACAGGGGGCTCATATCCGGGGCACAGTGGGTCCGGGTGCAGAATATGCTCTCAGAGAACAGCCGCAAGTCCTACCGCAAGCCCAGAAGCGGCACGGCGCTGCTGTCGGGGCTGCTTATATGCGGGGAGTGCGGGGGCTGTATGCGGCCCAAGCGGACGTCCCGCCGGGACGGGCGGGGGGAGCCGGTCTACACGTATATGTGCGTCACCCGGGAGATGAGCCGGGGCGAGCGCTGCCATATGCGGGGCGTCAACGGAAATGCGCTGGACGCCGCCGTCCTCGGCGCGGTCCGGGGGGTTGCCTGCGGCGACGGCGGGCTGGCGGCGCTTTTGGCCGGTGCCGAAAGGTCCCTCCGCCCCGCTTCGGAGGCCGCTGCGGGGCGGCTTTCGGAGCTTCAAAGGCAGGAGAAGGAGCGCCGGGCGGAGCTATCCCGCACCGTGGAGGCCCTGACAAGGGCCGAGGGCACCGCGGCGGAGCGGTATCTTTTGGAGAGGATAGACGCGCTCCACCGGGAGCTGGAGGCCCTGAACGCCGGGATAGAGGGGCTTGCCGCCCCGGGGGAGCGGGAGCTTGCGGACGGGGAGGCGGAGGCCGCCGCGGCCATGCTCTCCTCGTTCCCGGCGACGGTGGACGCCTGCGGCGTGGAGGACAGGAGGGCGCTTTTGAAAGCGGCGGCACGATGCGTCGTCTGGGACGGGGAGAGGGCGCGGATCTATCTCACCGGCTCCGCGGACGCCCCGGCCGTTCCGCCGCGTGAGGATAGCAAATGAGATACTGATGTACTTCCGCAGCCAGCGCAAGTCGTCGGGGGACCTGTCCCTCTCCGACGCCATCGACTCCGACGGGGGAGAGGGCGGGAATTTGTCGCTGATGGACGTCATCTGCTCCGAGGACGACGTATTTGAGCGCCTGAGCTCTCAGGAGATTTACGCGCGCCTCCGCCGCCACGTGGAGGAGGGGCTGGAGCCCCGGGAGCGGGAGGTAGTGGCCCTGCGCTACGGCCTGGGCCGCCGGGGGAGGCTCACCCAGCGGGAGACGGCGGACAAACTGAAGATCTCCCGCTCCTACGTCTCCCGCATCGAAAAGCGGGCCCTCGACAAGCTCAGAGACATGCTTGAAGCCGATGACATACAGTGATAAAATTTTTTGTGAAATTCCGTCACATAACCTCTCCGCTCCGCGACTACAGGAGTGATGGGCCCATTAAATAAGGGAGGCGCCGCATGGAGGACAGAAATATTATAGAGCTCTATTTCGGCAGAAGCGAGCGGGCGTTGGAGGAGACTGGGAAAAAGTACGGCAAATACTGCCACGGCATCGCTCTGCGGCTCTTAGGAATCCGGGAGGACGCGGAGGAGTGCGTCAACGACACGTATCTGGCGGCCTGGGACGCCATCCCGCCGGAGCGGCCGGCCTCCCTCCGGGCGTTTTTGGGGCGGCTCACCCGGAATTTGGCCATCAGCCGGTGGCGAAAAAACCGGGCCTCCCGGCGCTATGCCGGGGTGGAGGCGCAGCTTGAGGAGCTCTCGGAGTGCCTGCCCTCCAATGAGAACATAGAGCTGGAGCTGGAGGGCCGGGAGCTGGGGGAGGTCATCTCCCGCTGGCTGGACGGGCTCCCGATCCGGGACAGGCGGCTCTTTGTCCTCCGGCATTTTTACGGACTGGGCGTGGAGGAGCTGGCCCGGGAGAGCGGGGAAAAGCCCAACACCGTCTCCCAGCGGCTCCGGCGCCTGCGGGCGGACCTCCGCGTGTTACTGGAGCAGGAAGGAGTATAGCAGAGATATGAAAAAAGAGGACATTTTCCACGGCGTCACCAACATCCGTGACGACCTGATCGACGAGGCGGCGAAAAAACGCAAGAGGCCCGGTATCTGGCGCGGCGCCGTGGCGGCGGTGCTGGCCCTGACCATCGCCGTGGGGGGTGCGGCCCTTTGGAGGGGGCGGACCCCGGGGCTCAACGACGTAAACGAAGGCCCCGGCAATCCCGCGGGCGGGGAAGAGCCGGGGAAACTCCCCGGCGGCCCCGCGGGCGGGGAAGAGCCGGGGGAACTCCCCGGCGGCCCGGACCCCGGCGCTTCCGGGACGGCGCAGATCCGGACCCTTGCCGCGGCCCAATACCCGGAGCGGATACCGTATCCCACGGAGGAATTTTCCGACGATTACGACCGGTGGAGCGCCGCAAGGCGGGAGCGGAGGCTGACGGAGGAGGAGCGGGAGGCCCTTTCGGGCTTCAACGCCGCCGCCATCCGGGCGCTGCTGGAGGACAGCGGGGACGGGAACGCCGTCTGCTCGCCCGCCAACATCTATCTGGCCTTCGCCATGCTGGCGGAGACGGCGGGGGGGGAGAACCGGCAGCAGATTCTCTCCGCCCTGGGGGCGGAGAGCGTGGAGGAGCTTCGCGCCCGGGCCGGGCGGCTATGGAACGCCCTCTATAACGACGACGGCTCCTACACCCTGAAGCTGGCAAACTCCCTGTGGCTCCGGGACGGCGTGGAGTACGGGCAGGAGCCGCTGGACATTTTGGCCCGGGACTACTATGCCTCGTCCTTCTCGGGGGCCATGGGCTCGGAGGCGCTGAACGACGCCCTCCGTCAGTGGCTGAACGAGAATACCGGCGATTTGCTGCGGGAGCAGGCGGAGGGCGTGGAGCTTGGCGAGGACGCTTATCTGGCCCTGGCCTCCACCGTCTACTTCGCCGACACGTGGGCGGGAGAGTTCTCCAAAAAACAGACCGCGCCCCAGACCTTCCACGCGCCCTCCGGAGACTTGGAGCGCGACTTCATGCACAAGACCTTTGAGGACGGCGCGGTGCTGGGGGAGCGCTTCACGGCCATCGAGCTCTCCTTCAAGACCGGCGGCTCCATGCGCCTCATCCTGCCGAAGGAGGGCGTTGCCCCGGAGGAGCTTTTAGACGACCCCGCCGTCCTCGCCCTGCTGGCCGGGGAGAGCTTTGGCGTGTACGCCGCGCCGGAAACCTTTGACATCACCCTGAGCCTTCCCAAATTCGACGTCTCCTTTGACGCCGACATCCGGGAGGCCATGACGGCCCTGGGAGTTACCTATGCCTTTGACCCCGGCGGGACGGATTTTTCGCCCATTGCGGGGGATCTGCCCCTCTATGTCTCCGACGCCCTCCACGCCGCCCGGGTGAAGATCGACGAGGAGGGCTGCGAGGCCGCGGCCTACACCGTCCTTATAACGACCCCCGGAGCCGTAATGCCCGTGGACCATGAGGATTTGGAGCTCACCTTCGACCGCCCGTTTCTCTTCAGCGTCATCTCCAACACGCAGCCCGTCTTTACGGGAATAGTCAGCCGGCCTTGATTGGGCTCATAAAAGGTTTTCAGATTTTGAATGAACGGCATGATTTCGGTCATGCCGTTCAATATGTCCGGATACGAATATCCAATTTAAATATATTTATGCGGAAAATCAATTGGCGGGGGAGTGGCTTTTTCACCTGACAAATGGTATAATGGCTTTGGTATTAGACAACGGGACCACGAATGGGGGACGAGAGATGATAACGAGATACATATTCGGCGACCCAATCGAGACGGGCGCTGTTACGGCGGCGGTGCCCGCCGCCGAGGGGGTCAGGCACTTTTCCGTTTCCGCGGGGGAGAAGACCGTCGCCTTCCGGCACAGGCTTGACGCCGGGGACGCGGTATTCGGGCTGGGGGAGACTACGGGGAGGATGAATAAACGCCCCGGGAGGTACATCTCCTTCAACACCGACACCGCCGACCACGAGGACACCAATCCGTCGCTGTACGCCTCCCACAACTTCATCATCGTGGACGGGAAAGAGACTTTCGGGGCCTTCTTTGACACTCCCGCCCGGGTGATGTTCGAGATAGACTGGCGGGGCTCCGGCGAGATCAAGGTCATCTGTGACACGAAAAGCTTAAGGCTCTATGAGATCGACGGCGGCTGCGCCTACGATGTCTGCCGGGAGCTCATCGCCGCCGTGGGGCGGTGCTATCTGCCGCCGCTGTGGGCCTTCGGCTACGGCCAGAGCCGCTTCGGCTACGCCACGCAGCGGGACTTCCGGGACGTGGCGGACGGGTATGAAAAAAACGGCATCCCCCTGGACTACATCTGCATGGACATCGACTACATGGACGGGTACAGGGATTTTTCCTTCGATCCAAAGAATTTCCCCGACATCGCGGCCTTCGTTTCGGAGATGAAAGAGCGCGGCATACGGCTGGTGCCCATCGTGGACGCCGGAATCAAGGTGGAGCCCGGCGACCCGGTTTACGAGGAGGGCGTCAGCGGGGGATATTTCTGCCGCAACAAAGAGGGCGGCTTTTTTAAGGCCGGGGTCTGGCCCGGCATGACGCATTTTCCTGATTTTCTCAACTCCCGGGCACGGGAGTGGTTCGGACGGCAGTATAAATTCTACACCGGCGCGGGGTTTGAGGGCTTCTGGAACGACATGAACGAGCCCGCGATATTCTACAGCGAGTACACAAAGGGCCCGAAGCTCAAGGGGCTTCAATTTCTTCTGAGCATCCTCCCCGGCGACAGGCGAAGGGCAAAGCGGGAGAGGGATCTAATGAAAAGCTACAGATCCTTTTTCCACGACGCCGACGGGCGGAGGGTGTGCCACATGGATGTCCACAACCTTTTCGGCGCCATGATGACCCGGGCCTCCGGCGAGGGGCTTGAGCGGCTTCTTGACGGAAGATACCTGCTCTTCTCCCGGTCGAGCTACATCGGCGCCAACCGCTACGGCGGGGTGTGGACCGGGGACAACAGCTCCAAGTGGGAGCACCTGATGCTGAACGTCCGGCACATGGCGTCCCTGAATATGTGCGGCTTTTTATACTCCGGAGCCGACACCGGCGGCTTCATGGGCAACTGCACCAGGGAGCTTTTGCTGCGGTGGCTGGCCTTTTCCGTCTTCACGCCGCTGATGCGCAACCATACAAGTAAATTCACCCAAAATCAGGAGGCCTACAGCTTCGGGGACGCGGAGGAATTCCGGAGGATCATCCGCCTTCGGTACCGGCTGCTGCCGTATATCTACTCCGAGTACATGAAGGCCGCGCTGAGGGCGGACATGTACATAAAGCC
The DNA here is from genome assembly GCA_947632155.1 of uncultured Oscillospiraceae bacterium. Lineage (GTDB taxonomy): Bacteria > Bacillota > Clostridia > Oscillospirales > Oscillospiraceae > RUG626. The sequence goes on from CANROF010000044.1 coordinate 20,096, forward strand.
GGTGGAGTTCGTCTACCCCGAGGCCCGGGGGATAGAGGACCAGCTCTTGGTGGGGGAGAGCCTCATGGTGGCGCCCATCGTCACCGAGGGCGCGGCCTCCCGCCGGGTCTTCATCCCGGAGGACATGACGCGCGTCCTCTACGACGGGGAATTCCGCTGCTCCCGGATACAAAAGGGCTGGCACACCGTGGAGATGTCCACCGGGGAGGTCGTTTTCTTCATCCGCGCCGGAAAGCTCCTGCCGGTGGGGAAGGTCATCTCGAATACCCGGGATTACGACGTGTCAGATCTCACCCTTTTGGGCGACGGGGAGACATATGAGCTCTACACCGACGACGGCCTCACCCGGGAGTGCGGGCCGGAGAACATAAGGACGCTGACAAAAACTGGCAAAAGCTAAGACGTTATAAAAATTCACAGCGCCGGGGAGTTTACAAAATCTCCCCGGCGCTGTATAGTAGAATAGTATGACAAAGGAGTGAGAGGATTGAAGGCTTGTATTTTTGATTTTGACTACACGCTGGGCGACACCACGGAGGGGATATTGGAGTGCATCTCAAGCTCCCTTGAAAAGCTGGGCTTTCCGCCCGCCGGGAGGGAGGAGATGCGCCGGACCATCGGCCTCTCCCTGGACGCCACGCTTGAAAGGCTGACCGGATGCCGGGACGCGGACACCGCCCGGGAATTCACCAAGCTCTTTATGCGGCGGGCCGACGACGTGATGGTGGCCTCGGCGGTCTTTTACCCGGAGGCCCTGCCGCTGCTGGGGGAGCTCCATGAAAAGGGCGTCCTCACGGCTATCGTCACCACCAAGGCGGCGTTCCGCATCCGCGGGATACTGGATAAGTTCTCGGCCCGGGACCTGGTGGACGTCATCGTGGGCTCCGACATGGTGAAAAACGAAAAGCCCCACCCGGAGGCGCTGCTTCTGGCGCTGAGGCTCTTGAACGTGGGGCCGGAGGAGGCCCTTTACATAGGCGACAGCGCCGTGGACGCCGCCTGCGCCCGGGACGCCGGGGTGCCCTTCGCCGCGGTGCTCACCGGTACGACGGGGGAAGCCGCGTTTAGGGCCTACCCGCACACCGCGCTGTTTCGGGACCTCTCCGGGCTGCGGACGGAGGTGATCTGAGATGGAGCGCGGAAAGAAGATCGTCCGCGTGAGCCTTGTGGGCATATTCGTGAACATGGTGTTGGTGGCATTTAAGGCCGCGGTGGGCTTTCTCTCCGGGTCCGTGGCGATCATCATGGACGCCGTAAACAACTCCACCGACGCGCTGTCGTCCGTCATCACCATCGTGGGCACGCATCTGGCGGGGAAAGAGCCGGACCGGAAGCACCCCTACGGCCACGGGCAGATCGAGTACGTCACCAGCATCACCGTGGCGGTGGTCATCCTGGCCGCGGGCGTCGCGGCCGTCATTGAATCGGTGAAAAAGATCGCCGCGCCCACTCCGGCCAGCTACACCGCCGTGACGCTCGCCGTCGTGGCGGCCTCCGTGGCGGGAAAGCTCCTTTTGGGGCGGTACGTCCAGGCCCAGGGGCGGAAGCTCAACTCCGAGGCCCTGGTGGGCTCCGGGACGGACGCGCTGTTCGACGCGCTCATCTCGCTGTCCACCCTTGTGGCGGCGGCAATATCCATGATCTGGCACGTCAATCTGGAGGGCTGGCTGGGCGCCTTCATCGCCCTCATCATGCTCAGGTCCGGCGCGGTGCTTTTGATGTCGAGCCTGGGGGAGATCATCGGCTCCCGGGTGGACAGCGAGCTCTCCCAGAAGCTCAAGGCCTTTATATGCCGCTACCCCGGGGTCCTGGGGGCCTACGACCTTACGCTCCACCGCTACGGGCCGGAGAAGATCATCGGCTCGGTCCATGTGGAGGTGCCGGACGACATGACCGCCCGGGATATACACAGCCTGACGCGGCATATCTCCGAGGACGTCTTCTCGGGCTTCGGGATAGCGCTGACCGTGGGCATATACGCCTCCAACACCTCCGGGGAATTCGCGAAAATGAAGGAGTACCTGCGGACGCTCATGGCCGCCTACCCGGAAATCTTGCAGATGCACGGCTTTTACGTGGACACGGAGCGGGCCACCGTGACCTTCGACCTCATCCTGGACTTCAAATGCGCCCGCCGGGAGCAGATTCGCGACCGGCTCATCGCCGAAATGAGCCGGCGCTACCCCGAGTACACCTTCGCCGTGGTGCTGGACAGCGACATCAGCGACTGAGCCGGAGGCCGTTTTACGGGTTGCAGCGCTTGCAGGGGGCGTAGCCCTGGGCGATGAGGTCGTCGCGGGGACCGGTGTACTCCTGCTTGTTTTTCTCCTTTATGGTGGAGACGCTGGAGCAGTCGGGACGGTGGAATTTCTTCGTGTTGGTGTTGAGAATGTACGTGGCGGCGGGGGAGGGCTCGGGGTCCGGTTCCCGGTCAGGTCCGGGATCCGGTATGGGCTCGGGTTCCGGCTCCAGTATGGGTTCCGGTATGGTTTCGGGCTCGGGCTCCGGTATGGGCTCCGGTATGGTTTCGGGCTCGGGCTCCGGTATGGGCTCGGGCTCAGATATTGGTTCCGTTTCGGGATTCGGTTCCGGGACAGGTTCCGGTTCGGGCTCAGGTTCCGGCGTCTGCTCCCGGGAGGCGTCCGGCTCAGGCTCCGGGGCGGGGAGAACGGGGGAGCCTTCAAGGCCGTCGGATTCCGGCGGCTTTTCGTTGGATACCTCCTCCGCCGGGGCGGCGGGGGAGTCCGCGGCGTATTTCAGGGCCATGGGCATCGACAGCGCCACCAGCACCGCCAGCGCCCAAAACCACCATTTTTTCCAGAATGGGGTCATTCCGTCCGCCTCCAGTCAATGGGCCTATTGCGCCGCGCCGCCGGTGTCGTCCGCGCCGCCGGTATCGCCCTCGCCCTCATCCTCGGGGGGCTCACGGTTGAGGGTGGGGGAGGCGTAATCCACCATGTCCTGTACGGATTCCACGGCGCGGGCGGGGTAGTCGATGCCGTCATACAAATGGGAGCCGTTGTGGGCCTCGGAGTAAAACTCAAGCTCGGAGTCCGTGAGCATGAAGAAGTCGTCTCCGCCGCCGGTCCTGGGGAACGGGTCCATGTGATACCAGCCGGAGCCCACGTTTACAAGATTCCAGTAGTGTACCGAGGGGGCGGTCTTTGAGGTGACGATGTCGTGGCTCTCAATGCCCGCCGCCTTCAAAAGCGCCTTCGTGACGGCGAAGAAGCCGAAATCGTCGCCGGAACGCGTCTGGAACACGTCGTAGGCCGCGCCCGTCCAGGTGGAGACTTCGTCGGAGCTCACGTAGTTTATGTTGTTCCTCACCCAGCGGTATATGGCGTAGGCCACGTCCATCTGGTCCATCCTGGAGTTCGTGAATCTGGCGAGGACGTCACGGGCCAGGGAGATGACCACCGTCTCGGCCACGTCGTTGGTGCGGTGCTCCCGGAGCACCAGGGATACGGTGGCCTCGCTGGTGTTGCCGGCCTTGTCTCTTGCCCGGTAGGTAACCTGGTATGTACCGGCTATCTGGAAGTTCACCTGGCTCAGGTCCACGTCAAGGGTGGGCTCGGTATCCACGCTGTCCGTGACGGTGACGCCGCCTCGGAAGTCCACCTCGTCGCCGATGTAGGCCGTCATGTCGTGAAAACCCCTTATAACGGGGGGCACGGAGTCGGCATAGACGTTGACCATGCAGATGATGGCGGTGGAATTGCCCCCGGCGTCCGTGAGCAGTACCACGGCGGCGTGCTGGCCGCGGGTGCTGACGTCCGGCTCCTCCTGAAAGGAGACGGTGACGCCGGTGACGTCAACGATATTCTTGACGCACTGTGCGGGGTCCGGCATATTCCCCTGGGTTACGGAGACGGTCACCGGCTCGCCGTAGGGCGCCACGGTGTCGCGGACCGTCAGGGTCGAGGCGTAGTTCCTCCCGTCCACGGTGATGACCACGTTGTGCTCGCCCGGGACCGACGTGTCAAGCGTCCACACGTCGGAGCGGAAGGACGCGGCGGACAGGTCCCCGGGGTCGCGGAGGAACATGGCGAGCTCTATCCGGTCGCCGGCCTCCAGCGTCACGTTTTTCAGGACCTTTTTGCCGCGCCCCAAGGAAAAGACCGCCACGGCGGCCACCACGGCGACGATCAGTACCGCGAAAAGGATAATTGGGCCCGCCGGAAGGTCGTATTTTACGGCGCGGCGGCTTTTGCCCTGTCCATTGCCCATCAAATTCACCTCATATGAAAAAGAGCCCGCGAAATAACGCGCAAAACGGCATATTCA
>CANROF010000045.1 GCA_947632155.1 uncultured Oscillospiraceae bacterium
GACAGATACGCCGCAGAGCTTCGCCATTTCTCCTGTCGTGTATTTTGACATAGCTTTTACCTCCTTTCGCCCTCATTATACATCATTACGCAGCGTCACAAGCAATACCCGACGCCGGGGGATTTTTTGGATTTCATTAATTTTCTTCCTACAGGCTGTTTCTGCCTGACTTTAAGTTGACGGGAGTCGAACCCGCGTCAGAAACCGACGCAGGTTCGACTCCCGTCACCTTACTGTGAGAAAATTGGGGGCGAATTGGGGGCGAATGGGGGACTGCGAAACAGCAATGAAAACCGGTCTTATACGCCGCTGAGGTCGTCATCGGCCATGCACAGGTGGACGGCGGCGGTCTTGAAGGTCCTGGGGAGGGCCAGGATGTGGGGGTCCGGGCCCACGAATTTCTTCTTGGCGTCCTCTAAGGCCTCTTCAAAAGTGGCTCGGGTCTTCAGGCCCATACTTCTGGCGATGCCGGGCTCCTGGGCCCCCACGATGTAGATGGCGGCGGTGTTCATCTCGGCGATGTGGCCGCAGGACATCATGGAGAAGCCGTGGAAGGGGTGGAAGGCGTTGGCGAAGCGGTACTTGCGGATGTACTCGGCGTTGGTGGCGAAATACTCGCCGTACCGGTCCATGTCCGCTAAGGTGTTCATGTAGTCATGCTGGAAAAGCTCATAGAGCTCCCGGAGGTACGGCCAGCGCTCGTCGTGGAAGTAGCCGTTGCAGATAGACGAGCAGATGATGACGCAGTTGTCCTTCATGACCCGCTTGTGGCGGATAACCTGGGCGGACAGGGCCTGCATCATCTGGATGGGGTTGGTGCCCATGCCGTTGCCGTAGTGAAAGTCCTGGGGCATCCCGAAGGCCATCACGTCGTATTTCTCCCGGGCAAAGGGCACGTAGGTCCGCTTGTTGGCGACCTTCCAGCTCTCGGGCTGCATCACGGCGGCGTAGCCGGAGAAGATGGCGATCTGCCGGGAGGCGGTGTCCAGCACGGCGTCACAGCAGAAGAAGGGGTGGCCCATCTTCTGCTCCATGTGCATACCGATCTCGTCGAAGAGGGTCCGCATCATGCTGTGGCCGGAGACGGGCACGAAGTCCTGCCGGTGCATCACCCTGGGGACGTGGTGGCTGGCGATGCTCCGCCAGTGGGTGATGCCCGTGGCACAGTGCTTGTAGCCGCCGGAGTAGCCGCCGTAGGGGTTGCCCTGGGTGTGGCCGATGAGGATGGGGATGTCGCACTCGTAGACGTACCGGTTCATCAGCACCGGCGCCCCGTGGACGGCGGTGACGCCCAGGTCCACCATGTGCTCCGGGTCCTCGCTGTCGTGGCTGGTGAGCTGGCCCGTGGGGTAAAACTCGTTGAAGAGCTCCTCGCCCAGGATCTTCTTCATCTCCGCCACGGTGGCCCGGGGGTGGAGGCCGTTGGAAATCATCAGCAGAATGTCGCGCTTTTCCACGCCGGCGGCACAGAGCTCGTCGAGGCAGGCCCGGATGGCCACCTTCCGGTGGCTGGTGGGCTGGGTACCGCCCTTGACGATGTCGGGGATGACGAACACCACCGTCTTGCCGGGGCCCGCCAGGTCCCGGAGGGCCGGCATCCCCATGGGGTGACGGATGCTTTCCAGCGTAGCGGCGTACAGGCTGTCCCAGTCCTGGGGCAGGCAGGGGGGATCGGGCACCGTCTCGCCGGGGACAAAAACCTCCGTGGTGTCGGGCAGTTCCGCGCTCATGAGCCCGTGGCCGTACTCAAAATCCAGTTTCATAGTTTTTTCTCTCCTTTGCGTTCAGTTTCTGTTCCCCGACGCGGTCAGGTATTTGTCGATGATCTCAATGTACTCCTCCGGGTAGAAGCCAATTTCGCCGGTGAAGCGCGTCAGGGCGATGAGGCCGCCGTCGATCTCCGGGATGGAGGCCAGCATCCCGGCGTTGTCGGCTTTCAAGCCGCCGCCGTAGACCACGTCGCAGCCGCAGCGCCCCTTGACAAAGCGGGCGATCCTCTGGATGTACTCCCGGCCCGCCGGGGTCTTGCCGGGGCCGATGGACCAGACGGGCTCGTAGCCGATGACCACCCGGGAAAGATCCACGTCCCGAAGGCCCGCGTCCAACTGCTCGCCCAGGACCTCCTGCCAGCGGGGCTGCTCTTCGCTGGTTTCACCGATGCAGTAGAGCACCGAAAGCCCCGCGGCCTGGGCGCATTTTATCTCCTGATTGAGGAGCCGGTTCACCGCGGACATGTCTGCGAGGCCCGCCTCCCGGAGGACGCCCTTTTTGTCGCTGCGCTCCTCACAGTGTCCGATGAGGGTGGAGCTGCACCCCATGGCCCGGACGATGTTGGCCGTGCGGTTGGTGGTGAAGGCCCCGAAGTTCCCGCCCACGGCGGTGTCCATGCGGTAGACGCCCTGGGAGCCGATTTTCACCGGGGAGTTCTCCGTCAACGCCGCCACGGCGCCGAGCAGGTGGGCCTCCGGCAGGTACTGGACGAACTCCACGGCGGCGGGGTCATACTTCCGCAGGGCCTCCTGGGTCCCACGGACCACGGCGGCGCCCCACTCCGGCAGCGGCGCCAGACGGTTCACGCCCCCCAGCTCCACCGGGGTATCGAAGCGCTTGAGGTTTAAATATAGATGTTTCATGTGACCGCTCCTTTGTGTGCTCATTTTGCCCCCAAAGAATGTCTCTTTCAGGTGTTTATACAAAAGGACCGTCCCGGAAGCCCTTATACGCCCGGGGGAGGCTGCCCACCAGCGGGCGGCACCATTGACAAAACTCCTCCGTCACGTCAAAGCCGTCGGGGCTTATGAAGGAGTCCGGCACCCGGCGCTCCTCCAGCATGACCTGCTCGATGGGTATCAGGAGCTCACGGCACCGGTAGGGCTCCGTGGAGATTCGGGCAAGGCCGGCCATGACCCCTGTTTTCCCGCTGAGTACCGCGCGGGCGGCCAGCGCGCCAACCGCTACGGCCTCGTCCCGGTCCACGGCAGACTGCGTGAGAGTGCAGGCCCGGCCCCAGATACCCGGCTTTTCGCTCCGTGCCTTTATGCCCAGCTTCTCGATAATGAGGCGCGCCAGGCAGCTTCCCACGTCGCCGTCGTATCTGGCCCGGCCGTCCCGAAACATGGGCGGCGCCACGGTACTGCCGTCGGCGTTCTTCAGCCCTTCGCTGACGACTACCACAACGCCCCCCTTTTCCCTGTGGAGCTCGTCCACACGGCGCAGGAACCGATCCTCGTCGAAGGGGACCTCGGGGAGACATATCATGTGGGGCGCGCCGCCCGGGGCCTCACGGGCCAGAGCCGCCGCCGCTGTTATCCACCCCACGTTCCGCCCCATAGTCTCGATGATGCTCACGTGTATGGGTAGCGACGCCACATCCTGGGCGACCTCCGATACATACCTGGCGATGAAGGCGGCGGCACTGGCGTATCCCGGGGCGTGGTCCAGGACCGCTATATCGTTGTCGATGGTCTTCGGGATGCCCGCCACGTTCACAACCCCGCCGCAGGCGGCGCTCAGACGTCCGCAGGCGTCCATACTGCCGTTTCCTCCGGTGAAGAGCACATACCGTATATCGTGCTTCAGGAGGATTCCCGCCATGGCGGCGTAGTCATCCGCCTTAAGGGGCGTGCGGGATGTCCCTATGGCCGAGCCGGGGGCGGAGAGAAGCCCCTCCAGCGCCCTGTCCGGTATGGCGCCCAGGTCAGCAAAGGACTCCTTCAGAATCCCCGCCGTGCCGTAGACCGCGCCGAGGATGCGCCCGGTGAAGCCGTTTCGTTTGGCCTCCGTGACGGCGCCGTAGAGGGAGGCGTTCAGGACGGCGGTGGGCGCCCCGCCGTGTACGATCAGCAAATTTGACATCGCGCGCCTCCTCCGTCACGCACGGCCTTCCGAGCCGGAGAGGCGGATGATGTTTTTCACGTCCTCACACAGCGCGTTGCTGGCATACTGGGAGAGCTTCCACGAGTGCCCCTGGTGGTCCAGGGTGCGCAGGGCCTCCTCGTAATGCTGTACATACTTGTAGCGTATCTCGGTCCCGAAGTTTATTTTTGCCACGCCCAGGGAGATGGCCTCACGGATGACCCGCTCCTCCATGCCGGTACAGCCGTGGAGCACCAGGGGAATATCCGTAAATTCCCGGACGGCCCGGAGGACCTCCAGCCTGATGTCCGGCTTGCCGCGGTAATAGCCGTGGGCGTTTCCGATGCCGACGGCCAGGGTGTCCGGGGAGCACAGACGGAGAAATTCCCGCACCTGCCCCGGGTCGGCGATATTCCTGTTTTCGAGGACCACCCCGTTGTCCAGACGCTGGAGCTGCCCCACCTCGGCCTCCACCGGAACGCCGAAATACCGCGCCACATCGGTGACACGCCGGGTCAGGGCGGCGTTTTCCTCTATGGGGAGGGCGGAGCCGTCGATCATCACGGACGTGAAGCCGAGACGGAGGGCCTCCATACAGATGGGAAACCCGTCGCCGTGGTCCAAGTGGATGGATACCGGGACAGACACCTTGCCGGCGCACCATTTCGCCGTGTTTACGAACCAGTCGTTCCCGGAAAACGCGCCGGTAGAGACGTAGTGGGCCAGAATGACGGGGGAGCGCAGCTCCTCCGCCGCCTTGCAAATCGCCATGATGATGTCGTAATTTCCGCCTTGGGTGTTGATGGCGGGAATGGCATAGCCGCCGCGCGACGCCTTTTTCAGTTGTTCAAGGTTGTTTGTGAGCATAGGGAACACCTCTTGGATTTATTTTGTATCCTCTCTTTTTTTGTTGACGCTGGGAAGAAAAATGCTATAATGATATGTACACTCGAAAGTAAGCGTTAGGAGGACCGTCCATGGGAAAAAACGGAAGTGCGCCGACCCGCCGGGATGTGGCGGAGCGCGCGGGCGTATCCGTTACGATCGTGTCGTATGTACTCAACAACAATCGGTATGTGGCGAAGGAGAAGCGGGAACGGGTCTACCGGGCCATCGAGGAGCTGCACTACCGCCCCAACGCTGTGGCCCGTGCGCTGAAAGGGAAGAAGAGCAACCATATACTCTTTATAGCCGACAATATCTCCAACGAGCACTTCGGAAAGATCGTGGAGGAGATGGACAAGATCGCCTATGACAAGGGGTATCTCATCTCGCTCCTGGCCGACCGCAACGACGCGGAGTTTGTGGCCCAGGTGAACAGCCGCCAGGTAGACGGAATCGTCATAAGCTCCACCAGCTTTGACGAAAAGTACGTGCGCCAGCTCATAGATTCCGGCGTGCCTGTTGTTCTGCTGATGAACCGGGAATACGGCCAGATCGGGGAGCAGGCGGGACGCATATACACGGGGCTCCACCAGGGGATGAAGGACTGCGTCAGATTCCTGGCTGAAAAGGGCAGGAGGGACCTTGTATATATCGACCGGGTCAGCCGCCACGGGCGCTTCAGCACCCTGGAGGACCTGCGCTTCCACGCCTTCTGTGAGCAAATGCGCGAGAGCGGGCTTGAGCTCACCGGGGAGCGGATCGTCACAGGCTGCGCCAGCGAGCAGGAGCTCTATGACGCCGTGCGCGGAAAGATACAGAGCGGGCTGCCGGTGGACGGAATCATTGGCCGGAATGACAACATGGCGTGTGTGGCGATGAAGGCCGTCCGGGACTGCGGACTGAGGGTGCCCGAGGACGTGTCGGTGGTGGGCTTCGACAATTCCCGCATGAGCGCGTATGTGTCGCCCACGCTCACAAGCGTGGAGATCGACCGAAAGAGTGTGGCGGACGCCATCGTCAATATGCTGGACTCCATGATACACGGCGGACAGCCCGGCGTTTGCCATTTTTCCACGCATCTCATAGAGCGGGAGAGCACGTGATGTAAGAAGAGCATAAGGCAACATAAGGACGCCCTGAAATGCTTCGGCTGCCGCGGGGCGTCCTTTTTTTAAGCGTTGCGGTACGGACCTTGAAAGCTCCGCCGGGCTTGTTGATAATCAAGAATCCTCTGAATCGCGCGGAGCTGTTCCCGTGTCCGCAAGCTCGATGGCGGCGGGGGCTGAATTGATCGCGCGAAGGACGGAAATATCGAATTTCGGGATACGCCGGTAGGTGTAGAGGCCGTTCATCTCCTGCTCCACGTCATAAAGCTGGGTATAGCAGAAGCCGCAGATTTTGGGATTGTCCAGAAGCGCCTGCGTCAGGCCCCGGTATCTGTCTATGAATTCTTCCTCGGTGGCGGGGGCGTCCCCGTAGCCCCAGCCGCTGCCGCCGGACACGTCCCACTTGATGCCGCCGTATTCGCTCAGCATCACGGGCTCACCGCGGTAGGTCTGGCGCTGCCGGTGCGGGTCGTTGAGAACGTTTTCCGAGACAAGGGCGTCGTATCTTGCCTTGAACGTCTCGGGCGACTGGTCATAGTCGTGCAGGTCAAATATGTCCGTCGTTACATGAAAATTCCCGCTGGTGTCCACGCAGGGGCGGGTGGGGTCCAGGCGCTTTGTGAGGGCCCAGGTCACGGACAGGAGCTCGTCACGCTGGACGCGGCCCCTCACGTTCCAGGTTTCGTTGAAGGGCGCCCACACCACGATACACGGGTGGCTCATATCCCGCTCCAACGCCTCGGTCCACTCCGTGAGGAACCGGGGAAGGACGTTGATATCCGCCACATCCAGCCCCCAACTGGCGTACTCGCCCCACACCATATAGCCCATCCTGTCACAGTGGTAAAGAAAACGGGGCTCGAAGACCTTCTGGTGGAGCCTGGCGCCGTTGAAGCCGGCGTCCATGGACAGGCGGATATCCCGTATCAGGGCCTCCTCCGTGGGGGCCGTGTAGATGCCGTCGGGGTAGAAGCCCTGGTCGAGGACGAGGCGCTGGAAAACGGTCTTCCCGTTCAGCAGAAAGGCGCCGCCCTCCAGGCTCACGGAGCGGAGGCCAAAGTAGCTGGATACATCGTCCTCCTCAAAGCGGACCTTCAGGTCGTAAAGCCGCCCGTGTCCCGGCTCCCAGAGGTGGATTTGGCTCAGCGCCACCGTCAGCTCCGCCGCGCCGGCGGTGGTGACGGCCTCGGACATGCCCACGGGCTCCCCGTCATAAAAGGCCCGGACGCGCACACGGCCGCTGCCCCGGGTCCTGACGCTGATATGCGCGCAGGCATTGTCCGGGTCCGGCCTTATCTGAAGCGAACGGATGTACCTCTCCGGCACCCGCTCAAGCCAGACCGTCTGCCAGATGCCGGTGGTCCTGGTGTAATAGCAGCCGTAGGAGGCATATTTCCCGCTCTGCTTGCCGGAGGGGACCAGCCCCGACCGCACGTCGTCCCTGGCGCTGAGGGTGATGACCGTCTCCGGCGTTATATGTGGGGTTATGTCGAAGCAAAAGGGCGTATAGCCGCTGGAGTGGGCGCCGACCTGCGTGCCGTTTATGTAGACCGCGGCGTCGTGGTCCACGGCCCCGAAGTGGAGAAGCACGCGGTCGCCCCGCGTCTTGACGCCCTCCAGCCATTCCGGCGGGAGCTGTACGGTCCGCCGGTACCAGGCGCACGCGATAAAATCCCGGAAGCCCACGCCCGAAAGCGCACTCTCGGGACAGAAGGGGACCGTTATCCGGCCGGAGAGGGACGGGGCGTTGAAGAGCCCGCGCTCGGCGCCGCTGACGCTCTGGTCGATCTCAAACTCCCACTCGCCGTTCAGGTTGATCCAGTCGTCCCGCATAAGCTGGGGGCGCGGGTATTCGGGTTTAGGTATCGTTTCCAATTCGGTATCCTCCTGAAAAGTATTATCCGCCGCCCTCTCAAAGGTGGGAGAGCGGCGGAAAGGGAAAAAGCGTCAACCAAGATTCGGGACCTGCTTGGACAGGTACTTCATGTACTGGTCGTTTGTGATCTGGATGGCCTCCTGGATATTCAGCGCCTCCAGGGTGGCGATGTAGTTATCGAACTCGGAGAGGGGAGTGGCGCCCGTGATGAACTTTACGGTCATCTCATCCACGTAGGTGTTGATGTCCGTCTGAATCTTGCCCCGGGCGTTGGCGGCCTCCGTCTCCATTTTGAAGCTGGGCAGATGCTGGGAGCTGTCCACCGTGGGGTCGTCGGAATACATGGTGCGCAGGGCCAGGGCCTCCGGGTTGGAGGTGGTGATGGGGTTGTCCACCACATCGCCCTCGTCGATCTTCGGCCAGAGGTGGAGCTTCAGGGTGGCGTTGGTGTCGCTCAGGGGGACGTCGGGGTTGTTGAGCATATAGTCGGTATAGTGCTTCTCGCCGTTTTCGTCAACGGTGTAGTGCTTGCCCTCAATGCCCCAGTTGCAGAGAGTCGCGCCCTCCTCGGTGTAGAAGTAGTTGAGGAACGCCATGGCCAGGTCCCAGTTTTCGCTCTTGGCGCTGATGACCGTGGTCTGGGAGGCGTCCACCATGGGCTCCATATACACGGTGCGGAAGTGGATCTCCTGCCCCTCGTAGAGCCTGGGGTAATTGGCTACGACGATGGAGTCGCCGTTGGCCGTGGCGCTGCTGTAGCAGTTGTCGCAGGAGGTGATGCGCACGCCCACCTGGCCGTTGACAAAGGTGCTCATGCGCTGGGACTCGTTGAGGTTAGCGCTGAAGTCCTTGTCGATGTAGCCCTTTTCATACCATTCGTGCATCTTTGTGAGATAGTCCTTGTATTCCTGGGTATAGGGGCCGAACTTGACGTTCCCGTCCTCGCCGATAAAGTAGCCGCTGTCGATACCGAAGGGCCAGATGAACTGGTCCTCGCGGCCGTTCTGGGGGAGCGTGATCCCGGGGATGCCGTCGGCGGCCATCTTGGCGAACAGGGCCTCGTAGTCATCCAGGGTGACGGGCAACGGGTCGATGTCATATTTCTCCACCATGCTGGTGAGGATGTTGACCCGGGTGAACTCGGGGCCGGTGGGCTTGAGCAGCTCAAAGGAGACGATTCTGTTGTCGTTGGTGGTGGCAAGGCGGTAATTGTCCGCCTTGGAGGTGATGGCCTTGTAGTAGTCCGGGGCGTACTGGGCCATCAGGTCCGTCAGGTCCAGGAAATCCCCCTCATCCACGCCGCCGGCGGCGCCTACCGGATACAGGGTGCGGATATTGAGGATGTCCGGGAGCTCGCCGCCGGTCACCAGCAGATTGAGCTGCTCGGCCTCCTGGCCGATGGCGGGGTGGATAAACTCGACCTCGATGCCGGTGCGGCGCTGGATCTCCTGAAGAATCTCATGTTCATTCAGGGAGCTCATGTGCTTGGCCGCGGCGGGCTGGAGGGGGCACCACATGGTCAGCTTTCTGCCGTTTGTCTCGATGGGGTAGGTGATCTCGCCAATCTCCTGAATCTGGGGCGTGTCGTCGTCCGTATTCCCGCCGGGGTCGGTATTGCCGCCGGGGTCGGTATTGCCGCCGGGGTCGGTATTGCCGCCGGGGGTATTCGTATTTCCGTCTCCTCCACAGCCGGAAACAATGGCTATGAGAAGCACCGCGGCCAGAATGAGGGACAAAAGCTTTCTCTTTTTCATTGTTGTACTCCTTTTCTTTTCATAAATTTTTGTACCGTGTACTTTTTTTCGTCTTCTCCGCCCATCACCCCTTTATAGATCCGAGCATGACGCCCTTGACAAAGTATTTTTGCAGGAACGGATACAGGCAAAGTATGGGCAGCGTGGAGACGATGATGGCGGCGTATTTCACCGAGTCGCCCAGATAATCCGCCGTGTCTCCCGAGGACTCATTCACGGAGTTCGAAACCACGATCTGCCGCAGTACCAGCTGAAGAGGGTAGAGGTCCTTTGCCATGGGCAGAAAGGCCATGGCGTTGAACCAGGAATTCCAGTGGCCCACCGCGTAAAACAGGAGGATCACGGCCATCGTCGCCTTTGTCAGCGGGAGCAGGATATAAATGAGCGTCTGAAGGTCGGTGGCGCCGTCCAGAACGGCGGCCTCCTCCAGGTCCTGCGGCACCCGGGCGAAGGCGGTGCGCATGACCAGCAGATTGTGGGTACCGATGGCGCCGGGGAGGATCAGCACCCAGCGGGTGTTCAAAAGATGCAGCTTCTGCATGAGAAGGTAGTTCGGAATGATGCTGGCCGTAAAATACATGGAGAAGACGATGAACAGGCTGAGGGCCTTCCGGAACATGAAATCCTTCCGGGACAAGGCGTAGGCGCCGATGATGGTCATCACCATGTTGACGGCCGTGCCCACCCCGACATAGAAGATGGTATTGGCATAGCCCTGCCATATATCGCTCCTTGCCAGAGTGGCCTTGTAGCCCGCCAGGGAAAAGCCCTTGGGCCAGAGGAGCGCCCCCGAGTGATAGACGACCCTTGCAGGCTCGCTTATCGAGGCGAAAAACACGTGGAGCATGGGATAGAGACAGACAAGGGAGAGCAGCGTGACGACCGTCACCACTACGGTGTCGATGATGTTATCCTCCCGGGTGCGGCGGATCTTGTTTATATTTTTCGTTTTTCGCATTACCATAAGCTCTCCTCCACGTTCTTTCTGCTGAACCAGTTGGCAAAGACCACAAGCCCGAAGTTGATGAAAGAGTTGAACATACCCACGGCCGCGGCCAGCCCGAAGTTGCGCTGCTGAAGGCCGACCCGGTAGATGTAGGAGGAGATGGTGTCCGCTGTCTCATAGACCGCAGGGCTGTAGAGAAGTATGGTCTTCTCGGCCCCCAGGCTCATCAGATTCCCCACCCGCATGATGAGCTGGATGGCGATCATCGGGACCAGCGCCGGCAGGGACACATGGATGATCTTCCCCATGCGTCCGGCCCCGTCGATGGCCGCGGCCTCATAGAGGGCCGGGTCCACGCCGGAGAGGGTAGCGATGTAGATAATGCTCCCCCAGCCGATATTCTGCCAAACGCCGCTGAGAACGAATATCCATATATAATATTTGGAGTTTGACAGGAGATTCTGCTCCGGCACCCCAAAGAGGCCCAGAAATTTTGTGATGAGCCCGCCGCTCTTGGTGAAGTCCACAAGCATCCCGCAAACCACCACCAGGGAGATGAAGTGGGGGAGGTAGGAGATGGTCTGGGTGATGCGCTTGAAGTATTTTCCCCGGAGCTCGTTGAACATCAAAGCGAGGATGATGGGCGCCGGAAAACCGATGAGCATCTGAAGACCGCTTATCGTGAGGGTGTTCCGGATGACCCTCCAGGCGAAGGGGCTTTTGAAAAAGTCCTTGAAATTCTGAAGCCCCACCCATTTGCTGCCTAAGATTCCCTTTCCGGGCTTGAAATCCATGAAGGCGATGACGTTCCCCAGCATGGGGACATAGTGAAAGAGGATGTAGTAGGCCACGACCACCAGCATCAGAACGTAGACCAGAGTGTACTTTTTGACGTTGAGCCGGAGCCTGTAGAAAAACCCGCCCTTATTTGGCGGTTGGGAGCGCTCATCGCGCCCAGGGGGGTGTCTGCTCTTTACCATTGTTGTCACATTCTTTCCCTCGCTTTCCGCTGTAAAGCTCGTATTGCCCTCAATGGCGGGCCTTTTGTTGAATTTGCTTAAATGCGGGCGTATACACACGAGTAAATATATTGCAGTATAACCCATGTCCTGAAAAATGGCAATATGTAAGATTTGTTTCGATGTGGAAAAATAGCTTTTTCCGGTTTTGGAGCAAAACCCGGAGCAAACAACAAAAATTACAAATGGCGGAGGAGTTTACATATTGCGATTTTTGTTTTTTCAATTTATTATAGAATAAACGGTACGAGACGGAGCCTCGCTCGTGCTTTGTACGTCCCGGGAGGGGCATGGGATATGAAAAGAATCGTCTGGCAGATGTGTTGGAAATACCTGCTTATTTTTGCCGTGCCTGTTTTGGCGGTGGTCTGTCTGTTCCTCTATAACAACGCCAATGTATACCGGGCCACCGTTTCAAATCTTCAACTGAGCGTCCTCAGCCAGATGAGCGGGGAGATCGACGTGATGATAAACGGCCTCAACAGCCTCTCGACACAGATGGCGGAGCGGGAGGACGTGGTTGACATCCAGAAGCTCTCCGACGAGGAGAAGTGCGATATCCTGCAGATGTATGACGGGGGACTGCCCGACGGGATCTCGCTCCTTTATTATTTCCGGCGCACCAACAACATTTATTTTCAGGACAGCATCCTGTCGTATCACGAGTTTGAGCAGTCCAGCTTTTTTGACGTGTCCCTGAATTTCATGGGCTTCTTCACACAGCTGAACAAGTGCAGCTATTCCAACTTTATGCCTGTGGATGCCAAGGCCAAACGCGGCGGGGTCTACAGCGCCGCGCTGATGGCGCCTGTCCCCGCGGTGACCGCCTTACCCACCGGTACAGTCACCTTTTTGATAAACCGGACATATTTTGACCGCCTGGCCGATAAATATTTTGGGGATATCGAACCGGAGATCTACATTTTGGATGCCGCGCTGAACGTGATTTTTGACGGCGGGAGTCTGACGGGGAGAGAGGAGCTGACGGATATTGTCCGGGAGAAGCCCCTGGGCGTCTCCGACATCTCCCTGGAGAGCGGGGACTATGTTCTGATGCGCAGCGTCTCCACCTCCCACGGGCTGTATTATGTGGTTTTGGCGGACGAGGGCGCCTTTTACGACGGCAGCGGC
This sequence comes from uncultured Oscillospiraceae bacterium, assembly GCA_947632155.1. Lineage (GTDB taxonomy): Bacteria > Bacillota > Clostridia > Oscillospirales > Oscillospiraceae > RUG626. Next base: position 12,573 of record CANROF010000045.1, read on the forward strand.
AGGGACGGGCTCATGCTCATCGGCGTGGGGCTCGTCTACCTCCTGTGCGTCCTCCTGGCGTTTACTATAACGAAGCACACCTCCAATGAGGCAGCCTTAGTGGAGCAGCGCTCCCGTGAGAGTGAATCGCTGCTGAAAAAGGGGAGAGAACAGATCCGGGAGCTGGTGTCGCTCCGCCTGCTCAGCGGCGCGGAGCGGGAGGGCATCGGATGCCTGAAAACGGTCCTCAACAAGTGGGACAGCGCCTTTCCGTTCCACTTCTTCTGCGTGGCCGTCGTGGCGCCCACCTCCTCCGCGGCACTGGAGGAGACAAGGGCTGCCGTCTCCGCGGGCTTTGAAAAAGCCGTCGGCGCCGGGCGCGCGGTCAGCGCCGTCATTGACCGGAAGGAGAAAAAGGTGGCGGTCATCATAAGCACCCAGGACCCGGAGCTTGACAGGAGGGCCCTTGTGTCGTCGGTCCGGGCCGAGCTGGGGGAGAGCCTGAGGGGTGGCTTTACCGCCGGCGTCGGCGGCGTCTATGAGGGGGAGATGAATATCCCGGTGTCCTACCTGGAGGCGCTGACAGCGGAGGACAGCTGTGAAAACCCTGTCTTTGACGGGTGGTACATCTTCTGCGCCAACGGGAAGACCCAGGCGGAGCCGCTGCCCTATGCCGATCAGGCTCTGGTGGAGCAGAGCATACGCAGCGGCAGCGCCGACCTCTCCGCCAGCGTCGTGCGCAAGGCGTTTGAAAAGATAGACAGGCTCCCCTCCAAGTCCGTGAGGAGCTGCCTCTATTACGACATGGTCAACATGATGATCAGGATCTGCGAAAACGTGGGCGCGCCCATGAGCACGGAGCAAATATCCCGCATCACCGCCTTGGGGGACCCGGACATCATCCGCCGGGACGTGACCTACACCGCCCTGAGCCTGACGGAGTACGTCAGGGCCCAGATGGACGCCGGGGACCCGTCCCCCATAAAGCGCTCCCTTGTGGAATATGTCCAGAACAACTTCATGGACAGCAACCTGTCTCTGAGCCGGCTGGCGGAGGAGTTCGACCTCTCATACGCCTATGTGAGCAAGACCTTCAAAAACGAAACCGGCCGCTCCTTCCAGGCGTACCTGACACAGCTTCGGATAGATTACGTGAAGGACAGGCTCATAAACACCGGCACGCCCATCAAGGATATCGTGCTGCAGTCGGGGTATCTGGATGTGGCGAACTTCACCCGGAAATTCAAGCAGATCGAGGGCGTCACCCCGGGACAGTTCCGGGAGCTGCACGATAAGTAGACGAGAAAGCAGGGAGGGGAGATAAATGAACTTCTTCGATATCGACAGTCCCCTCTCCAGGTTCCTCATAAGGCTCTTTGACCTCGTACTTTTAAATGTGTGCTTTGTGCTGTGCTCTCTCCCCGTGGTGACCGTCGGCGCCTCCCTGACGGCGCTCCACACCGCCGTCCCGTCCTTGGGAAAAAGCGGCGTGCTGGCCCGGTTTTTTAAGGCATTTGCCGCGAATTTCAAGCAGTCCACGGCGATCTTCCTGATTCTTTTGGCGGCGGGGGGCGTGCTGACGCTGAGCTTTTGGTTCGTGTACGCGGCGCCCCCGGCCGGCGCGGGATTTGTGAAGGCCGTCCTTTATCTCTCCGCGTACCTGGTCATCGGCACCGCGTCCTTTGCCTTCCCGCTGCTCTCCAGATTTGAAAACAGCGTCACCGGCACGCTGAAAAACGCCTTTGTATTCGCCGTGTTCTCCGTTCCCGCGGTGGCGCTCATAACGGCGGCGTGGGTCTTTCCCGCGGTATTCCTGTTTGTCAGCTTCGACCTCTTCCTTCTGGCGCTGTATGTCTGGATGTTTGTGGGCTTCTCCCTTTCGGCCTATATGGAGTCCCGCATTTTGGACCGTATTTTCCGCCGAATCATGGGCGGTCAACCGTGAGCGCGCAGGCGGTTTTTTTATTACCCTGTATACACACGAGTGTACCCGGCGGAAAACCAACCGCCGGCACATAATAAGATCTAATGAAAAAGGAGGAAACGCAATGCTGGACAAAAGCTATTTTGAGAACGTTCGCGGGGCGGTATACATCCCGTCCAGGGCCTACAACGCCTACCAGCACTACCGGCGCTTTTCGGAGGAGGAGACGGACAGGGAGCTGTCCTACGCCCGGAGGGCGGGGCTGAATGCCCTCAGGGTATTCACCAGCTTCGAGTTTTGGACGGAGGACCCGGAGGGCTTTTTTCAGCGGTTTGAGACGCTCCTGCGCCTGGCGGACACCCACGGGATTCGCCTCATGCCGGTGCTCTTTGAGGACTGCGGCAAGGCCAACACCCCGGCAAACCGCCTGGGCCGGGACCCCATCGAGACTGTCTGTGTCCGCTCCCCGGACGCCCAGATCGAAAAGACGCCTGAGCGCTGGGGAGAGCCCGTGGGCTATCTGAGGGCCTTTTTTGACCGGTACAGGGACGACGGCCGGCTCCTGGCGATAGAGCTCATGAACGAGCCCCACAGACAGAGCGGGAACCTGCCCTTCGCCAGGCACCTGGCCCTGGAGGCGGACACGGTGCGGGGGACCGTACCGCTGACCATGGGGTGCATGAGGCTGGAGGACGACCTGTGCTTTGCGGACCTCATCGACATCTACCAGTTCCACAACAATTTCCCCCGTTCGGAGGAGGAGCTTAAAAACGACATAAGCCGCGCGTTGACCGTCCAGAAGGTCACGGGGAAGCCCGTCTGGCTCACGGAGTGGCAGCGCATACGCCGCTCCGGCCCCGGCTGGGATGTCAAGGAGATACCAAAGTCAGAGACGTCTCCGGATCTTCGCAGCGCCGCGGCCGTCGTCAGGGAGAGCGGCATCGGCAATTTCTTCTGGTCGCTGATGGTCAAGCCCGCGTACCTGCAGGCGCAGCGGCCCAACGGGACCTTCAACGGGCTCTTCCACGAGGACGGCAGCGTCTATTCGAGAGAGGACTACCTGGCCGTGGCGGACAACCGGGATGCCCCTCCTGAAAAGCGGGAGATGCCGGAGTGGTACCTGCGGGATCTGAAGGAATCCTATCCCGCGATCTATGAGGCGGTGTGCCGCGATGAGTGAGTTCCTGACCCGTCAGCCCCACCCGGAGTGCCGGGAGGCCAGATGCGCCCGGGATGGCGCCGCGCCGGTGAGGCCGGCGGTTGAGCTCAGGGCGGCGGCGTGCTGCGCCGGGACCCGGGATGGCGCTGTGACGCTGTTTGTGGCGCCGCAGGAGGGACCGGGAGAGGTATTGGCCTTTCGCGGGCCGGAACCGGACAGCTTAGAGGCCGCGGGAACATTTGTGCGCTTTGAAAGCCCCGTCAGGAGCATGAACACCCTGGAGCTTGCGGGGGAGCTCCGACTGTTTGTCCTGGCGGACCGGGGGTATCTTCTGGACCGGGACGGCCGCGTTGTCCAAAGCCTGACCGTCGATGGCGAGTACGCCTGCGCGTTTACGGACCGGGACGGCGGGCTTATGCTGGCGGTGGACGGGGCCCTGTACCGCCCCTCCGGGACGGAGCTTGTCCGTCTGGGCGCTGTGAAGAGCCGGCCGTACCGCATGACGGGCCTGGAGCGATATGACTGCCTGTGGGAACGGGGCTCCGACGTGCCCGGCCATATAGGCGGGAGCATGATCTGGTACAGGGGGCAGTACCTCTACGCCGTGGCGGATCGGTTTGACCGCTGCGGCAGGGCCAATATCGACACGTTCCTGTGCGAGGCCCCCAATCTGGACGGCCCCATGTCCCGCAGGTACCTGCTCCTGCCCAACGGCGGAGCCGCCACCCTCTTCGTTGGGACCGACGGGGAGCTCTGGGCCGCCTTTGTGGGCAGCACGCCGTTTTCCGCCGTATACGGATATCCGGCGCTGGTGAAGCTTCAACGCCAGGAGCTGGGGTTTTACAGGCCGGAATGCGCCGCCTTGGAGGACTCAGCGGTGGACAGGCTCGTGCCCGCGGAGAACGGCGGCATGGAGATCCGGGATACGTTCGTCTATCGCGCGCCGGATGGGCTTTACTACATGACCGGCACCACGCGAAAGGAAAAGGGCACCTTCTGGAGGAACACCAACGGTGTATTTCTGTGGCGCTCGGAGAATCTGCGGGTGTGGGAGCCTCTGGGGACGGTGTATGCGTATTCGGAGAACGACGGGTCCTGGCAGTCCAATACAGGCAGCAACTGCTGGGCGCCGGAGATGATCTTCCGGGACGGACACTTTTACATCACGTACAGCGTGGCCCCGGGCTGCGGGCTCATCAAGAGCGTGGGGAGCGATCCCAGAGGGCCCTATCTGGACATGGGGCGGTATGTGGTGCGCGGCATCGACTCTGGCTTTTTCCTGGATGACGACGGCACCCTTTACCTTGTGTGGCAAAACGGGCGCCTGGCGCCATTTACGCCGGATATGCGCTCCTTTTCCCGGGAGAGCCAGCTTCTGCTCGACGGAGACGGCCGGCAGGTGGGGTATGAGGGAGCCGGTATCATCAAGGTCCAGGGAAAATATGTGCTTTACGCCGCCGAGTGGAACGGGGACACGCGCATCGACGGGACCTATGACATGATGTACGCCGTTTCGGACGACCTCATGGGACCGTATGGTCCCAGACGCACGCTCATTCCCCACGGGGGGCACGGCTGCCTTTTCTATGACAGGGAGGGCCGTCTGCGCTTTACCATGTTCGGGAATGACAGGACCGCCCCCTTCAGCAGGCGGCCCGGGATAGGCTTTGTGGATATTCGCTGGGAGCAGGGGGAGCTGATCCTTGCCCCCGGGGAAACGGAATGATGAGGAGGAGAAAATGAACAAGGAACTGAATGTAGGCGTCTGCGTCACCGTGTCCGGCCGCTGGCCCACGGCTCTGCCGGAGAAGCGCCTGAGAGAGTACGGACAGTGGCTGGAGGAGAGCTTCCCCGGCACAAGGATGCTGCGTTTCCCCAGGCTCCTTTGCGGCGCCGGCGATCTTGACGAGTGCTGCGGGTATTTCCGCGAAAACCGGGCGGACATCATTGTCCTCATTTATGGCGCGTTTACGGGGGACGCCGTCCCCTGCGGGCTGGCGGACGCCTGCGCCTGTCCCGTCGTCCTCTTTGCCCCCAGAGAGGAGCGGTGGGAGCGGGATGACAGGCTCTACGCCAATGCCCTGTGCTCCGCGGCGATGAACGGAGCGAGCCTCAAGCGGATACACGCCCCCCATTTCACCGTCTTCGGCGACAAGGAGGAGCCCCGCGTGAAGAAGGAGCTTGAGGACATCTTTGCCGCCCAAAGGGTCCTGAAGAACCTCCGGGGCATGACCTTCGGACTGTTCGGCTACAGGCCCACGGCGTTTTATAACTGCGCCTTCGATGAGAATGTCATCCGCCGGACCTTCGGCATCGGCTTCGAGGAGACGGATCTTAAGGTGGTGTTTGACACCATGGACGCCCTTCCCCGGGAGGAGGTGGAGGCCCAGATGCGGGAGATCCAGGAGCGCTGGGATACCCGGAACCTGCCGGAGGGACATCTGGAGAACCACGCAAGGTTGTATCTGGCCCTCAAAAAGCTTGTGCCGGAATACGGCTACGATTTTTGCTCCATCAAGTGCTGGCCGGAAATGGGCGCTCTCCACACCACCCCCTGCGCCGTGCTGGGCAGACTGATGGACGAGGGTGTGGGCATCGCCTGCGAGGGCGACGTGGACGCCGGTATCACGGCCGCGGTCCAGAGGCTCATCTGCGGCGAGGCGCCCTTCATCACTGACCTTATCGACATCGACGAGAAGGAGAATACCGTGGCCTTCTGGCATTGCGGCAACGCCGCGCCCAGCCTCCATGACGCGGCGGACGGGATTGAGATGCGCAACCACCCGCTGGCGGGGCAGGGCACGTCCTTCTGGTGCGCCCTGAAGCCGGGACCCGTCACCGCCGCCCGGTTTACCAATTTTGACGGGCAGTATAAGCTCTTCCTGCTGCGGGGAACGGCAGTCCCCACCGTTCGCCGCACGCGGGGGTGCATGGTCGATGTGAAGGTGGATACCCCGGTGCTGGAGCTGATAAGGAGAATATCCGAAAACGGTATGAGCCACCACTACAGCCTTGTCTGGCGGGACATCGCCGGGAGCCTCAGGAACGTGGCGGGACTTTTGGGGATACCCGTTGTGGAGCTTTGAGCTTCATCATAAATGAATATTATATAAGGAGAGGATAGTATGAGGAAAAACAGAGCGATCGCCGCGCTCCTCCTGACGGTCCTGGCCCTGACGGCCCTGGCCGCCGGGTGCGCAAAAAAGCAGGGCCCGCAGACCTCCGGCCTGGTCGATGAGCCGGGGAAGGAAATAGAGCCCGGCGAGGATACCGTCGATACCCAGGAACAGGAGCCGGCCCTCCCGGGCACGACGGAGCAGGACCCGGCTGATGACGGGGAGTATACGCCGGGGTATACGCTCCTGCCCGGCGGTATCGGGACGAATTTCAATGAAAACATAACGTCGGTGGAGACAGCGGACCTGGAGCGCTCCGGGACCCGGTGGGTCAGGGGCTTTATCAATTACTTCGGTACGGACGCGAACGCCAGGGTGTCGGCCTTCAAAAATCTGAAAGAGGCCGGGTACAACACAGTCGTCACGTTAAAGTTCAATTACTCGACCCTGAGTATCCCCACCACCCAGGAGGGGTATGACAGGACCCTGGAGGGACTTGAGGAATTCCTGGACAAGATCTACCCCTACACGGACGTCCTTGTATCGGGGAACGAACCGTTTATCGAGTCGAAGAAAGAGGAGCGCAACGATATTGTTATCAACTTCTACAAGGAGATCACCCTGCGCATCCACAACTACATCATGAAGCAGGAGCGGGAGATCCCCCTCTTTGTGGGCGCCATAAACTCCGTGGAAGACCCGACCTTCTGGGAGGACTACCATGAGAAGGAGTTCGTGGAGTACGCCGCCGAGACGCCGTGGATCGCCGGCGTGGATATGCACATACACCACCTGTCCCTGGACCAGCTCGAGTCGTCCCTGAAGACCGTCTCGGAACTTCTGCGGGACGACCAGAAGATTCTTGCCACGGAATTTTCTGCGGTGAAATACTGGAAAGCCCACACCTCCGACCCCATGCCGGAGATCATGGCAGAGAAGTACGGCTTTGACCCGTCCTGGAAGGTGTACGACTACATAAACTACGCCGTGAACAACCGGGGTAAAGTGACGAGAGAACAGTGGGAGGACTTTTTGGGCTCCTGCGGCTGGTATGTGAAGATGCAGGATTACCTTTTGGAGGCGTATGCCAGATTTATGGACTGCGATAAGTTCTATCTGGCCACCTACGGCACATATATCTTCTTCTCCGGCGAGTTCGGGCCCAACAGCGAGGCGTGGCTTTTCAATCCCCTGTACGCCACCGCCACCGTTCAGAGAGACGAGGAGGGGAGGTACCAGCCCAACTATAAAATGCTGGAAAACTTCCGGCTTATCCAGAGCATGACGGACGATGAGAGGCCCTATGTGCTGAGCGTTGAGGAGCTGGAGGCAGTGACCCTTCCCGTGGGGACGCCGCTGGAGGAGGCGGTCGGCGCCCTTCCGAAAACGGCAAAATTCTATACGAGCCGCGGAAGCCTCGAGCTGGATACCGCCGGCTGGGAATGCGACGGGGAATTTGACCCGGAGACTCCCGGCACGTATCTGTTCACCGCCCGTGACACCGCTTTCCCCGAGGGGACGGACGATCAAAGAGAGATCAAAGCCCGGGTGACCGTGATTCTTCAGGGGGAGAGGACCGCGGCCGACGTCACGATGCCGGAGCCCGGCGAAAACGACTATTGGTTCAAGCTTGACGGAGCTCCGGGGGACAGCTCGGCGGTGGATTCGATTCAGGGGTACGAGGCGCCGTCGTTCTCGGCGGAATACGTTGAGGGCGGCGTCACCGGGAACTGCGCGTCCTTCTCCGGCGCAGGCGCCGGGATACAGCTCGGAACGGCCGAGGCGGTGGGCAAGACCTTCTTCAATTCCGGCTACACCGCCAGGACCCTAGCTTTTTGGTTCTCCCCTGTGAGCCTGGAGGGAAAGCAGATGCTGGCGGAGCTGGGGGGAAATCTCACCGGACTTGCCATTCGCATCAACAGCGGTGTTCTGGAGGCCGCTGTCGGAGCCAGCCCCGACGGCAAGGAGGTCATAACCGCCGTAGTGGGCCAGGTGGACCTGAGCGAGCAGGATCTGGACCGCTGGATCCACGTGGCGCTGAGCTTTGATGAGGGGGTCTGCCGTTTCTATGTGGACGGCGCGCTGGTGGGGGAGGAGACGGTCCCCGTCACCACGATGCGTGACGCCCGGAACCCCTCGGATATAGGCTGCAACGCCCACGGCTCCAACGCCTTCAATGACGGGACGGCCCAGAACTTTACCGGCCTTATCGATGACCTGCGAATCTACGGCTCCGCTGTCGCCCCAACGCTTCAATGAACGCAGATAAGAAGACCCCGGCGGCATCCGCGCAGATGCCCGCCGGGGAGGGGAGAGCCGTGGAAAATGTGCCAAGGCGCAAGCGGTACGGAAAGCTTTTTTTCTCCACCCTGAAGCTCAGCGCCTGTACTTTCGGGGGCGGCTTTGTGATCATCCCCCTGATGCGCCGGAAATTCGTGGAGGAGCTCCATTGGATCGACGAGCAGGAGATGCTGGACCTGGCGTCCATCGCCCAGTCCTCCCCCGGAGCCATCGCGGTGAACGCCTCTATTCTGGTGGGCTACCGGGTGGCGGGGGTCCCCGGGGCGCTGATCACGGTGCTGGGGACCATCCTGCCGCCGCTGGTCATCCTCTCCGTAGTTTCCGTTTTCTATACCGCGGTCCGGAACAACAAGCTGGTGAGCATGGTGATGAGCGGGATGCTGGCTGGGGTGGCCGCGGTGATCTTCGACGTGGTCATCACCATGGCGGCGAAAATATTCCGGGAAAGACGGCTTCTGCCTGTCCTTATCCTGGCGGCGGCCTTCGCCGCCGTGCGGTTTTTCGCGGTGGACAGCATCACCGTTATCCTGGCCTGCGGTGTTCTCGGCGCGTCGGACTGGCTGCTTCAAAGGAGGCGGGCGGGCAAATGATCTATCTGGAGCTTCTCTGGAGCTTCATCCAGATCGGACTTTTCAGCGTCGGCGGCGGGTATGCGGCCGTGCCGCTCATCGAGCGGCAGGTGGTGGACCTCCACGCGTGGCTGACCATGGGACAGTTCGCGGACGTAATGGCCATCGCGGAGATGACGCCGGGGCCCATCGCCGTCAATTCCGCCACCTTTGTGGGGATACGTGTGGCGGGCATTCCCGGCGCGGTGATCGCCACGGTGGGGTGCGTGCTGCCCTCCTGCGTTATCGTCATGGCGTTGGCCTATGTCTACTACCGCTGCCGGGGCCTTGGCCTTGTGCAGGGGGTGCTTGCGGGCCTGCGGCCGGCGGTGGTGGCCATGATCGCCTCCGCCGGAGTGTCCCTGCTCATTCTGGCCCTCTACGGCCAGAGAGAGCTGCCGGAGGACCTGGGGAATGTAGACATGATCGCCGCCGCGCTCTTCGCCGCCGCGCTTTTCGTCCTCCGCCTCCGGAAGCCAAACCCCATCGCCGTGATAGCCGGCGCAGGAGTTTTGGGAGCGATACTGTACTCCGTTTTCTGACGAACCGTTCCGCCTCCCCGCCGCAAGAACACCGCCGCCGGACGCCTCTGCGCTGCCTTTGAGGACGATTCCCACCGTACCCACTGATTACCCACGGCAAGGACCCTGACCACCTTAAATGACCTACGCATGGGGCTGTGAAAAAAGTCCCGTAAAAAAGGAAGAGAGTTACCAAGAAACCCTGGTAACTCTCTTCTTTTTTTGGTATAATTATTTTGTGAAAACAAACCATACCGACACACATTATAGTCCATTGCAGGGAAGATTTCCAGAGTTTTTTGAAGAAAGTTTGGAGATCGGC
>CANROF010000046.1 GCA_947632155.1 uncultured Oscillospiraceae bacterium
ACCGCGCCGTTGTAGGGGTCGGTGGAGTAGGAGCCCTCGGGGACGTTGTAGTTCACCGGGTCGTAGCCCCAGTTGAATTGGGGCTCGTCCAGCCGCGTCTCGTCCACGGAGCCGTAGTCGTAGCTGGGCAGCAGGTGGACGTGGGTGACGCCCAGCTCCTTGATGTGGTCGATGCCGGTGGCCTTGCCGCCGGGGGTCTTGGTGCCCGTCTCGATGAGCCCCAAGAATTTGCCCACGTTCTGAATGCCGGAGCTGGCGTCCGTGGAGAGGTCCCGGACGTGGAGCTCATAGATGATGGCGTCGGTGTAGCCCAGGTCCGCGTTGGGGTTTTTGTCCTCCGCCCAGCCCTCGGGGTCGGTGGAATCCAGGTCGATGACCATGGCGCGCCTGCCGTTGACGCCGGTGGTGCGGGCGTAGGGGTCCACGGCCTCGTTGACGGCGCCGCCCACCTCCACCTCATAGGTGTAGTAGGTGCCGTTGAGGTCGCCGGACTTCTCGGCCACCCAGGTGCCGTTGACGTCCTGGGTCATTGGGAGCTTTTCGATAAGGTCGTCCACGCCCTCGGTGCCGCCGGCGTAGAGCTTCACGGATACGGCCTTGGCCGTGGGGGCCCAGACGCGGAAGGTGGTCTTCTCCGCGGTCCATGTGGCGCCCAGGTCGTCGCCGGTGTAGGTGTACTGGGCCTCGAAGCCCTCCGTGGAGAAGATATTGGGCATGTTGATCTTTGTCTCCATTCCGTCATAGGTGAGGGTGTAGCTCTCGGTGAGGTCCAGCGTCTCCGCCGGGGTCAGGGCGTACTTCTTGTCCGCGGTCTGGCTGACGGAGGTGACGGCCACCTGGCCCCCGGGCCCGGTGACGGTGAAAGCCCCGTCCGTCTCCTGGGTGAGGTTCGCGGACATGGAGATGTTGATGACGTTGGCGTCCGGGTCATAGCGGGCCTCGGTCACCAGGATGCCCCGCACCAGGTCCTCGCCGTCCACCAGCTCGCCGTCCGGCACGCCGGATTCCACGTAGAGGTGCAGGGTACCGGAGAGCACGTCGGGGAAGTACACGTACTGATCGTCACTTATGTCCTTGGCCGTCCAGTTGCCGCCGCCCTTGCGGACGATGTAGCCCACCTTGGTGGTGCCCAGGGGCACGGGGATGTAGGCCACCATGCTGTCGCCGTCCGCCTCGGTGAAGGGCACGCCGATGCCCTCCATGGGCGTGCCTTCCTCGCCCCAGGCCCAGACGTCCCAGTCGGCGTAATCGCCGTCGGGGCGGTGGTAGTGGAGCGCCAGGGTGATGGGGCTGTCCGCCGCCAGGGCCATGGCGCCCACGGACGCCAGCAGCGCCAGCGCCATCAGGGCGCTGAGCACCCGGCTCAGGTTTTTCTTCCAGGTCTTTTTCATCTTATTACCTCGCTTTTTCATTTTATTTCGGCGTTGGCGCGTATGGCGCCGCGCCTTATCGCCCTCTCGGGCGCCTCTTGCAGACGCTTTATCCCAAACTCTTTTTCAAACCCAAAATATCCTGAATCTCTTTTTCAAATTACCCTTGATTTGTCCCCAGCACCACGCTGGTTTGGGCGTCCAGGGTGAGGGTCGTGCCCTCTAACTTTGCCTCCCCCTGTCCGATGGAGGCGTTGATCGTGGTAAACGCCACGTCCGTCACAGTGGCGAGGTCCACGGTGATGGGATCCGAGGTGGTGTTGTGCAGCACCGCCACGGTGGCGCCCTCATACTCCGACACAAACCCGCCCAGCTTCGTGCCGGTAAAGGCCAGGGCCGTGTAGTCGCCCCGGGCGATGGCGGGGTTGGCCTTCCGTATCATGATGAGCTTTTTATAGTAGCTCAAAAGGCTGTCGCCGTCCTTGAGCTGCTCCGCCGCCGTGGCCTCCACGCGCCCGTCGGCCTTGTAGGTGGAGCCCTCCGGGTCCTGGACGGTGTCGCCATCGCCCCACTCCATCCTGAGGCGCCGGTTGGCGTCGGTGTTGGAGCCGCCCCGGGAGCCGCAGGCCCCCAGCTCCTCGCCGTAGTAGATGAACGGCGAGCCGGAGGACAGGATATAGAGGTTCGCGGCCATCTGCATCCTGCCGGTGGCGGGGGGCAGATAGCCCGCCGCCCGGTCGGTGTCGTGATTGGCGATGAAGGGCACCATCATGGCGTCCCCGTTGAGGGCCGTGACCCGCTCCAGGTAGCTGTCCACGTAGGAGGTGAGCCGGTTCACGTCCCCGCCCTTGGCGGCGGCGGCAAACTGCCCCTCCGACTGGGAGGCGGTGAAGTTGAAGCAGTTGAGGGCCGGGAAGTAGGCGTCCGTGACGCCGTCGGAGTCCCAGACCTCCGCCACGGTGTAGATGTCCGGCTTTATGGCCCGGAGCTCATCCATGTACCACACCCAGAACTCGCCGCTTTGGACATTGTCGTTATAATAGATGTACTTGGCGGCGTCGAAGCGGAAGCCGTCCACGCCCAGGTCCAGGTAGTACTTGGCCACATCCAGCACGGCCTGGCGAACGGCCTCGTTGTCGTAGTTGAGCTCCGGCATCTCGGAGGAGAAGTTGCCCTCGTAGTAGTCGCTGGTGCCGGGTATTTTGTAGAAGGTCCTGCCGGCGGGGGGCGTGTCGCCCTCGGTGTAATACGTGTAGAAGTCGTAGTACTTGTCGGAGGTGTCGCCGCTGCGGTGGGCGTCGCAGAAGGCGGTAAACCAGGGGTTCCGGGGCCCGGTGTGATTAATGACCAGGTCCAGGATGACCTTGACGTTGCGCTCATGGCACTTCTCCACCAGCTCCCGGAGGTCGTCCATGGTACCAAATTCGGGGTCGATCTCGTAATAGTCGTTGCAGTCGTACTTGTGGTAGCTGCCGGAGGTGAATATGGGCGACAGCCATATGCCCTCCACGCCCAGGGAGAGCCCGTCGCCGTCGGAGCCGTCGTTCAGGTAGTCCAGGCGGTTTATGATGCCCCGCAGGTCCCCGGTGCCGTCGCCGTCCGAGTCGGAAAAGGAGCCCACGAAGATCTCGTAAAAGACCCGGTAGTTGTCCTCGGCGGCGGTGGTCAGGGCCTCCGCGCAGCCCCGGTCGTTTATGACGGCCTCGCCGGTGTCACTGACGGAATACTTCCCGGAGACGTCCTTGTCCCCGCCCCCGCCGCAGCCGGCCAGGGCCAGCGCCAGCGCCAAAATCAACAGCATCGACAGCGTTCTTTTCATTATTTCCTCCGTTTTTGTGCGCAAATATACTAATATCTATTTAAAAAAAGACACCGAGCGGCGAGGATTTTTCGTGTCAGGCAAGGAAGACGCCGCAGGGAATACTTTGTGTATTCCCAAGGCGGCTGACGCAGCATGACGCGAAAAAGACCGTCGCGAATGGCTTGTTTTAATTAGATATTAGTATTAAGCGGGGCCGCGGCCGCGAACGGTCACAGCCCCGCCATTCGGTCCAAGAGCTAATTCAGATTCTTATCAGGTGAGCAGGTTCTTCTCCGTGGCGGGGTCAAAGAGGTGCATGGCCTTGCCCTCGAAGGAGATGTGGAGCCTCGCCCCGGCCACTAAGGCGCTGCGCTCGGCCTTGGAGAGGTCCAGGGTGGGGACGCGGACGATGAGGCGCGTGCCGTCGTCGGTGTCCACATGGAGATGGAGCTCGGAGCCCATCATCTCCTCCACCACCAAGGTGCAGGGGATGGCGTGCTCGGCGGCGCTGACGAGGTTGATGTGCTCGGGGCGGACGCCCAGGAGGACGTCGCCGCCCTTGACCTTGCGCTCGGCAAGGCCCTTGCCCTTGTCGCCGTCCACGGGGATCTTGGCGCCGAAGGGGGTGACATAGTACTTGCCGTTCTCGCAGAGGAGCTTGGTCTTGATGATGTTCATCTTGGGCGCGCCGATGAACTCCGCCACGAAGAGGTTGTCGGGCATGTCAAAGACCTCGTCGGGGGTGCCCACCTGCATGATGTAGCCGTCCTTCATGATGACGATCCGGTCGGCCAGGGTCATGGCCTCGGTCTGGTCGTGGGTGACGTAGATGAAGGTGGTGTCCAGCTTCTGCCGGAGGAGGATGATCTCGGAGCGCATCTGGTTGCGCAGCTTGGCGTCCAGGTTGGAGAGCGGCTCGTCCATCAAAAAGACCTTGGAGTCCCGGACCATGGCGCGGCCGATGGCCACGCGCTGCCGCTGGCCGCCGGACAGGGCCCGGGGCTTGCGCATCAGGTACTCCGTGATGCCCAGGATCTCCGCGGCGTGGGTGACCTTGTCGTAGACCACGTCCTCCGGGACCTTTTTGAGGCGCAGGGAGAAAGCGATGTTGTCGTAGACGGACATGTGCGGGTAGAGGGCGTAATTCTGGAAGACCATGGCGATGCCGCGGTCCTTGGGCTGGAGGTCGTTGACCACCTCGCCGTCAATCTCCACGGTGCCCTCGGAGATCTCCTCCAGGCCCGCGATCATCCGGAGGGTGGTGGACTTGCCGCAGCCGGAGGGGCCGACGAAGACCACGAATTCCTTGTCGTGGATGTCCAGGTTGAAGTCGTGGACGGCCACCACGTTGTTGTCGTATATTTTCTTGACGTTAGTCAGCTTTACGCTTGCCATATCCTGTGAGCTCCTTTCAATTTATCCCTTGACGGCGCCGCCTGTAACGCCCTCAACATAGTACTTCTGTAAGCAGAGGAAGAGGATGGTCACGGGGACCGCGACGATGACGCCGCCGGCGCAGAAGGTGGTGTACATCCGGTTGATCTGGTCGTTGGTCAGCCAACTGTACATACCGACGGCCACGTTGTAGCCGGCGGAGGTGCCGAAAGCCACGTATCTGGCGAAAACATAGTCGCCCCAAGGCCCCATGAAGGCGGTGAGGATGGTATAGATGACGATGGGCTTTGCCAGGGGCAGGATGATCTTGTAGAGCACCTGGAGACGCGTGGCGCCGTCCACCCGGGCCGCCTCGTCCAGGGACCGGGAGATGGTGTCAAAGAAGCCCTTGGACACATAGTAGCCCATGCCGGAGGACGCGAAGCCCACTAAGATAAGGCCGGGGACCGCGTTGGCCTGGGTGAGCCCCAGGTCGGAGAGGACCCGGTAGAGGATGATCATGGTGAGCATCCCGGGGAACATGCCCAGAATCAGCATGAAGCGCATCAAAGGCCCGCGCATCTTGAAGCGGAAACGGGAGAGCGTGTAGCTCATGCAGAGCTGTATGATGGTCACCAGCACCGCGGAGGCCAGGGCGATGATGAAGGTATTGAGATACCAGCGCTTGAAGTCGGAGTTCCAGAGGTTTATGTAGTTCTGAAGTCCCCACTGGTGCGGCACCACGTAGCCCACCTGATACGTGGACTCCACGCGGAACGACTGGAGCACGATGAAGACAAAGGGGATGAGCCAGATGACGCTGATGAGGATCAGCAGAACGTAGATGGCCCCGTTGCTCAGGCGGTTGGCCGCCTTGATGCCCATATGCCGCTTGGAGGTGTTTTCATTCTTGCTCATTACTGATAATCCTCCTCATTCTTGATAGACGGCAGCACATTGTATACCACGAGGGAGATGACCGCGACCACCACGAACACCATGATGCCGACCACCGAGGCCAGGTAGTACTGGGACTCCGCGCCGGTGGTGATCTTGAAGAGCCACGTGATCAGAAGGTCCGTGTAGCCCACCGATCCCGCGGCGCCGGACGCGGCCGGATTCGTGGGCGCGCCTCCCGTCAGGAGGTAGATGACGTTGAAGTTGTTCATGTTGCCGGTGAAGCTGGTCAGCAGATAGGGGCCGGTGATGAAGAGCATGTAGGGAAGCGTGATCTTCCGGTACTGCTGCCAGGCGTTGGCGCCGTCGATCTTGGCCGACTCGTAGAGGTCCGCCGGGATGTTCATCAAAATACCGGTGGTGATCAGCATGAGGTAGGGGATGCCGATCCAGACGTTGACCAGGATGACCGTCACCCGCGCCCAGGTGGGATCCTCCCAGAAGGGCAGCGGCTGGCTTATCCACCCAAGGCCCTGGGGCCCCAGCGCCAGGTTGATAAGGCCGTTGCGGGCGAACATCTTGGAGACGTACAAAAGGGAGATGAACTGCGGGATGGCCACGGTCAGCACCAGGATGGTACGCCACATTTTCTTCAGGCGTATCCCCTTTTTGTTGATCATCATGGCCACGAACATGCCCAGGAAGTAGTTGGTGAAGGTGGCCAGGAACGCCCAGATGAGGGTCCAGGTCAGTATCTCGCCGAAGGTGGCGGAGTAGGACTGGCCGCCGCCGGCGCTCTGCCAGGAGAACAGGGTATTGAAGTTGTCCAGCCCCACCCACGTAAAGAGGTTATTGGAAAATCCGTTGTGGGCGCCGTCGTAGTTGGTGAAGGCCACCAGAATCATAAAGACGATGGGCAGGACGGTGAACACCAGGATACCGGTGAGGGGCAGGGCCAGAAGAGTCTTGTAGAAAGACTCGTCCACCAGGGAGCGCAGGTCGTCCCGGCTGCCCTTGAGCTTGCCGCCCTTTTTGGTGATCTGGTCGATGATCTTGCACTGTTTGACGTTCATGCGCCAGGTGTAGATAAAGGCGACGATGAAGAAAATGGTCAGAACGCCGTAGAGCAGGATCTTAAAGGAGTTGTCGTGGTAGTGGGTGGTATATGAGTCGTAAATGGCGTCATAGTCGTTGGTGGGCCCCTGCTTGCCGAGAGACGGCAGCATGGAGAGCCAGTAGCCGCCGGTGAAGATCATATAGAAGATGAAGACGGCCTCGAATAAGAGGAACATGACGCCGCGGAGTATCTGTCCGTGGGTCAGGTTCCCAAAGCCCATCACGAGGAACGATACCTTGGTTTTCCAGTCTCCGTTGACAAAGGTCTGCCCGATGTCGCGAAACTCCGCCGCGACTCTGAGGCAGCATTTTTTTATGCCCTTGCCGATGTTGATGAAGAAATTGGCTATCGCGCGGGGGATGGCGGCGAAAAACGCCAGGAATTTGTAGCAGAATCTCTGCCACTTGGAAAGGCGCAGGAATTCCAGGTCACTGTATTGTTTCAATCAAATCACCCCTCTATAAAATTGGCCGGAGCCGGGAGGGCTCCGGCCAATAGTGCCGTGAAATTTAAGCCAAAGTCCCGTGATCGTTATCTTTGGACTTATCTGAGTTTAGCGCTTACGCGGGGATAAGGGTAACCTCGCCGGTGGCGGCGTTGAGCTGGATCTTATAGGTACCGGCCGTCTCCACCACGAAGTTGTCGGCGGGGTAAGCCACGTCCCAGCTCATGCCCTGGCGGCATTTGAACTCCACGCCGACGTCCATGGTGTAGGCCTCGTTGGAGGTCCAGATGTCGCCGTCCTGGGTCATGGGCAGATCCAGGGACCAACTGTCGCCGTTGATGGAGCCGATGACGGTGAAGGCGTTCTTCACCTCGTCGGAGATCTCAAAGACGGCCTGGATGGAGTCGGCGTACTTCTGAAGGGCGGCCTTGAGGGCGGCGTCGGAGCCGTCAGAGGCCTTGATGTCGGTGGTGATGACCTTGGCGATGTCCCACCAGGAGCCGTGGATGTTGGGCTGGGGGACAGCGTACTCGTTCTGGGCGTTCAGGGCGATGAGCGCCGGGTTGTTGGTGACGATGGGATCCTGAAGGGCTTCCTTGTTGGAGGGGCCCCATCCGAAGCCGCCGTTCTCGGCTTGGCCATTGGGGGTCTTGCCCTCAACGGGGTCCCAGGCGCGCTGGAGCTGGCAGTCCTTGCCGGTGAGATACTGGGCCAGCTGGTTGATCGCGGCGTTCTTCTTGGCGTCGGACTGGGGCTTCACGCCCAGGAGCTTGCAGCCGGAGTAGGAGCCCAGATGATAGCTCTGACCGTCCACCTCGAAGGAGGGCAGGTCGGCGACGCCGAAGTTATCGCCGAGCTGAGACTTGATGGTGGCGTAGTTCCAGGTGCCGGTGACCACAACGGCGGAGCCGCTGGCGAAGTCGGCGTTGGAGGAGTTGACATAGATGGGGGAGCTGACGAGCTTGTAGATGCCCTTGGCGGCGATGAGGCCCTTGTCGGAGTTGAAGTCGTCGTCAATGGAGATGAAGTTGCCGTCGTTGTCGGTGACCCACTGGGAGTGGCAGCCGGTGCCGAAGAACACACCGGCGTTGTACCAGGCGTTCTCCAGCTCGTAGGAGAAGTTCTTGTTGGCCTTTTCGCAGTCGGCGATGATGGCCTCCAGGCTGTCAACGTCGGAATCGGGGACCACGGACTTGTCATAGTACATGAAGAAGCCGTTGTCGGCGGTGAGCGGATAGGCGAAGAGGTCCGTGCCGGACTGGGCCGCCAGGATGGAGGCGGCGTTGTTGTTGTCCCGGGCAAACTGGGCGGCGGAGGTGCCGAGCTTACCCACGGCGCCGGCCTGGATCATGCGGCTGAGCTGGTCCTGGGCGAAGAAAAACAGATCCGCGCCCGCGGAGACGTCCTGGATCATGTTGGTGGCGGCGTCGGCCTCGGATACGGGCTCCACGGTGGCGTCGATGGTGATGCCCATGGTGTTGGAGCTGTTGAAGGCCGCGACCTGGGCCTTGGTCATCTCAACGGTGGCCTCGGGGCACCAGATGGTGACCTTGTAGGTACCGGCCAGGTCGCCGCTGCCGCCCTCGCCGCCGGTGCCGGCGTCGCCGTTTCCGCCGCAGGCGACCAGGGCGAAGGCCATGGTGAGAGCCAACAGCAATGCTATGAGTTTTTTCATTTTTCTTCCTCCTGAATTAATATTTGAGCAAAACATCATTCACGCTTGGCGTGAATGGCAAACAGGGGGTACCCCCTGTTTCGTCCTGCTATCTATTATAGCATCAGAATTTTCCGTTTTCAACATCAAATTTTAGATATATCTCTTCCGTTTTCAACAAAAATACAAATTTCAATTTGTGCAGGGTATACAAAACTTTGCCTTTTAATGCAAGATATGTATCTGAAATATTAAGAAAGTATTTCGCTGTATTTCTAAATATAAAGGGAAAAAGAGGGCCGTTCGGCCCTCTTTTTTGTTGAAAAAAATTCAATTTTTCAATATGTCCATGGCCACCGCCAGGGCCTTTCCGTCCTC
Source organism: uncultured Oscillospiraceae bacterium (assembly GCA_947632155.1). Taxonomy (GTDB): domain Bacteria; phylum Bacillota; class Clostridia; order Oscillospirales; family Oscillospiraceae; genus RUG626. The sequence continues at coordinate 9,037 of CANROF010000046.1, forward strand.
CAGGTGCGGGGAATTGGCGCCGAGGAAGAGGTAGTAGTCCTCGTCCCCGTAGCCCAGGTACTCCGCGGCGGCGCCGGTATGGGAGGCGGCGTCGTAGATCTTCACGCCGTACTGCCCGTTCACATCGGTAAAAAGCTCGTCGTACTCGCCGATGACGGAGGCGGGGACCACGAATATATCGCCGTTTTCGATGGAGTCGATGTTGAACATCACGTACCGGAAGCTGTGGACCTTGATCATTTTAAGGCCCTCCGGCATGGTCCTTTCAAGCGCGCAGGCCAGCTCGGTGTCGCGAATCTCGTCCACATAGCAGTACACCGTGACTTTCCTGTCCGGCGAGGTGTCGGTGACAAAGGTGAAGATCCAGGACCAGAGGAGCGCCGAGGCCAGCGCCCACAGCACAAAGGTGTGGAGCTGCCGGAGAATGTTTTTCAAAACTCTCATTTCGCCGCCTCATACGCGGCCACGTAGCCGTTGGCCGTCCAGACCGCCCCGGCCCCGGCGCGCGACAGGGCCTCGGCCCGGCTTTCGATGACGAGGAGGCTCTTCGCGCCCTCCTCCGTCTCCACCGTCACCCGGCGGACGGGAATGCTGCGGACGATGCGCAGCTTTTCCCCGGTGACGGTGACGCGCCCCGCCACGCGCTGCCGCTCGTCCCGGCGGAGCATCTCGGCGTGGCCCAGCTCCCGGCGGCGGGCGGTGACGCCGTAGAGGACGAAGTAGATGACCACCCACCCGGTGACGGTGCTCACCGCCACGGCGGAGAGCTCCATCCGCGCGGCGTTGGCCGTATTCGTCAGCGCCGCGAGAGCGATGCACACCGCGAGCCCCGCCGCGGCGATGGCCAGCAGAACGAGTTTTAATGTTTTGAGCTTCTTCTTAAGCTCCGCCATATCCGCGTCGGAGTAGAGCTCCAGGGTCTTTTCCATCCCTATCCCACCTTTCTCCAAAATAATAGCATAATTTTCCGAAGGATACAAGCCAAAATTTCCCGCCCACATGGCAAAACATCCCCCGTTTTCACCGTGCCCCGTTGAACGGAGGGGCGGCGCGAATCCGGAGGACGGGCCGCCGAGACGGCGGCCCCTACGGCGTTTTTTGTAAACTTTTGCGTATTGGAAACGTTCCCATTTTCCTCGTAGGGGTCGCCGTCCCCGGCGACCCGTCCCTCCGAAGCAACAGCGCTGCGAAAAAATCCGCCCTCCCGCGGTATTCGCGGGAGGGCGGGAAAACAGGGGGAAAATGAAATGAAAGGGGCGTGATCAATCGAAGATGGAGCCCATTCTGGCAACATAGAGCTCCTCGATGGAGACGGAGCCGGTGGCGAAGAGGCCGATGGCGTGGGAGGTCTTGTCGTCGGTGTAGGCCCGGATGCTCAGGGCCTTGTAGTCGTTGAAGAAGCCCTCCACCAGGGACCGGTCGATGTAGATCTCCATGGTGATCCTGCCGTCCTCGATGGGGAGGTCGCCGTTGACGGCCGCCAGCTTGCAGCCCTCGCCCTTATTCTCCGTGCGGCCGTTGATGGTGGCGCTCGCGGCGTCATAGCGGAAGGTGGTGCAGTCCCACTTGCCGCCCTGCTTCATGTTGATGCCAAACTCCGTGGCATCGCCGATGTCCGCAGTGAGGCGGATGTAGAGCATGTCGCAGTCCACGCCGGCCAGGGCGGCGTTGGCGTCCTCAAGGCTCACGTTCTTCAGGTCCACCAGCGTCTCCTCCTCCAGCGTGTGGAGGGCGTCGGTGGGGCTGATCATCATGTCCGTCCCGTCGTCGTTGAGCCAGATCCTGCGGGCCAGGCCCACGGTGTGCGCCCAGCCGGAGGCGCCCTGCTCGGCGGCGCCGCGCTGGTCCTGCATGATGGAGAACATATAGATGTCGCCGCTGACGGGGTCCACTATGCAGGAGGGGCCCGTAAAGACATTGGCGCCGTAGTCCAGGAGCCTGGGCATCTCGCCGAAGTCCGGGTCGGGGGTGAATTTGCCGGTTTCCTTGTCAAAGTCGCCCAGCCAGTAATAGACCTTGTTGTCGGCGGTGGAGGCGGGGGCGGGGCTGATGGAGAAGAAGTACTTGGTGACGGTGCCGGCCTCGTTGGTCACGGGCAGGAGGATAGGCAGCTCCCAGCTCGTGCCGTAGGTGGCGGTCTGGTTGGGCATCTCATAGACGGGCCCCACGTAGGTCCAGTTCTGGTCCACGGTGCCGTCGGACTTGAGCTCTAAGGTGTCGGTGGTGTAGAGCAGGGCCGTGCCGCCGGTGGTGGTGGCGCTGCCGGAGCAGACGATCATGTACCAGGTGTCGCCCTCCTTCCAGATAGAGGGGTCGCGGAACTCGCCGGGGCGGCCCTGGCCCTGCTTCTGGATGACGGCCAGCTCGTCGCAGATCACCCACTCGGTGAGCTCAGGGTCGCTGAGGTCCGCGGGGTAGGCCACGCCGATGTTCTGATTGGAGATGAGGCCCGGGGTGTCCCGGAAGGCGTCGTTGCCGGCGGTGAAGAACAGCAGCGGGACGCCGTTTTTGTCATAGGCCGCGCCGCCGGACCAGACGCCGTCGGGGACAACGCTGCCCTCGGTGGGGACGATGGCCTCCTTTATGGGCTTCCAGTTGACCATGTCGGTGCTCACCATGTGGCCCCAGCAGATATTGCGCCAGTAGGAGCCGGTCATGTTGGCCTGATAGAAGAGGTGGTACATGCCGTTATAATAGATGGGCGCGTGGGGCTCGTTCATCCAGAACTGGTAGGGCCCGCCGTGGAACTGGGTGCGGGTGTAGTCGCCGGTGAGGATGTTCTGGAGCCAGATGTCCTCGAATTTTATCTCGGGGACGGTAGTCTCGCTGTAATATTTGCTTATCTCCTCCGCCGTCAGGGCGGTGGACCACACCTTCACCTCGTCCAGATACCCGCTGGCCACGTTCAAAAAGCCCGCGGTCAGGCGCTCGGCGTCCATGTTGCGCCCCACGGAGAGGCCCTTGGTGGAGGCGGCGGCGATGTCGCCCCCGGTGAAGCCGGAGCCCACCAGCTCGCCGTTCAGGTAGAGGCACATCTGGCCCTCGTTCTCGTCGTAGGTGGCGGTGACCAGGTTCCACTTGTATTTTTCAAGGTTCTTGTCGGACCAGACGGAGACGATCTCATAGCCGGTGCCCACCTGGAAGCTGAGACGCCCGAAGCGCTGATAGCCCAGGATGAAGCCCTTGTTCCCGGCCTTGTCGAACTGGCTGATGATGCCGGTGAGGTTGTCCGTTCCGTTCTCCGCCGCGTGGGGGTCGTCCCACTCGAAGGTCCGGGGGGCGATCCACGCCTGGACCGTAAGGGCGGGGCCCTCCACGGTCAGGTCGTTGCGCTTGTAGTTTACGTAGGTGCTGGTGCCGTCTAAGAGGATGCACCCGCCGCTGATGCCCTCGGCCCGCCACTGGGGCTCCTGGGGGTCCATAAAGGCGGCGTGGGTGTAGTTGTAGCTCAGCTCCGCGTCCGGGGCCTTGCCGGCGCTGTCCTTGACGGTGGTGCCGCTGCCCTCGTCAAAGGCAAGGTGCAGCAGAAGGTCGTCCTTATGGGCGTCCCCGCCCCCGCAGGAGGCCAGGGCAAGGACAAGGCACATGGCCAGGAGCATGAGGATAACGCTTTTTTTCATCAAAGATCTCCTTCCTTCGGAAGCGTAGGTGTACAATGCAAAATCTCAAGTTCAATATTTTTTCCGGCGGCATGTACGTCGGAAAAATTTACCGCACGTTCCCTTTGTCCGAGAGTTTGCGCGGCCGGGCGGACGAAGCCGCCCGGCCGCAAGAGGGAGGTGAAAGGGGGTTATCAGCCTAAAAGGTTCGTGGCAAGCTGCCAGGGGATCTGGACCTCGGCGGCCTGCTCCTCGGCGGTGTGGCCGTCCAGGACGGTGTCGGCCAGGTTGGCGTAGTCGGGGGCCGTCTCGTAATAGGTCACCACGTCGTCGAAGAAGGCGTGGGCCCAGCCGCCGTCGATGACCTCGTCGGCCAGGACGATGTAGAGCTCCTCGCCCACGTACCGGCTGAGATCCATGACGTAGACGCCCATGTCGGCCCAGGAGCCGCCGTCCTTGATGTGCGGGAAGCCGGCATCATTGAAGCGGGTCTGCTTGTAATAGCCCACCTCGGTGCCGTCGGCCTTGTAGACGTGCACCGCCGCGGCGGCGCCGCCCATGCGGACGGAAATGTATCCGGAGCCGGCCAGCGTGAAGGTGGTGGACTGTACCTGCCAGCCATCGGCCTCGGCCAGGCCGTTGTTCCAGCCGTCCAGGTGGTAGACGCCCTCCTGGTTGTAGGGCAGCTCCTCGCCCCACCACTTGTCGCCGGAGATGACGCCGGTGGGCTGTCCGTCCACGACGCTCCAGGTGTCGGGGGCCACCACGGTCCAGCCGGCCAGGTCCCCGGACTCGAAGCCGCCGTTGGCCACGGAATTGCGGTCGGCCATGGCGATGACGGTGAAGGACGCCTCGGCGGTCTTGCCCTCATAGGAGGCGGCGTAGGTGACGGTGTAGGCGCCGGGGGCGCTCATGTCAACGGCGTCAAAGCCGGATGTAAGCTCGGTGCCGTCGGGGGCGGCGACCTTCGTCACGGCGATGTCGGTGACGCTCTCGCTGCCGAAGACGGCGGCGGCGTCGGAGATATATCCGGTGACGTCCACGGCGCCGCAGTCAACCACCTGATTCTTGGCGTAGGCCGTGAGGGTCAGGGACTGGAGGGGCACGGGATAGTAGGGATAGGTGTTGTAGTAGTTGCGAAGCGCGGTGAGGTCGTCGTAGGAAGCGCCGGTGTAAGTCTCGTTCTGGGCCTTCTCAAGCTGCTCCACCTCCAGGGCCGCCACCTCGTCGGCGGTCAGGGAGACGCGGAAATCGTCCACGTTGATGAAAGCGAAGCCGCCGTTGGTGCCGTCGTTGCAGTCAACCACCTTCAGGTACACGACCTTGCCCAGGTACTCGTGGGCGTCCATATAGACCCGCAGGAGGGTGAGGGCCAGGGAGGGATCGGAGAAGAATTCGTTGGTGACCTTGATAAGCTCCTCGTCGGTGTTGCCGTCGCACAGGGCCACATAGGAGCCGCCGTTGCCGGCGCCGATCATGAAGGTGATGTAGCCGTCGCCCGCCAGGGTGAACTTCTGGGAGCGGATGGCGCCCACGTTGGCCTCGGGGATGGAGCCGTTGTTGCTGCCGTTGAAGTAATACTGGCCCTCGCCGTAGACGGCGCGGTCGGTCCAGTAGTACTGGCTGGTGGGAACGATGCCCGCGGCGTTGATGGCGTTGCCCTCAAGGATCTTCCAGCCGGTGAGGTCGCCGCTCTCAAAGCCGCCGTTCTCGATGGTCGTGGCTGTCTCGTCCTCAACAAAGGGCTTCTCGCCGTAAGTCTCGATCTGCTTGGCGTACTCGGCCTGGGCCGCCGCCACCTCGGCGTCGTCCTTGCAGACCTTGAAGGCGTCCACGTTTATGTAGGCGAAGTCCGCTCCGTCGTCGTTGTCGGTGATTCTGATGTAGATGGTCTTGCCGATGTGGGCGGAGAGGTCCACCACCTTGGTCAGCAGGTGGTCGGTGATGAAGATGCCGTCGCAGTCGGTGTTGCCCACCTTGGCAAGGACGGTGTCGGAGCCGGACTCGATGAACTCAACGTAGCATTTCTCCGGGTCCTTGCCGGCGCCGATCTTAAAGGAGATGAAGCCGTTCCCGCCCAGCTTGAAGGGGTCGGAGGTCAGGGTACCCTTTATGACGGGGTTGCCGCCCTTGGCGCCGGAGAAGTAATATCCGCCCGACTTCTCCATGGGCGCGCCGTTCACCTTCTCGTCGGAGACGACTCCGCGGAAGTTGAAGGCCGCGTCATCCTTGGTCCAGCCCACCCATTTGCCGGTGGAGACATCCTCAAAGTCGCCGTTGACGATGTCGTCGGCGGCGGCCTTGCCGCCCTCGTCTCCGCTGCCGCCGCAGGCGGCCAGGGACAGGGCGAGGCTCAGGGCCAGAGCAAGGGACAAAAGCTTGATAAGATGTTTTTTCATATCGATCCCTCTTGTTTTCAAATAGGTTTCGCGGGCTTGGCGGGCCCGCCGCGTGGGGACACCCTTGAAATAACGTTTCACGTTCAAGAACAAACAAATTATAATTTTGCCCGGCGGATTTGTCAATAGATTTTGTATAAATAAATAATATTTTACAGCTTTGCCAAAAAACCAAGGCCATATTTGTGCATTCCGCGCAGAATATGGCCTTGAAACGTTATAACAGCCGATTCCCGGCCCACATGGATCTTCAGCGTCAGTCTTCGGTTTCCGATTCCCCCTCCGGGATCTGGCCCGGGAATTGCTGGCGGATCTGCTCCTCCACCTTGAAGGCCTCGTTGAGCTTGTCGTAAATGACGCTGAGCGAGGCGAAGGTTATGTACCAGATTCCCAGGATGGGCACCAAAAACGCCGTCCAGGGCATGAAGAGGAAGCCCGCCGTCCACCAGATCACCTGCATCGCGGCGCACTTGAGCACCGGAACGGGGTTCATGAGCATGAAGAGGACGCAGTTTTTCAGCTTCTTCACCGGCCCCAGGGTGTAAAGCGCCGTCTGGGGCCACCAGAGGGACAAAAAGCAGGTGACGATGAAGGCCGCCGCCAGCAGCAGGACGATGTTCCCGAAGCTCAGCTTCCCGGTGTTGGTCATGTACATGGCCGTGTACGTCAGGATGCCGAAGAAAAGCCCCTCCGCCGCCCCGGGCAGCAGCGCGGAGCGGAAATTCTGCCGGAGAGATCTTTTGAAGGCCGCGGTGACGGCGGGGCGCTCGTCCCGCATGAGCCGCAGGAGGTAGTCGTACATCAGCACCACGCCCTGGCCGGCCAGCATCCCGCCCAGGCCCGCGGCGATAAGCAGCAGCACGGTGTTCCCCGCCAGCGCCGCGTAGGCCGTCAAAAGCGCGCAGGGCATGATGAACGCCAGGGAGATGAAGTCCATCAGAATCATCTGCTTCCAGTCCCGCTCCAGAAGCTGCCGGTAGCGGGCGAAGCCCTTTTTGCGGCCGGCGCCGGACTTTTCGCCGTCCATCGGGAAGAAAAGACCCATGTCACATGACCTCCCCGTTATAGTGTATGAGCGCGAGGAAGTCCCGGAGGAGCTCCCCGGGGTCGCCGTCGAAATCCGCCTTGCACAGCAGCTCCACGGTCAGCACGTACTTTCCCCGGGCGCCCAGGGCCGCGGCCCCGCGGGCGTAGGGGTTCTCCGCGTCGGGATTTGTCATGGAAAAGACGCCGAATTCCTGGCCGGCGTAGTCCGAGGACGTTTTCTCACCGCAGTCGTAATTCTCCCGCTCCCGGTTCTCCAAGGTCTGGAGCTCCGCCTGGGCGGCGGCCTCGCTCCTGCACTCCTCGATGAGCAGGTAGATCTCCGCGTCATAGAGCGTGGTGTCCTTGCCGTCGGAGTTTGTGTAGGGCTCGCCCTCCCCGGCGTGCCAGGCGGCCACCCAGATGCCCGAGGGTGCCAGGGCGTCGTTGTTCTGCCCCAGGTCAAAGCCCTCCACCGGCTCCACCGCCAGCATACCGTCCAGGTTCGTCCAGTCCTCCTGCCAGCCCAGGGCCTCCAGGTCCACCTGTCGGCGCTTTCCGCAGCCGCCCAGCGCCAGCGCCAGGACAAGGAACAGCGATACGCACACTGTGCGCTTGGTCTTTTTCATTGTTGGAAATTCGCCCCCTCCGTAAGCTTTGCCCAGAGGGCCGCGTCGGCCTCCGGGTATTTTTCCTGGCCGCGCCGGGCAAAGCCCCGGCGGCCGATATACATTTTACTCATCAGCTCCCCGCCGGAGCCGGTAGTCTCCGTCCCCGCGGCGCTGAGGGTGTAGTCCCCCAGGTCCAGCCCGGCCAGCGCCGGGCAGTCGGACCAGCGATACGCCCGGCCCTCCACGGAGTAGTCGTCGTCTCCGGGCAGCGCCCCGGCCGCGTCGGCCAGGATCTGATACCCCACCTGGAGCGCCAGCGGGTCGTCGGTGATGAAAAATACGCTCTCGCCGCTGGAGATGTCCGCCGTCAGCGTCACCGCGGCGGCCTGGGCGTAGCCCATGGCGGTGTCCGGGTCCGCCGTGCCCCCGGAGACGTAGGAGCGCACCTCCACATAGACCCGCCCGTCGCCGTTGACGTCCTCGCCCAGAGCCCCCAGCTCCCGGCTCAGCGCCGCCCGGGTGTCCTCCGGCAGGGGATTGCGGCCCACGTAGGCGAAGATGTAGTCGGGCCTGGTCTTCCCGATGCCCAGGACGTTCCAGAGCATGGTCCCGGCCACGGCCGCCACCACCGCCGCGGCGATGATATATATAAGGTGGTAGTGGAGCCAGTTTTTGAATTTTGGCCACCCCGTCAGCGGCGGGGGCGGCTCGTCGGGCTTCACGTCCCGGTATTTCCACTTTAAATATTCACTGGCCATATTATTTTAATGTAGTGCCGCCGTAAGCGTACTCCACCGGCAGGCACATTAAGGACGGGGCCTTGGAGAGGGCCTTTTCCAGTATCATATCCACGCACGTCTCGGCGATCTCCTCCACCGGCTGGACGATGGTGGAGCAGAAGAGGTCCTGGTCGCCGAAAAGCCGCGCGCCGTCAAAGCCGATGATCTGCACGTCCTCCGGGACCCTCACCCCCATGGCCCGGAGGGACCGGACCGTCTGGTAGGCCAGGGAGTCGGTAACGCAGAAGATGCCGTCAAAATCCGGGACGCCGGCGTGGGTGTGCTCCCGCAAAAACTCCTCAAAGGCGGCGTAGGGCGTGCCGTCGTCCACTATTTTTAATGTAAAGGACACGCCCAGGGCCTCGCAGGCGGAGATGAAGCCGTCCTTGCGCTTGTTGGGCTCGTTGGTCAGGCGCGAGCCTATCCGCATGAAGGCCAGGTTCCGGCAGCCGTTCTCATAGAGCTTCTCCGCCGCTATCCGCCCGCCGCCGTAGTTGTCCGAGGACACGCAGGGGATCTGGGCGCCGAAATACCGGTCGATGGACACCATGGGCACGTTCTCCGACACCTTCAGCTCCGGGTTGTAGCTCAAGCAGATGATGCCGTCCACCTTCTGCTGCTCGGCCATTATCACGTACTCCTGCTCCTGGGCCGGGTCGTAGTCGGTGGCGTAGAGGAGCATCCTGTATTTGCGCAGCGCGAGCTGCCGGTTCAGGGCGTTCACTAATTTTGCGAAGAAGGGGCTCACCAGATTGGGCACCATCACCGCCACGGTGTAGGTCTTGTTGGTCTTCAGGCCCTTGGCGTAGGAGTTGACGCGGTAGTTCAATTTCGCCACGGCCTTTTCCACCCGGACGCGGTAGCTCTCGCCCACGGGGATGCCGTTCATGACCTTGGAAACGGTCCCCAGAGCCACGCCGGCCTCGCGGGCAACGTCCTTCATGGTGGGTGCCGAGGAGGGTTCCGCCATTCAAATCACCTCTTTACATGAAATGCGCGTAGAATTTCATGTAAAGAGCATAACACATTTCATGAACTTTGTAAAGGGGTTCATTCATTTTTTTATGAAACGAATTCACGGCCTTTTCACCGCCATTTTGCACAAATTGCTTTATCTAATTTTGTGCGGTTTTTACAAATCGTGAATTTTCTGCGAATTTATTATTGACGCGGGGTGTATAAGTGTGCTATTGTAAAGTCGTTCAAGAAATATCGTTTCACGCATTCGTCCCTCCAATTTGCGGCACAGGCCGGCGACCCGGCCGGAAATTCAGGGCAAAAAACGCGGCGGAATGTGAAATAACCTTTCACGGCCCCCCGCCACCCCAGCGCGTACCCTTTCAAATCAATAAAGGAGGGAGTTTACATCGTGAGTAAACCTAAAAAGGCAGTTGCCGGCCCCTCCGGCGACGCCTCCGTCCAGGTGGTCCAAGGAAAGAGCCTGGGCAAGCGCATCCTCCAGTCCTGGCAGCTCTACCTCTTGCTCCTGATCCCGGTGATCATCACTGTCATCTATAAGTACATACCCATGTACGGCATCCAGATCGCCTTCCGGGACTACAAGCCCTCCAAGGGCTTCTTCGGCAGCAAGTGGGTGGGCTTCGAGTGGTTCGAGCGCTTCTTCACCGCCCCCACGTTCAAGCGCATGATCGTGAACACCGTCAAGCTCAGCCTCTACGGGCTTCTCTGGAGCTTCCCGGTGCCCATCATCCTGTCCCTGGCCATCAATCAGCTCCGCTTCAAGCGCTTCAAGAGAGTGGTGCAGACGGTCCTCTACGCCCCCCACTTCATCTCCATCATGGTCGTCTGCGGTATGCTCCGCATCTTCCTCTCCCCTTACGGCGGCCTTATCAACCTCCTGCTGGGCGGCAAGCACATAGACTTCATGACCGAGGCCAGCGCCTTCCGCACCATCTACATCGCCTCCGGCATCTGGCAGGACGCCGGCTGGGGCACCATCATTTACCTGGCCACCCTGTCCGCCGTGGACCCGGGCCTTTATGAGGCGGCGAAGATCGACGGCGCTTCCATGATGCAGCGCATCAGGCACATCGACATTCCCGAGCTCGTCCCCATGATCGTCCTCCAGCTCATCATGAGCGCCGGCGGCATCATGAGCGTGGGCTTCGAGAAGGTCTTCCTTCTCCAGACCGACCTCAACAAGGCGGCTTCCGATGTCATCGCGGTCTATGTGTACCAGCAAGGTATCGTGGACCACGCCTACAGCTACTCCACAGCCATTGGCCTTTTCAACACGGTGATCAACATCGTACTTCTGGTCATCGTGAACAAGATCGCCAAGAAGGCCGCGGACGTAAGCTTTGTGTAAGGAGGAGCGGAATATGACAGAGACTAAACGGCACGGCCTTTCCGATAAGGTCAGCGACATTATCCTCGTTACCATATGCGTCGTCATCATGCTCATCGTGGCCTACCCGCTCTACTACGTCTTAGTGGCGTCCGTTTCCGACCCCTACGACGTATACGCCGGCAAGACCTTCCTCATCCCCAGCCAGTTCACCCTTGAGGGCTACAAGTCCGTGTTCAGCACCTCCAGCCTCTTCCGGGGCTTCGGCAACTCCGTGCTCTACACCGTCATCGGCACCCTCTACTCCGTGGTCATGATCTACATGGTGGCCTTCCCCCTGTCCCGGAAGGATATGCCGGGGCGCAAGTGGATCTCCATCTTCTTCATCATCACCATGTACTTCGGCGGCGGCCTTATCCCCACCTACTTGGTGGTCAAGGACACCGGACTTCTCAACAACATGTGGGCCCTGTTCCTCCCCGGCGGCGTGGCGGTGGGCAACGTCATCATCGTCCGGAACTTCTTTGAGAACAACATCCCCAAGGAGCTGATGGAGGCCGCCCAGATCGACGGCGCCGACAACTTCACCGTCTTCTTCCGCGTGGTGGTCCCCCTGAGCCGTCCCATCATGGCGGTCATGGTGGTCTTCGCCATGGTGGCCTACTGGAACGACTGGTTCACCGCCCTCATCTACTTCAACGACGACAAGATGGCCCCCTTCCCCCTGGTCCTCCGCGGCATCCTCATCACCGCCGAGGCCCAGAACGAGTACGGCTCCGACAAGACCTACGCCGAGGCCAACCGCATCATTGAGCTGGTGAAATTCGCCTCCATGATCGTGGCCGCCGTCCCCATGCTGGTCTTCTACCCCTTCGTTCAGAAGTACTTCGAGCAGGGCTTCATGACCGGCGCCGTTAAGGGATGAAAAGGGCTGGCGCCCTTTCCATCCGAAGGAAACGTGCGGACGAAAAATCTGAATTTGGAAATTCAGATTTTTCATCCTGCTGTCACGCTGCGCGCGCCCCGCAGGGGCACACTTGCGTGACAAAAGGGATTTTTTCCAAGGCACATGTCCTTGGAAAAAATATAGAATCTTTTTCTAAGGTAAAAAGGAGAGTTGAAATGAAAAAATCTTTCAAACGCATAATGGGCATGGCTCTGGCCGTGTGCATGCTGGCCATGGTGCTGGCCTCCTGCGGCGGCGGCGTGGAGAAGCGCGGCGACGAAAATCAGACCGACTTCTACATCGTCGGCGGTATGTCCACCCTGAGCTCCGGCTACGACTCCAACCCCGTCCTGGAGCAGCTCGCCGAGAACGCCGGCATCTCCATCGAGTGGGACCTGATGAGCGACTCCCTCAGTGAGCGCGTGGGCGTCCTTATCGGCGGCCAGCAGTACCCCGACGCCTTCATCGCCGTTGGCTTCAGCCAGGGCGACATCGCCGAGTACGGCGAGGACGAGACTTTCATCGACCTCACCCCCTACATCACCCCCGAGATCATGCCCAACCTCTACGCCATCCTTGAGAAGCACCCCGAGATCCGCGCCGCCATCACCATGGCCGACGGTTGCATCTACGGCCTGCCCTCCTGCGAGATGATGGGCACCGGCGCCATCGGCGAGGACGAGAACCTGTCCATCTACTCCGTCCCCGAGTTCTCCATGATCAACAAGAAGTGGCTGGACGACCTGGGACTGCCCGTGCCCACCACCCTTGACGAGCTCCACGACGCCCTGGTGGCCTTCAAGGAGAACGACATGGCCAAGAAGATCTACGGCAACACCCAGGGCACCATCCCCATGTCCACCGGCTTTGACCAGTGGTGCTGGGGCCAGGAGATCTTCTACGCCGGCTTCGGCTTCACCAACTTCACCTCCGACGTCTGCGCCGACCTTATCGTCAACGAGGACGGCAACGTGGAGTTCGTCTGCGCCACCGACAAGTACCGCGACGCCGTCTCCTACATCTCCCAGTGGTTCCGCGAGGGCCTGATGGACCTGGAGATGTTCTCCCAGTCCACCTCTCAGCTCATCGCCAAAGTCTCCCAGGGCCGCGTGGGCGTCACCACCTGGTGGGAGATCAACGAGATCGCCGGCGACAAGGCCAGTGACTATGTGTTCCTGCCCCCGCTGAAGGGCCCCAAGGGCACCGCTTATGAGAACACCTGCAACCTGACCCTCCGCGCCGGCACCCCCATCACCTCCGGGAACCTCAACATCACCTCCGCCTGCGGCAACCCCGAGGGCCTGCTCCGCTACTTCGACCAGTGGTATGACGGCGAGACTGTCATGCAGCTCCAGTACGCCCCCATCGGCATCTACTTCTCCGAGAAGGACCAGAGCGGCGTCTGGCAGGTCATCTCCGACGAGGACGCCAAGGCCAAGTACGGCCGCAGCGCCGGCGAGCTCAAGGGCCAGTACGAGGTCTACGGCCCCAGGCTCATCCTCCCCGAGTACTACAACAGCGTCTTCTACATGGAGGACCGCGCCACGGACCGTCTCCACTATCTGGTAGATAACTGGCTGCCCTACGCCAATGCTCATGTGCGGTAAAGTAACACAATGATTTGATAGGCAACCGCCCCTATTCCGTAATTTGAAAGACCAGC
>CANROF010000047.1 GCA_947632155.1 uncultured Oscillospiraceae bacterium
AATTATACCACAAACAAAAGAGAGCCGCCACCCCTGGCGACTCTCTTTTTCTGTGTGGGGACTTTTTTCACAGCCCCTTAGTTGTTTATACTTACTTTATGAGCGCGATGTTCTTCAGGACCGGGGCCAGGGTATTGGCGACGGTGGACATGAGCTTGATGAAGATGTCCAGGGCCACGCCCACCACGTCCTTGCGGGTGTCGCCGATGGTGTCGCCGGTGACGGCGGCCTTGTGGGCCGAGGTGCCCTTGCCATGACCGGGGATGTTCTCGCCCTCGATGTATTTCTTGGCGTTGTCAAAGGCCCCGCCGGAGTTGCCCATGAAGATGGCCCTGGGGATAGCCACGATGGTGGCGCCCACTAAGATGCCGCCCACGAACTGCACGCCGAAGAGGAGTCCGCCCACCACGGGGATGAGCAGCGCCAGCACGGAGGGCAGGACCATCTTCCGTATGGCCTCCTGGGCCGCGAGGCGGATCATCTTGTTGTAGTCGGGCTTGACCTTCCCCTCGATGACGCCGGGGATGGACATCATCTTGTCGCCCTCGTCGGCCATGATCTTGGCCGAGTCGATGGTGTTGTCGGTGAGCATGGCGGAGAAGTACTCCACCAGCGCGCCGCCCAGGATTCCCCCTGCCACAACGAAGAAGGAGGCGAAGTTGAGGCTCAGCTCCGCGCCGATGTCGGTGTAGTTGCCAACATAGGCCACGATCAGGGACACGGTGGCGAAGGCGGCGGAGCCGATGGCGAAGCCCTTGCCGATGGCGGCGGTGGTATTACCCACGGCGTCCAGCTTATCGGTTATCTTCCGCACGTCGGGGTCTAAGTGGCAGGACTCGGCCAGACCCCCGGCGTTGTCGGCGATGGGGCCGAAGGCGTCGATGGAGACGGTGGCGCCTACGAAGGCCAGCATACCGAGGGCGGAGATGGCGATGCCGTAGGTGCCGCAGACCTTGCCGGATATGAGAAGCGCGATGGCGATGAGCAGCACCGGGAGGAGGCAGGACCGGGAGCCGATGGCGTCGCCCTTGGTGACGACGAAGGCCTCGCCCTCCTCGCAGATCTCCGCGAGCTCCCGGGTGGGCTTATGGTCGGTGGAAGTGTAGTATTCGGTGATGACGCCGATAGCCACGCCGGAGATGATGCCCATGACGGCGGATACCCAGGGGGACGCCCAGCCCAGGAGGAAATCCTCATAGAGGTTCCCCGCCGCGCCCAGCTTGCCGAAGATGACATAGGATGCCGCGCCGCCGAGGACGACGGTGAGGCCCGCGGAGATCCAGGTGGACATATCGAGCTCATGGGAGGGGTTGTCGCCCATCTTCTTGAGATTTGCGATGAGCAGTCCCACCAGGCACCCCACAAGGCCGCAGGCGGCCAGGATGATGGGGAACATGACGGTGGCGTTGAAGGTGGCGTCGGTGATGGCGTCCTTGGAGCCGTGGGTCTGATAGAGCGTCACTGCGATCATGATGGACGCGGACATGGTGGCCACGAAGGACTCCAAAAGGTCGGAGCAGTTGCCGGCGATGTCGTTGACGTTGTCACCGATGAAGTCCGCGATGGTGTTGGGCACGCGGCTGTCGTCCTCCGGGAGGTCGTGGCGGATCTTGCCCAGGATGTCGGAGCTGATATCCGCGGCCTTGGTGTAGTTGCCCCCGGCCACGCGGTTGAACATGGCCACGATGGAGCATCCCAGAGAATACGTGGAGATGCGCATGACGGTGGGGTTGCAGGCCATACCGCCAAGCTTAATGAGCCCCGTGCTGACGCTGGTGTGGTCAACGCCGCCCTGGACGATCAGGATGAGCAAGAGGCCCAGCATCCCGAAGGTCTGCACCGCCAGGCCCGAGACGGACCCGCCGCAAAGGGCGACCTTCACCGTCTCCCCGATGGACAGGCTCTCCCGGGCGCGGTTGGCGGTGCGGACGTTGGCGTAGGTGGCGCTCTTCATGCCAAGAACGCACACCACGGAGCTCATGGCCCCGCCCAGAAGGAAGCTGAGGCCCGAGGTCTTTTCAATGAAAAGCGTGAAGATCGCGGCGACCACCACCAGCACGAGGCAGATGCTCTTATACTCGGTGAGCATAAATGTGTTGGCGCCGGAGCGGATGATGCCGGCCATCTCCGCCATCTCGGCGGTGCCCTCCTTCATCTTCTTTATCCTCATGTAGTTAAAGAAGACGTAGGCGATGCCCAAAATGACAAGGCACAGCACCAGATACCATGCGGTCATAGTAAGATTACCTCCAATGAATAATTCGCTTATCGGAAAGGCGTTCCCTCAGGTCACACCGATTTCCTTGATGTTGAACTCGTTTCCCTGGATGAGATACGTCCGGTCGGAGCCGCAGCGGGGACAGATCTTGGCGTATTTCACCGTCTCGTAGTCCTCCCCGCAGGCCTCACAGTGGGTGACGGCGGGAATCTCCTCGATGAGGAGCCGGGCCTCATCCATAATGGGCTCTTTTTTGACGGCCCACTTCCAGCAGTCCTCCAAAAGGTGGTGGACGACGCCGGAAACCTCGCCGATTTCCAGAGTCACGGACTCCACGCGCTGTACCTTGTTTTCCTCCGCCACGGCCTTCACGTCCCGGATGACGTAAAACACAACGCCCAGCTCGTGCATTATTTCTCTTTCCTCTTGACGGCGATCTTGGCGGCGCGTTTGGCGGCGTAGGGCAGGATGTATTTGAACTTGTCCTCGGCCTTCACCATCTTGGTGCACTCGGGCCTGTCGCGCTGAAGGTGGATGGCGTCAAACTCGCACCTGGTGGTGCAGACGCCGCAGCCGATGCACTTGTTGGGGTCAACCACGGTGGCGCCGCAGCCAAGGCACCGGGCAGTCTCAATGCGGACCTGGGACTCGGTGAAGGTGACGGAGGCGTCGCTGAAGGCGCCCTTTGCGGCGTCCACGCCCTCGCGCTGGCGGGAGGAGTTGTCGTAGGACTCGACCTTTATGTTGTCCTTGTCAAGCTCGATGAATTCCCACCTGTTGCGGCCGATGGTCATGTGGGCGTTGTGGACGTAGCGGTGGAGGGACTCGGCGGCGTAGTGGCCCTGGGCAATGGCGTCAATGGCGAACTTGGGGCCGGTGAAGACGTCGCCGCCCACGAAGATGTCGGGCTCCGCCGTCTGGAAGGTGAGGGTGTCCGCCTGGGGATACCCGGCGCGGTTGAGCTCAACCTTGGTATCGCGGAGCATGTCGCCCCAGACGACCTTCTGGCCGATGGCGAAGATGACGCGGTCGCACTCTAAGGTAATGGTGTCGTCCTCGTCGTACTTCGGGGCGAAGCGGCCCTTGCCCTCATAGACGCTGAGACATTTTTTGAAGACGATGCCGGTGACGTGCCCGTCCTGGGTCAGGACCTCCATGGGGCCCCAGCCGTTCTTGATGGTGACGCCGTCCTCCACGGCCTCCCGGACCTCCTGGTCGGAGGCGGGCATCTCCTTGGGACCCTCCAGGCACAGCATGGTGACGCTTTGGGCGCCGGAGCGGGCGCTGACGCGGGCGGCGTCAATGGCCACGTTCCCACCGCCCACCACCACGACGCGGCCGGAGTAGGGCCTCTCGCCGCAGTTGGACTCCCGCAGGTAGTCGATGGCGGTAAGGCACTCCGGGGCGTCGTCGCCGGGCACGCCGGGCTTTCTTCCGGCGGAGCAGCCGATGGCTATGTAGAAAGCCTTATAGCCCTGGGCGCGAAGCTCCGGGATGGTGACGTCTTTGCCGACCTCCACGCCGGTTTTTATTTCGACGCCCATTTCTCTGAGGACGTCGATCTCGGCGGCCACCAGGTCCTTTTCCAGCTTGTAGGAGGGGATGCCGTACTGGAGCATACCGCCGGGCAGCGGGTTTTTCTCAAAGACCGTGGGCTTGTAGCCCGTCTCGGCCAGGTAGAAGGCCGCGGACAGGCCCGCGGGGCCGCCGCCGATGATGGCGATCTTCTCGTCGAAGTGGTCCATGTGGATGCTGGCGGGGATGACGACCTTGGGCACATAGCGAGTCTCGGACTTCAGGTCCTGCTCGGCGATGAAGCGCTTCACGGAGTCGATGGCCACGGCCCTGTCGATGGTGCCCCGGGTGCAGGCGTCCTCGCACCGGCGGTTGCAGACGTGTCCGCAGACGGCCGGGAACGGGTTCTGACGCTTGATGAGGGCCAGGGCCTCCCGGTATCTCCCTTGGGCGGCCATTTTGAGGTAGCCCTGGACGGCGATGTGCGCCGGGCACGCGGTTTTGCAGGGGGAGGTGCCTGTCTCATGGCAGTTTATCCGGTTGTGGTCCCGGTACTCGGGGTCCCACTTGTCCTTGCCCCACTTGGTGTCCGCCGGGTCCTCGATGCGGGGATATTTTATCTCGTGCCCCTCTTTGTCGCAGAGCTTCTGGCCCAGCTTCAAAGCGCCGGCGGGGCACTTCTCCACACACCGGCCGCAGGCCACGCAGTTGTCCTTGTTGACGTGGGCCACGTAAGCGGAGCGGGAAAGATTCGGGGTGTTGAAAAGCTGTGAGGTCCGCAGGGCGTTGCAGATCTGCACGTTGCAGTTACATATGGCGAAGATCTTGTTCTCACCGTCGATGTTGGTGACCTGGTGGACAAAGCCGTTGTCCTCGGCCCGTTTCAAAATTGCCAGGGCCTCGTCCACGGTGATGTCCCGGCCCTTGCCGGTTTCCCGGCAGTAGTCGGCGAAGTCGCCAAGTCCGATGCACCAGCCGTACTGGTCGTCGGGGCAGCCGTCCCCCAGGACTTTCCGGGAGGCGCGGCAGGAGCACTGGCCCACGCCGATGTGCCCCTCGTACTTTTTGAGCCAGTAGGAGATGTGCTCCAAGTCCAGGGACTTGTTCTCCATGGAGATGGCCTTCTCCACCGGGATGACGTGCATACCGATGCCGCCGCCTCCGGGAGGCACCATCTGGGTGATGCCCGCCAGGGGCAGATAGGTCATGCGCTCAAAGAAGCTGGCCACGTCCGGGTGCGCCGCAAGCCGCGGGTTGTCCACGGGCAGGCCGTTTTCGTCATGGCGCTCCTCCATGTTGAACAGCTCCGCGATGCCGGGGACGAAGATGGGCAGCAGGTACCGGCGCTCGGACTGGGGCGCGGCGCGTCCGTTGTGGTCGTAGTGGTTGCCGTAGTCGTACTCCAAAAGGCCCACATAGGTCATCTCGTCCAGGAGCTTCTGAAATTCCTCCCGCTTGTCCTCCGGAATCTCACAGAGCTGACACAGTTGGGCAAAGGTGTAGTGCTCCCGGAGCTTCATTTTCAGCGCCACATCGGCCATCTCGTCGGTGATGAGCTCCGCAAGGCCCCAGTATTCCGGGTCCTCCACCTTGACGCCGCCCAGCTTGTGGTCCATGACGTCCGTGATCTTTCGGCCCAGCTTTACGATTTTTTCCCGGCTGGGCTTATCGTGCTTGTGGTTGGCCGGCCAGCTCTCGTAGACCTTTGTCATATCCATTTTTTAGTCCTCCCTTATTTTTCTCTCCATTTTTTGACCTGTTCCCGGAGCCAGTCGGCCCAGGCCTCCACGCCCTCTCCGGTGCGGGCGCAGACGGGGATGATCCTTGCGTTGGGGTTGCGCATGAGGATGTTTTCGCGGCATTTTTCCATGTCGAAGTCGAAGTACGGCAGCACGTCCACCTTGTTTATGACCACCACGTCGCATATGGAAAACATCAGCGGGTACTTGAGGGGCTTGTCGTCCCCCTCCGGCACCGAGAGAATCATGGCGTTCTTGGATGCCCCGGTGTCGAACTCCGCCGGGCACACAAGATTCCCCACGTTCTCCAGGATCGCCAGGTCCAGCTCCCCTGTCTCCAGCCCCGCCAGGCCCTGGGCCGTCATCTCGGCGTCCAGGTGGCACATGCCGCCGGTGTGGAGCTGGATGGCCCTGGCGCCGGTGCGGGATATGCGCTGCGCGTCCACGTCGGAGTCGATGTCCGCCTCCATGACGCCGATGCGCAGATCGCCGCCCAGGAGCTCAATGGTCCGGGTCAGCAGCGTGGTCTTCCCCGCCCCCGGCGAGGACATGAGATTCAAAAGGAAGAGCCCCTTTTCACGGTTTTGCCGCCGCAGCTCCTCCGCCCGCCTGTCGTTGTCGGCAAAGACGCTCTGCTTGACCTCGATAACACGAAAATCGCCCATAAACACCCTCCCTGGTACATAGTTATAATCAGTATAGTATATTTTGTGAATCTTGTCAAATGAATATGGAAAAATTATTAAAAGCTTCTTGATATTGCACAATACCTGTGATAAAATCCGTTTATAATACTATTCTCCAATAAAAAGTAGACTTTTTATTGGAGAAGCGCCGCTAAACGCGTCGCTCTTTTTGGCGGCAAAGCCGCCAAAAAGACGTCTCATATGATCTCCTACGCGCTTCACGCTATAAAAAGCAGACATTTTTCAACTGTCTACTTTTTAAAGGAGATCAGTATAAAAATGCAAATGGAGGGTGAAAATGACTGAGTTTGAGGCGCTTCGCGCCCGTATTTCCGTCCGCGCCTACGAGAAAAGGCCCCTGGCGCCTGAGATCGTCTCCGAGCTCCGGGCCGTCATCGACGAGTGCAATTCCGCCGCGGGGCTGCGCTTTCAGCTCGTGGACAGGAATGACGCCAAAAAGCCGGCGGTGAAGCTGGCCCCCGCCATGTTTGCCGGGGAGGTCTACACATGCGCGCTCCTTGTGGGTCCCGGGGACGGGCCCGGCGGCGAGCTGGTGGGGTATTTCGGCGAAAAGCTCATATTGAAGGCGGTTTCCCTGGGGCTGGGGACCTGCTGGGTGGCGGGGACCTATGACCGCAAGTCGGTAAGCCCGGAAATCGGCGAGGGCGAGAAGCTCTGGGCCGTGGTCCCCATCGGGTATGCCGCGGCCAAGACGCCCCTCATGCAGCGGACCATACGCTCCCGCATTCGCGCCAAGGACCGAAAAACGGAGGCTTTCGTGGAGGCCGATCACCCCTACCCCTCCCTCCCCGCCTGGGTCCGCGCCGGAGCGGAGGCCGTCAAGGCCGGCCCCTCGGCGGTGAATCAGCAGCCGGTGAACGTCGTCTACCGTGAAGGGCTCGTCACCATGCGGCTGTGGAGGGAGAAGAAAAACGACATGATGTATATGGACCTTGGCATCGCCAAATACCAGTTCCAGGTGGCCGCCGATAACGCCGGCGTCCGGGGCTTCTGGAATTTCGGCGAGAGCGGCGAATTCATCGCGGATAACTGAGACTATGAAGCTTGAGAAAATGGACGCTTTCTTCGCCGCCCGCTTGAATGGGTATGACGAGCATATGCGGACGGAGATCGCGGGCGCGGAGGAATTTTATCCGTATACCGCGGCCCTGCTGCCGCCGGAGCATGGCGCGAAAGTGCTCGACCTGGGCTGCGGCATGGGGCTTGAGCTTGAATACTACTATGACACGCCGCTGACGGCGGAGCATGAGATTCAGGTTTTAAAGGAGGCGGGCTTTTCGGATGTGCGGATCTTACGAAGCTGGGAAGCCACTTGCACCATACTCGCACGCTGATAATAATTAAGGAGCAGGCGCCGCGGCGCCTGCTCAGTTTGTCAAAAACTCAATTTCAATATTTTTTCCAAGGACATGTGCCTTGGAAAAAATTCCTTTTGTCGCACAAGCTGGCGCCCGCAGGCGCCATGCAAGCGAGCAACCGCCGCTATGCGGCGGCTCTTAGCAAGTCGTAGTGCGCCCTTCGGGCGTGCGCGCAGGGCGACAGCAGGGAAATTTTCGCTGAATTTCGCAAAATTCAGCGAAAATTTCCCGCACGTTCCCCTTGTCGGAAAAGCCCGTCAGGGCTTTTTCGACAGGCTGAGCAGACGCCGCGCGCCTGCTCCCGCTTTTACGTAAAGAGGATGTTCGCTCCGTCCGGGCACCGGAAGATTGCGCTCTCCGGGACCTGGTAGTATTCCGAAGCGTCCTCCGCCGCCTCCGGGGGAAGAAAAAGTATGTCCACCGGGACGGTGATTCGCTGGCCCTCGTAAAAGGGCGTGGGATTTTCCCGGGCAAGTGCCGGCTCCGGGACGGCGAATTTGGCGGCCACGGACCTGACGCTCTCCCCTTTTCGCACCGTGTATGTGTGCATGGCATCCACTCCAACGGGCCGCGCTCTACGCGCGCCTTAAGGTTACGGGAGTTGAACCCGCGTCGGTTTCTGGTGAGCGGATTTGCGCCCATGCGGCGTCAAAGTCCTTGACAATACGGAAGTATTCCCTGCGGACTTTTCCTTGCCTGGACACAAATCCGCTCGCCAGAAACTGCTGCGCACTCCACGCGGAGCAATTTTCGAGTGATTTTCCGCGCGGAGGAGGCAGCCTTGCTGACGCAAGGCAACGACGACAAACGGAAAAGCGCCGAAAAGGGCCCGCGTGGAGCGGCGCGGTTCGACTCCCGTCACCTTACCCATTGTACGCGTCGCCCGGGGGCGGTGTCACGCCATGCGGCAGGTGAAAATATACCCGCCCTCCGGCTCAAGGCTCAGCTTCAGCGCTCCGCCGCGGCAGGAAGCCACCGGCAGGGGCCTGCCCAGCGCGTCGCGCTCCCCCTCCGGCGTTAGAGCGCCAAAAAGGGACAGGTCCAGCGTGACCTCCCGGCACTCCGGGCTGTTGGAGATGACCGCCGCCACGGCCTCGTCGCCTGTAAAGCGCGCCATGGCAAAGACGTTTTCCCGGGCGCGTAGAATCTTCATCCCGCCGTATTTCAGAGCGGAGCTTTCCCTTTTGAGCCGGCAGAGGGCGCTGTAGACCTCAAAGCTCTCCGTCCCCTCAATGTCCGTATCCCAGGGCATGGGCCAGCGGCAGCCCTCGTTGGTGCCCAGGGTCCCGCCGATGCCGGCCTCGTCGCCGTAGTAGATGCTTGCCGCGCCCGGCAGGATGAACTGGAAAATAACGGCGCACCGCCAGGCGGCGAAGCTGATCTCCGGGTCGTTGTGGAGCCGCGAGATGTCGTGGCTGTCGATGAGGTTGAACTGATTTTCCTGCAAGGCCCACGGGAGCTTGGCGTAGTGCTGGGTCACCGCCTGTGCCAGGTCCTCCGCCGGCATCCTCCCGCGAAGCTCCCGGAGCCCGGGGATCCTGTCCACGAAGTGGTCGGCCTGGCCGAAAAACCGGCGTATGGGCCGGGCGCAGGAGAAGTAATTCATGGGCGAGTCCCACTCGCCGCCCTGGAGGTATCCGGCGCAGTCGCCCCAGTCCTCGGCCAGGATGTACGCCTGCGGGGCCTCCTCCCGGATGGCCCGGCGAATCTCCGGCCAGAGCCGGTGGGCGAGCTGTACGTCGTCCCGGCGGCCGAAGGTGTCCGCCACGTCAAAACGCCAGCCGTCGATGGAGTACGGCGCCCGGAGCCACTTGCGCAGGAGCGAGCCGGGCCCGCGGTAGACCTCGTCTCTCAGGGAATCGGAGGTGTAATTGAGCGTCGGCAGGCTCTTCACCCCGGCCCAGGCGTGATACGTGTTCCCCGGTCCGAAGAAGTAGTAGTCACGCTCGCGGGAATCCGGGTTATTGTAAGCACCCTCCGATTTTGGGAAAAATTCGCCGTCCCTGTTAAACCACCTGTGGGCACAGCCCGTGTGATTAATGGAGATGTCCAAAATAACGCGGATGCCCAGGGCGTGGGCCGCGGCCGTCAGCTCCGCCAACGCCCCGTCCCCGCCGAAATGCGGGTCAACGTGGAAATAGTCGATGCAGTCGTACTTGTGTACCGACGGGGCCGTGAAGATGGGGTTGAGGTATATGGCCGTGACGCCCAGCCTCTTTAGGTATGGCAGCTTTTCCCGCACGCCCGCAAGGTCCCCGCCGTAAAAATCGGCGCAGCGGCCGCGCTCATAGTCCATGGGCGGGGAGCTCCAATCGGCCACATGAATGGTGGGGCGCCCGTCCACCAGGTACTCCCCATCCGCGACGTCGTTTGTCCTGTCGCCGTTATAAAAACGCTCGGGGAATATTTGATAAAAGACGCTCTCCCGCACCCAGGCGGGCTGGACGTAGTCCGCCAGCAGCACAAAATCGTATGTGTTGTCGGGAAGATACGTCGTGACGCCCCGCTGGGTGTAGTAGTAGATCTGCCCGTCCGCGGCTATGTAGAACTGATACTGTATCCTCGTTTCGGTAATTTTGAGCGGGCACTCATAGTAACGCAGTCCGCCGCGGAGGAACGCCGGGCGCATCTCGCGGACCTCCTGCATCCCGTTGTGCAGGGAGCGCAGGTAGACGTGCCGTACCGGAGCGTCTTCAAAAATCCGCAGGCGGACGGTCACCGTGTCAAAGAGCCCCGGCGCGGGGTCGCTGACAAAGAGCCCGGAGCCGTCGGAGTATATGCTCTCCAGCCAATTTCCGCTCTCAGCCACGCTTCGTCTCCATGATCAGCTCCCGGAGCGCCGGGATGCGCCGCTTGAAGGGCGCCCAATCCGGAAGCCGCCACTCCCAGTTGGGGCTTCCCACGGTGCCGGGGGTGTTGAGGCGCGCCCGGTCGTCATAGCCCAAGATGTCCGACATGGGGACGATGGCGATGTCCGCGCGGCTGTCCATGACGTATTTTATGAGCCGCTTGCTGATGGGCGACTTGGGGCTGCCGTATTTCAAAAGGACGTTGGAGACTTTGAAGCGCTCCCTGGCGGGCAGGTCCCTGTACCACCCGGCGGCGGTCTGGTTGTCGTGGGTGCCGGTGTAGATGAGCTGGCGCTTTGTGTCCTTGGGCTCCAGCACGGTGAACTCCGCCACGTTCATGCCCATGAGGCCGTAGTGGTCCCGGAGCACCAGGACCTCCGGGCGCAGGTCGCCCAGGTCCTCCGCCACGATCTTGATATTCGGCAGCACGCGGTAGATCTCGTCAAAGAGCTCATACCCCGGCGCCTCGATCCACTCGCCCACCCTGGCCGTGGGACAGGAGGCGGGTATCTTCCAGTAGGTGTCAAAGGCCCGGAAGTGGTCGATGCGCAGGATGTCATAGAGCACGGCGGAGTAGCGAAGGCGCTCGATCCAGAACCTAAAGCCGTTTTTCCGGAGCCGGTCCCAGTCGTAGATGGGGTTGCCCCAGCGCTGTCCGTCCTCGTTGAAGTAATCCGGCGGCACGCCGGCGATGAAGGAGGGAACGCCGTCGCCGTTTATAAGGAAGTCCTCCCGGCTGGACCAGACGTCCAGGGAGTCGAGGCCCACGTAGAACGGGATGTCCCCCATGATCTCGATGCCCTTGGAGTTGGCGTAGGATTTAAGGCTCATCCACTGCTTGTAAAACATGAACTGGGCGAACATCCGATAACCGATCTCGTCCTTCAGGTGGGAGATGTCGTATTTGCGGTCGATGATCCAGTTGCGCTGCTCCTGGGGCCACTCGGTCCAGCTTTTGAGCCCGTTCTGGGTCTTCAGCGCCACAAAAACGGCGTAGGGGTACACCCAGTCGTATTTTAAGAAGTCCTCGTACTCCCTCCCGCCGGAAAATCTCCGGTAGGCCAGGCGCAGGTACTCCTCCTTGTGGCGGCGGGCTCCGTCGTAGTCGATGCGGTCGGGCTCGCTCCCGGCGTACTCCCTGGGGGCGACGGTGATGAGGCCCTCGGCGCTGAGGAGGTTTAAGTCTATGTAGATCTCATCCCCGGCGAAGGAGGACAGCGGCTGATAGGGGGAATTCCCGTAGCCCAGGGGGTTCAGGGGCAGTATCTGCCATATCTTCACCCCGGCGCTTGCCAGCATATCAACAAAGTTGTACGCCTCCAGTCCCAGCGTCCCCACGCCGTACTTTGACGGCAGCGAGGCCACCGGCATCAATATTCCGCTCTTTCTCAAAACAGGACACACCTCTATCCCACATATAGTATGCAAAAACTGCTATTTGCATTTTAACAAACTATTTTCTGGTTGTAAAGAAAAAATAAAAATATGAAAGAATTTTCCCCGGCTTTTGCAAGTCCGGGGAAAATAATGGCTCATGTCATTCATATATTTGTTTATATTTCCCAATTATTGAAACAACAATGGGGCACAATCACTCACCGCGTCTTAAATGTCGCCCCGGTGGGCCACGCGGGGTAGTCGTAGACATCAAGGCCGCGCAGCCGCCCGATGTACGCGAGCCCCTCTTTCTCCAGCACCGCGACGATGCCCTCGTTCGGGGAAACAAGCGCGCAGCGAGCCCCGTCAAAGGCAAGGAGCGAATCGCGCCCCACCAATCTCCAGCGCAGCGGCGTCTCCCCAATCAGCATGTCGAGGTCCATTTCGCCCCGCAGAGCCGTCCGGGGGCGGCCGTCCTCGTAGGTCACGAGGGCGTACCGCCCGTCGCGGAGGACGATAAGCTCACACCCCTCGCCCTCGATGACGGTGTAAAGCTGCGCGTCCCCGCTCTCAAAGAGGGCGCACTCCTCCAAAACCTCGCCGCTCTCCGGGTCCAGGGCCGTGAGCGTGAAAACGCCGTCCACGAGGCTCAGAAGCTCCAAAACCCGCCCCTCATCCCGGAGCTCCAGGCTCACCGGCGTCCCGGTCCGGGGCGTGAGGAGCCGCATGCTCTTCGTGTCCGCGGCGTAGGGGTCGGCCTCGCGGACCGGGATGAAGTAGACGCCGCTGCCCTGGGCAAAATTCACCAGCTCCCGCCCCTCCCCGTCAAGCACCGACGGGAAGAGCCACATCCCCCGCCTACTGAGGGCCGTGGCGGTGCGGTTATCCAGCGCCTCGCCGGAGGCGCCGCTCCCCTGCTCCGTTTCCGGGTCCACCTCCCCCCTGTCCGTAAGGCGGGTGCGCAGGCTCGTTATATGCCCCTGCCCGTCCTTTGTGACGGTGACCGTGAGGAAATACCCCGCCGCGTCCAGGGAAAATTGTTTTCGAAGAAAATCCAGGTCCTGGGCGGAAAACGTCACCTTGGAGGGCCCCCGCAGGGCCGTCACATCCCAGTCGAAGAGCTCCATGCCGTAGTCCGCGAGCCTCAAAAGCTCGGTCCGGCTGCTCCCCGCCGGGGTGCGCTCCGCCACGTCCCGGCACATGAGCGCCAGCCGCACGCTCTCGTCCGGCAGCACCTCCCGGACGTCCGTGTACCGGCTTCCCGTCAAGCTTTCCTCCACCTCCAGGGTGTCCGGCGCCATTTGGAAAGACATCCTGTTGTATAGATCAATGGTCATCCGCTCATCCGGCTCCGGTTTCCACAAAAACCGGCTCGCGCTTCGGACCCCGCCGTCCTCAAATCCGGCGGTGATCTCCCATCCCACGGACGTGCCGGGAATATCCACGCGGTAGGTGAGCGTAAGCCCCGCCGCGGCGGCCCGGTCGCCGAAAAGCGTCTCCTCCACGGCCCGGACGTCGTCCTCCCCCGCCGCCAGCGCCGCGCCGGCGCCGATGAGCGTCCCCAGGGACAGCGCCGCGATGAGGATAAGGGCAATGGCGTGTTTCATTTCTGTCCGTCCTCCTCCCCGGAGAGCCTGTCTAGGGCGTCCGCGACCCTCCCGGGCCTGTAGCCGTAGGAGCTCTTCACATACCCCAGCAGCGTCTCTCCCCGGTCCTCCAGGTCGGACACCCGGGTATCGCCCAATATTTTTCCGCCCCTTATGAGCACCGCGCGGCTTATGAAGTTCTCCACCTCCGCGATGAGGTGGGTGGAGATGAGAACGGCCTCCTCCGGCTCCAGGATTCCCAGGAACACCTTGTAGAAGTCCTCCCGGTTGAAGACGTCGTTCCCCGCGAATGGCTCGTCCATGAGGATATAGTCCGCCCCCTGGCACAGGGCCAGGATGACCTCCAACTGGTTTTGCTGACCCGTGGAGAGTCTGCCCGCGGCGGTATGGCGGGGCAGATCAAAAAACTCCGTCAGCGCCGTATACCGCTTATCCCGCCATTTTGGGAAGTGGGCCCGGTAGAAGTCCCTGTGGCTCTCCGCCGGAAGATTGGGGAAAAAGGAGTGCTCACACGTGGCGAAGCTCAGCCGCGCGATGTTCCGGCGCGTCACCGGCTCGCCGTCAAGCGTGACCTTCCCGCCGAAGCCGAGTAAGCCCAAGGCGCACTTCATGAGGGTGGTCTTCCCCGCGCCGTTCTCGCCGAAGAGGCCCACGATTTCCCCCGGCGCCACCGTGAGACTCACGCCGTCCAGCGCCCTTTTCCATCCGTAGCTCTTTTTGACATCCTTAAGCTCAAGCATAGTCCGACCTCCTTACAAGCTCGCAATCACGGCCCGGGCGGCGTCCCGGCAGTAGAAAAAGTACCCGCGGTAGAGGAAATACAGCGCCGCGGCCAGTATCGCCGACGCCAGCGCCCCCACAATGGGGACGGCCAGGCACCAGATGTGCCTCTCCCACCGGTTCGGCAGGCGCCGCGCCAGGTAATCGGCCCTGCTGCCCTCCCGGAGGGACAGGTAATTGCGTATGGCCAGCACCGCCATCCCCAGCGCCACCCCCGCGAAGCCGTAGAGCGCCGTGCCCAGCGTCCCGGAGAGCGTGGGCTCGGTGTACCGCGTCCCGAGCTCAGCCGCCCGGACCACGGCCTGCCAGGAGCGGTGCATATCCAGGGGCGCGCCCAGGCTCCAGAGGAATACCGCGCCCAGGGCCAGGGCGGTGTTCGTTAATTGCATCCCGGAGTCCCTGCCCGGCGGGACCGGGAGCTTCAATTTGCCGCGCATCACTATGCCTCCGTTTCCTTATAGGTCCAGAGCCTCACGACGCCCACGCCCACCGTCAGCGCGCAGAGGGCGATACCGAACCACCCCTCCGAGTCAACGCGCCGCCCGACGCACATGGCCGCCGCGAAGCCCGTGACGATGGACCAAACCGGAAATCCGCCCCGGGCGCGGGCATAGAGGCAGTCCCCGGCCACATTGAGCGCCAGTCCCAACTCGATAAGCGCCATGATGAGGCACACCTGCCAGTCCCGCAGGGGCAACATCCAGTGGAAGAGCGGGGTCTGATAGGCGTTGACCAGCATGTCCAGGGCCGTGGCCTTCACGCCCAGAAGCGCGAGATACCGCAGCAAGATCACGCAGAATACGCCAAGCTGCGCCGCCCACATCGCCAACAGCCAGCAGAGGCCGCACGCCGCCTGGGCCGCCGCCGCGGCCCGCTCCCCCACCGCCAGGCGCGCAAGCCGCAAACGGCTGGCGTTCCGGCAGGGCAGATAGAGGGCCAGGCACATCAGCGCCATAGCGATGCCGTATACCTTCCCCGGGCCCAGGGTCCCTATAAACTCCGAAAAACGCCAATAGCCGAAGCTTGCGGCCCCGGAGGGCAGCTTCACAAAGGCGAAGATGAGCTCCGCCGCCGTCATGAACACCCACACGGCGGCGCAGGGCCAGAAGGTCATGGCCGCCCATAGTCCGAATACGGACACATATTTTTTCATTCCTCTTCCCCCTCCGTTATCGACGCGTCCTCGTCCCAAAGCCGGGATATGAGCGCCAGGGCCGCGTCCTTCTCCATCCCCCCGCGCCGCAGGGCCGACACCAGGGCGGAGAGCTCCTCCCGCTGTATCTTCTCCCGGGCGGCCTCCCGAAGCTCCGGCGTCACCCGGGCGAAGCTTTTTGCCCCGGAACGGGAGATCATCAGCCCCTCCTCCTCCAAGAGCCGGTAGGCCTTCTGGACGGTGTTGGGGTTGACGCCCAAAAGCGCCGACACCACCCGCCGGGAGGGCAGCTCGTCCCCGTCGGCTATCCGCCCGGAGGCCACCCCGGAGCGGATGAACCGGACGATGCGCAGATAGATGGGCCCCTCCCCCTCCGCCGGGAAATCCGAAAACGACACCATGGCCTCACCCCCTCAAACTGTGTTAATCGACTAATACAGTTCCATGACCGTATTATACAAGTAATACGGTTGTTTGTCAACAGGAAAATAAAAAAATATCCGGGACATTTTTGGATGTCCCGGGTATTTTACGCAAATTTTGAAATTTATACCCGCTTGCCGTCGATAAAGACGTATTTCACCTCGTGGAACACCTCGAAGGGGCACCCATCCGTGAGGACGATGTCCGCGTCCTTGCCGGGCTCCAGGGAGCCCACCCGGTCGGCCACGCCCGCGTGTTTGGCGGCGTTTATCGTGATGGCGCGCAGGGCGTCAAAGGGGTCCATGCCGGCCTTGACGGCCATCCCGGCGCAAAGGGGCAGGTACTGCTGGGGAATCACGGAGTTGTCGGTGATGATGGAGACGTCGCACCCGGCCCTTGCCAGCACCCCCGGCGTCTCCCAGCTCTTGTTCTGGAGCTCGAATTTGGAGGCGTGGGTCAGGGTGGGCCCCACGGCCAGGGGGACGTGCTCGGCGGCCAGCTCCTCCGCGATAAGGTGGCCCTCGGTAACGTGCTCCAAGGTGATCATGACGTCAAACTCGTGGGCGATGCGAAGGGCGGTGAAGATGTCGTTGGCCTGGTGGGCGTGGGCTTTTAGGGGGATCTTCCGCTCTAAGACGGGAATCAGGGCCTCCATCTTCATATCGAATTTGGGCGTCTTGGAAATATCCCCATTCGCGGCGTCCTTCCGGGCCCTGTAGTCCCGGGCGTCAAAGAGGGCGCGGCGGAGGATGGCGGCGGTGGACATGCGGGTGGAGTCGCACTTGTCCCGGTAGCACCGCTTGGGATTCTCGCCGAAGGCGCACTTCATGGCCACCTCGGCTTTCACGATCATATCGTCCACGCGGCGGCCCGCGGTCTTGATGGCGGTGAAGGTCCCGCCCAGGACGTTGGCGCTGCCGGGGCCGGTGCAGACGGTGGTGACTCCAGCGTCCCGGGCGGCCTTGAGGCTGGGGTCCATGGGGTTGATGCCGTCGATGGCCCGGAGCTGCGGGCAGCAGATGTCGTTCATCTCGTTGTAGTCCCGGCCCTCAAAGCCGATGCCGGAGCCGTCCAGGCCGATGTGGGTGTGGGCGTCCACAAAGCCGGGCCACACGTCCAGCCCCGCGGCGTCCAGGACCTCCGCGCCGCCGGGGGCGGTAAGGCCCTCCCCTATCGACCGGATTTTGCCCCCGTCAACCAGGATGTCCGCCCTGTAGGGCTCCCGCTCCACGGCGTCGTGGATAAGGCCGTTTTTGATAAGCAGCATTCTTTTTTCCTCCCGAAAAATGGGCCGGAGACAGCTCCGGCCCGTAAGATCTGTACGGTTATTTCCCGGCCACGGTGAGGCCGTCCACTAAGACGCTGGGGGATGTAAAGCCTGTAGCGCCGCCGCCTCTGGGGGGCTCCAGGTTGGAGGCGATGTCGCGGATGGCGGAGAGCATGGCAAAGAAGTTCCCCGCCACGGTGAAGGACTTGATGGGGGAGGTCTTCTTGCCGTTCTCAATGAGGAATCCGCCGCTCTGGAGGGAGAAATCCCCGGAGATAGGGTTGGCCCCGGCGTGGAGGCCGCCCAGCATGTTGATGTAGACGCCGCTCCCGGCCTTCTCCAGAAGCTCGTCCTCGGAAAGCGTCCCGGGCTCTAAGTACATGACGAAGGGACGCACGCCCACCTTGGAGGCGTAGCCGGCCTTGGCGGCGTTGCCGGTGGTGGTCTTCCCCGCCTTGGAGGCGGTCTGGAGGTTATAGAGGAGGGTCAGGAGCTTACCCTTTTCAATGACGTTCTTTTTGTGGGTGGGGGAACCCTCGGCGTCAAAGGGCATGGGCATGGCGATGCCCTCAAAGAACGGGTCGTCCACCAGCGTCACATTGGGCGCGGCCACGACCTGGCCCTCCTTGTCCCGCAGAGCGGAGAGGCCCTTCTGGGCCATCTCGGAGGAGAAAGCCGAGGAGAAGGTCCCCAGAAGGGAGCTCATGGCCTCGGGTGAGAAGACGACAGGCATGGCCCCGGTGGCGGGGACGGTGCCGCCCAGCTTGTTTTTGGCGCCGGTGACGGCCTTGGCGATGAGCTGGTCAAAGTCGATTTTGGCAGGGTCGCCCAGCTTGAACTCGTAGTCGTTGCTCATCTCCTCGCCGTTGCCCACGATGGGGGCCACGTGGAAGCTTGCAATCCCGGCGCTGACACTGACATCAAGGCCCCGGGAGTTGAATATGGCCACGCTCTCCGTGCCGGAGGCGGCGTAGCTCTGGGAGTTGTCCAGGACCATGGGGTCGGCGGCCAGGAGCTTTTCCTGAATCTCCAGCAGCGTCTTTTTAAGCTGCGCGGCGTCGGGCAGCGGGTAGGAGGGCGCGGGGTGCTCCTCATAAATCTGCCCGCCCTCCACGAAAAGGGCCGGCTCCTCACTCTCCAAGGTGGCGGCGTTCTCAGCGGCGCGCCGCACTAAGGCGCGCGCCTCGGCCTCGCTCAGCGCCTGGGTGGAGGCGTAGCCCATCTTGCCGTTCAGCGCGCAGCGCAGGGAGACGCCGCCCTCCACTGAGGAGGTGAAGCCGTTGATCTCATGGCCGAAGGCCTCAAGCTCCGTGCTCTCGCCGCAGGTGTAGTAAAGCTCGAAATCCGCGATGCCGAGGGCCTTGGCCTCCTCGGCGACGCATTTTTTGAATTCGTTGAAATCCATAGTTTGACCTCCTTATCTGCCGCCCACGGTGATGCTGGAGACGCGGATGAGGGGCTGGCCCACGTTCGTGGGGATGGAGCCCGAGGAGGAGCCGCACATGCCCTGGCCCATGTCCAAATCCGTGCCCACCATGTCGATCTTCTGGATGATCTCGGAGCCCTTGCCCACTAAGGACGCGCCCCGGACCGGCTCGCAGATCCTGCCGTTTCTCACGATGTAGCCCTCGTCTACGGCGAAGTTGAACTCGCCCGTGACGGGGTTGACGGAGCCGCCGCCCATCTTTTTGGCGTAGAGGCCGTACTCGATGGAGGCGATGATGTCCTCGTTGCGGTCCTCCCCCGCCGCTATGTAGGTGTTGGTCATGCGGGAGGTGGGGGTATAGGAGTAGCTCTGGCGGCGGGAGCTGGCGGTGGACTCCATGCCCATCCTCCGGCCGTTGAACTTGTCGATCATGTAGGTCTTGAGAACGCCCTTTTCAATGAGCACCCGCTTGCGGGAGGGCGTGCCCTCGTCGTCGATGTTGATGGAGCCCCAGGCGTTGGGGATGGTGCCGTCGTCGATGGCGGTGACCTTCTCGCTTGCGATCTTCTGCCCCAGCTTTCCGCAGAACTGGCTGGCGTTGTAGGCCACGGAGCTGGCCTCCAAGGAGTGGCCGCAGGCCTCGTGGAAGATGACGCCGCCGAAGCCGTTCTCGATGGCCACGGGCATCACCCCCGCGGGGCAGTAGCCGGCGCCGGCCATGATGACCGCATGGCGCGCAGCCTCCTTACCCACGGCCACGGGGTCGATGACGCCGTCGAACATCTCCATGCCCATCCGCCGTCCGGGGGAGCAGGAGCCGGTCTGGGTCTGGCCGTTTATCTCCGCCACGGCCCGGATCACAAGGCGCGTGCGGATCTGCCTGTCCTGGGCGTAAACGCCGTCGGTGCTGGCGATCAGGATGTTGTGGTCCACGTCCAGGAACGTCCCCGTCACCTGGCGCACGGCCCCGTTATATTCCTTTGCCGCGCCGCTGGCGGCCCGGAGGATGTCCACCTTCCGGACGTTCGCAACGCTGGAGGGGGCGTCCAGCACCGGGTGGATGTTGGCGAGGACACGCTCGGAGAGATGGATGGCGATCTCCGCTTTTCCCTCCCCCAATGCGTCTGCCACGCGGCGGGCGCACTTCAAAAGTCCCGCCTCGCTGGTGTCCACGGTGGAGGCCATGACGCTCCGAAGGCCCTTGTAGACCCGGATGGCCGCTCCGGCGATGACGTTGTCGTTGATGGCGTCCACCTTGCCCCCCACCATCTCAATGGTGTGGTTCAGGGTGTTCTCCGCGAAGAGCTCGGCGTAGTCCGCGCCCGTGGACACGGCGACGCCAAGGACCCGCTCACATAAGTCTTTCGGTATCATTCGTTATCCCCTTTCTCAGGTTGAAATTACATAAGTCGCATTATATCACATTCTTTGCCATTTTACAATGTAAAAGTTGCGTTTTTTCTTCTTCAGGCCATTCTACAGGGCGTTATACTAATCCCTAATCAAAAACTCCAATTCGCGACGGACTTTTTTGCGCCATGCTTCGTCAGACGGCTTGACAATACATACAGTATTCTCTGCGCCGTCTTCCTCGCCTGACGCAAAAAATCCTCGCCGCTCGGTTGGCGTTTTTAATCAGGGATTAGTATTAAATCAGGGCATGATCGGCAGATTATCCAATGCCGGGGGCAGGTGCATCATGTGGTGGTTCGTCAGCGGCGTCAAGATCATTCCGCCCCGGGTGAGCCGCCCCCAGAACACCAAAAGCCACACGGAGCGCAGGTCGGAGGTGACGCCGCCCTCCTCATAAACGCGCATGACCCACTCCTCCGGCGCCATGGAGCGGACCTCCTCCAGGGTAAGTCTCTCCACAATGGCCCGTGTGTTCTTTCCCACCGCCACGCCATATTCCCGCAGGGCCCGGACATCGAGGCGCCGCCCAAACTCCATGGCCTCCTCCTGCTCTAAGGCGTTTCCCGTGTCGGTGATGGGCGAGCCTATGCGGCGCTGCCACTGGAGATTGAAGATCTGCTCCCCGTTTGTCATTATGAGATTTGTGACCAGGTCCTCGATGCGATAGGTGTGCCATATCTGCCAGCACAGCGGCACGGTATTTGTCCCCGCGTAGTGGAGGTCCGCCTCCCAGGGCTCCCGGGGGATGGGGTCGGCCTGGTGGCCGGAGAGCATATAGTCCATGACACGGTCCGCTATCGTGGGCCCCTCCCTCCCGGAGGCCTCCGCCGGGTGGACAAGGGCGCGGACCTTTAAGGTCTGGGCCCGGATAAGGTCTATGTCGTCCCCCTCCAGCGCCCGGACAAGCTTTTCGTATTCGTCACGGATTTCCCGATACAACGCGTCTTTATTCATGGGCCGCGTCTCCTTTCGGTTTTTCTCTCATATATTCCTCCAGCGCCGCCAGGGCGGCGGTGATTCCCCGGGCGGCGGTCCGGGCGTCCATGGTCCGGAGCGCGGGGACGTGGATAAAGCCGCAGGGGCGGCAGAAATTTTGAAGCGCCGTGTACATTATGTAGTTGCACACGAATGTCCCCGCGGTGTAGGACAGCCCCGCCCGGACGCCGGCGGAGCGTGCGGCGTCCGCCATTTTCCTTGTGGGGAGCGTGGCGAAAAAGGCCGCCGGCCCCTCCGGGTCGATGGGCACGTCCCGGGGCTGCGCTCCGGCGTTATCCGGTATCCGGGCGTCCATGAGATTGACGGCCACCCGTTCCACGGATATTTCCGTCCTGCCGCCGGCCTCTCCCAGGCACAGGAGGGCGTCGGGACGGACGTCCGCGGCCGCCTGCTTCAGCGTCTCCCAGCTCGCCCCGAATACGGTGGGCAGAACGAGCTTTTCAAGCCGCAGCTCCCCCACCCTCTCCGGCAGAAGCTCCGCCGCCTCCAGGGCCGCGTTGACCCCCGCGCCCCCAAAGGGCTCAAAGGCCGTGACAAGCAAGATCATCCGGCATCATCCCTCCCGTCACCGTTCAATATACCACGCGGCAAAAATCATTACAATAGCCGGGCTGTAAAAAAGCGCCGCGTCCGGGGAAACGGCCTTGCGGCGGACGCATATAAAAAAAGCCGCGGCGGGCTTGTAATCGCGTTTGAATGGTGGTAAAATGGATATGAATATGCCGTTTTGCGCGTTATTTCGCGGGCTCTTTTTCATATGAGGTGAATTTGATGGGCAATGGACAGGGCAA
>CANROF010000048.1 GCA_947632155.1 uncultured Oscillospiraceae bacterium
GCCTGGTACGACAACGAGTGGGGCTACAGCAACAAGGTCGTGGACCTCATCGAGTACATGTACACCGTGGACCACGCTGAATAAGATTTCCTGTCGGAAAAGCCCTGACGGGCTTTTCCGACAAAGGGGACGTGCGGGAAATTTTTCTGAATTTTGCGAAATTCAGAAAAATTTCCCTGCTGTTTTGCTCCGCGCACGGCCCGCAGGGCCGTACACTCCGCAAAACAAAAGGTATTTTTTCCAAGGCACATGTCCTTGGAAAAAATATTGAAATTGGGTTTTTTTACAAGCTGAAGTCCCCCGGAGCGAGAGTTCCGGGGGACTTTTTTACGTCTTTGGAAAGTCTTAACTGATTTTTAATTATTCCCATATTGCATTAGTGGGCCGGTTGATGTAAAATCTGCTGAGAATTTGTTGATATGGAGCGGTTTATGGAGATTCTCAGCAAAATCGGCGGGGCGGTGATGGCGGTCTACTCCCTGCTCGTCGCCTACAGGGCCCTGTTTCTCATTGTGGGCTTTTTCACGAAAGCCCGGGTCTTCCCGGAGGCGAAAAAGCTCCACACCTACGGCATCGTCATCGCCGCCAGGAACGAGGAGGCGGTCCTGGGGAAGCTTTTGGAGAGCATACGCCTCCAGGACTACGACCCGCGGCTTTTGACCGTCTACGTGGTGGCGGACAACTGCACCGACGGCACCGCCGCCGTTGCCCGCAGCTTCGGCGCCCGGGTCTATGAGCGCTTTGACAGCGCGAGGGCCCGGAAGGGCTGGGCCCTTCAATACTTATTTGAGCAGATCGACCGGGACTACGGCATCGGGAGCGTGGACGCGTATCTCTTTTTCGACGCGGACAACCTGCTGGCCCCGGATTTCGTAAGTCAAATCAATAAGGCCTTCGACGCCTCCGGAGACATGGCCGTGGGGTATCGGAACACCAAGAATTTCGACGACAGCTTCATCTCCGCGGCCTACGGCCTCCACTTTTACGAGGCCACCATGTGCCTCCACCGGCCCCGGAGCTTCTTTGGCCAGAGCACCCACATCGCGGGGACCGGCTGCGCCGTGGCCTCCCGGCTTTTGAGGGACGGCTGGCGGTGGACGTACCTCACCGAGGACACCCAGCTCACCCTGGACCTCGTCTCCCGGGGGGTAAAGATCGAGTTTTGCGAGGCGGCGGAGTTTTTCGACGAGCAGCCCCACAGCGCCGGCGTCATGGTCCGCCAGAGGCTGCGCTGGGCCAAGGGGCGGCTTAGCTGCTTCTTCGCGCTGTTCCCCAGGCTCCTGCGGGGCATCTTCACCTGCCGGGAGCGGAAATTCTCCTGCTACGACATGTTCTTTTACATACTGCCCAAGGCCCTGCTGTCGGCGCTGGCCTCCGTCGCTTACGCCCTCACGGGATTTATCCTGGGTCTGGCCGCCGGGGGCGCCGCGGCGCCGGGGCTTTCCGGCCTCTGGGCGGCGGCGCCGGGGATCCTGGGGGCGCTGGGGCTCTCCTGGCTGCGGCTCACGGCCACGGGAGCGCTGGTGGCGCTGCGGGAGCGGCGCCATATCCGCTGCGGGCGGGGGAGGCTTGCGCTCTACGTGCTGCTCTGGCCGTTTTTCGACCTTACGGGCCTGCCCATCTCCATCGCGTCCCTCTTCATGCGCGTCCGCTGGAAGCCCATCCGCCACGACCAGCCCATAGCCATCACTCAGCTCACCAAAAAAGCGGCGGAGGCGGGGCAGAAATAGGCCGTCGATTCAGGATCACTTCACCCGGCTGTACTTCCACACCGAGTACCCCACCGGAGCCAGGGCCAGGACCAGCGCCTCGGCGAAGAACGCCCAGAGGGCCGCGCTGCCGGGGAGAAAGGACGTGCCCAGCATGACGAAGCCCCCCGCGACCCAGAGCCTCCCCGCCATGCGGTGGGTGGCGGTCCAGACCTCTTCGCTGTCCATGGTCCAGGGGACCTTGATGCCCACGGTGTAGTTGCGCTTGCACTTCGGGAGATAATTCCCCAGCACGATAAAGATCACCGATACGGCCGCCAACACCCAGGTCATGATGTTCACCTGCGCGCCCAGGGCCGTGGCGTACATGGCGCCCATGGTGACGGTGGACACCACCGGCATGATGAACACCACCACGCCCACGATCTTGTCCGACTGGTCCTTGTTCTTCGGGTCCAGGAAGGTGGCGCCCACGCACAGCAGGTGCCCCGCCAGGATGATGGCCGGGATGCCGAAGACCGCCATGCCCCGGCCGCTCCAGCCGTCCACCGCGCCGGAGGCGTTCCAGTGGGTGGGGATGCGCTCCGGCAGCCGGCCCCAAAGGATGAGCCCCGCCAGCACGGGCAGCAGTATCACCAGCGAGGATATAAGTATCTTTTTCCAATTTCGTTTAAACATTGTCTTCTCCCCCTTTCAGGTCCGTTATCCACAGCATGATCTCCTCCAGCACGGAGGTGTTCAGCTCGTAGAAGATGAATTTTCCCTCCCGGGTGTCCCGGATGAGCCCCGCGTCCCTCAGGACCGACAGGTGCCTTGAGATGCTGGCCGCCGTCACCGGGAATTTGCCGCTGATCTCCCCCGCCGACATCCGTCCGCCCTTCAGCAGGCCCAGTATCTCCCGCCGCGTGGGGTCCGCCAGGGCGCTGACGGTCTTTTGCAGGCTCACCGCCTCACTTCCTTTCAGATTATTTAACATTTAGCTTAAATGTTAAATATAATATATACCGTCTCCCCCGGTTTGTCAAGGGGAAAATTGTTGCCGTTTATTTAAAATGTGCTATAATATGTCCAATAGCTGCGCATCGGGGGAACGGCCGTGCAAATCATCGGAAAAATCGACATTGGGATATACAGTGTAGTATCCGACCATATCAGGACCGACGAGGTAGTCATAACCGAAGAACGGATACAGCACATAAAAGGAGAGCATCCGAACGATTATGAGAGATATTCTCAATTTATAACGGATATGTTGGAACGGCCGCAATACATACTGGCAGATAAAGTACCTGACACGGCAGTAATTCTACAGGAATTCAACTGTGCAGATGAGCATTTCAGGCTCATTCTGAAACTGGCTGTTGACGGAGATGAATTTTATAAGAAAAATTCTATCATTACTTTTATGAAAATAAGTGAGAAGAAATTTGATAAATATTTGAGGAACAAAATAATCCTTTACAAATCCGAATAAAGAGAATATAATATAGGTAAGATAGAATGGTTCTTTGAGGTGGAGATTTAGTGTCGCCACGCACCCTTTTTGAGGGTTATAAGAGATGCAGGGACAGGCACACCTGCCAAAGAGCCAAACTTCTCTGGGGGCCGCGTTTTGCGGCCCCTTTTCTGTTTTCCCCCCATATACAGTCCAAGCCCCGCAATCGTCCAAACGCGATTGCGGGGCTACGCCACGTGTTCGATGGTCAAGTTTGAATGCTCCTTCCGATTTCCCCTTTTGTCTCTTCTTTCGCTTCGCCAGTCCAGCAAATTCTACGCGGGAACCTCCGCTGACGGTGCTGTGGTCTTGAGCTGTCGGTCGGGATCGCTGGGGGATGGATTTCTCATTCCGCCTTGATTAGCTCCGGCGGGCTTCCTCAACTGTACATCGGAACCTCCTCCTTTGCTGTGATTACAATATACCACAATGACTAAAGGAGGTCAATACCCAAAGGACATTTTTGGCGTTTTGACGGCGTTTTTTCGATTCCAAATTTTGATGGGCCGGTCTTGACGCGCAAAACCGGCCCATTTTCACGGTTTTTTCTCAGGCGACCACGTCGTAGCCCTGGTCCTCCACGGCCTTTTTGAGGACCGCGTCGTCCACCGGCTCCGTCAGAGTGACCACGGCGGTGCCGGCGGTGTGGCTGGCCGTGGCCTCGGCCACGCCGGGGACGGCCTCCAGGGCCTTCTTTACCCGCATCTCACAGTGGGGGCACATCATGCCTTCGATCTTGATCGTTTTTTCCATAGTTTTGACTTTCCTTTCCCTGTGTTTTATTTTCTTATCGTGACGTGTGTCACGAATTTTGACAAGATTGAGCCGGAGGGCGTTGGACACCACGCAGAAGCTGGAGAGGCTCATGGCCGCCGCGCCGAACATGGGATTCAGCGTAAGGCCCAGCCCCACGAACACCCCGGCGGCCAGGGGGATTCCGATGGAGTTGTAGAAAAACGCCCAGAACAGATTTTCGTGGATGTTCCGCAGGGTGGCGCGGCTCAACCGGATGGCGGCGGGCACGTCCAAAAGGGCGCTCTTCATCAGCACCACGTCGGCGGCGTCGATCGCCACGTCCGTCCCGGCGCCGATGGCGATGCCCACGTCCGCCCGGGTCAGGGCCGGGGCGTCGTTGATGCCGTCCCCCACCATGGCGACCTTGCCCTCCCGCTGGAGGGAGCGGATAACGGCCTCCTTCCCATCGGGCAGAACGCCGGCGATGACGTCGTCCACCCCCGCCTCCCGGCCGATGGCCCGGGCGGTGCGCTCATTGTCGCCGGTGAGCATCACCACGCGGATGCCCATGTTTCGAAGCTCGCGGATGGCCTCCGGGCTGTCCTCCTTGATGGCGTCCGCCACGGCGATGAGGCCCAGAAGCTCCCCGTCCCGGGCAAACAGCAGCGGCGTCTTGCCCTCGTTGGAGAGCTCCGCGGCCCGGGCCTCCGTCCCGGCGTCCAGCTTCAATTCGGAGCCCACGAATTTAAGGCTCCCTCCCGTCAGGGTCCGGCCCTTCAGCTTCGCGCTGACGCCGTTTCCGGGGAGGGCCCGGAAGTCCTCCGTTTTGGGAAGCTCCAGCCGCTCCTGCCCGGCCCGCTCCAGCACCGCCTTCGCCAGGGGGTGCTCGCTGCCCCGCTCCAGGGCGGCGGCCAGGGTCAAAAGCTCCGCCTCCGTCACGCCCCCGCTGGGCAGGATGTCGGTGACCCGGGGCTTTCCGGAGGTGATGGTCCCGGTCTTATCCAGGGCCACGATCTCCACCCGGCCCGCCTCCTCCAGAGACACGGCGGTTTTGAAGAGGATGCCGTTCTTCGCGCCCACGCCGTTGCCCACCATGATCGCCACGGGGGTGGCAAGCCCCAGGGCGCAGGGGCAGGAGATCACCAGCACCGAGATTCCCCGTGCCAGGGCGTAGCCCACGCCCCGGCCCAAAAGCAGCCACACTGCCGTGGTGACCACGGCGATGGAGATCACCGCGGGCACGAAGATACCGGAGACTTTGTCCGCGATCTTGGCGATGGGGGCCTTGGTGGCGGCGGCGTCGGACACCATCCTGATGATCTGGGACAGCGTGGTATCCTCCCCCACCCGGCTGGCCCGGCAGCGGAGGAGCCCCGCCTCGTTCACCGTGGCGGCGCTGACCTTGTCGCCGGGGGCCTTGTCCACCGGGATGCTCTCCCCGGTGAGGGCCGACTCGTTGACGGCGCTGGCGCCCTCTATGACCACGCCGTCCACCGGGATGCTCTCCCCGGGGCGGACGAGGAACACATCGCCGGGGACGACCTCCTCCACCGGGACCGTCGCCTCCGCGCCGTCCCGCTCCACATTGGCGGTCTTGGGGGAGAGCTTCATCAGGCTCTTCAAGGCGTCGGTGGTGCGGCCCTTGCTCCGGGCCTCCAGCATCTTCCCCACGGTGATGAGGGCTAGGATCATGGCGGCGGACTCAAACCAGAAGTCCATCATGTACGCCATAACGGCGTCCATGTCCCCGTCGGCCTGGGCCCGGGTCATCATAAAGAGCACCCAGACGCTCCATCCGAAGGATGCCGCGGACCCCAGGGCCACTAAGGTATCCATGTTGGGCGCGCGGTGGATGAGGCCCTTGAAGCCGGAAATAAAGAATTTCTGATTGATCACCATCACAATGGCCGCCAGGAGCATCTGCAAAAGCCCCATGGCCACGTGATTGCCCCGGAAAAATCCCGGCACGGGCCAGCCCCACATCATGTGGCCCATGGAGAAGTACATCAGCACAAGGACAAAGCCCACGGACCAGATGAGCCTCCGGCGCAAGACCGGCGTCTCCCGGTCCGCCAGGGCTTCCTCGCCGGCGCTCCGGGCGGAGCTTTTCGCCCCTCCCCCGCCCTTGCGGCTGGCCCCGTAGCCCGCGTCCTCCACGGCCTTGACGATCTCCGCCTCCGAGGCCGTGCCCTCCACGCCCATGGAGTTCGTAAGGAGGCTCACGGCGCAGCTCGTCACCCCCGGCACCGCGGAGACGGCCTTCTCCACTCTCGCCTGACAGGCGGCGCAGCTCATGCCCGTCACATTATACTGTACCATAATACCATCGCCTCATTTCATGAGCTTCTGCAAAAGCGCCACAAGCTCGTCGATGACCCCGTCCTGCCCGGCGCGGATGTCGTCGGCCACGCAGGTCTTGATGTGGCTGGCCAGGAGCTCCCTGGTAAAGCCGTTCAGCGCGGCGTTGGCCGCCGCCACCTGGGTCAGGATGTCCGGGCAGTAGGCGCTGCGCTCCACCATCCCCCGAATGCCCCGTATCTGCCCCTCGATGCGGTTCAGCCGGTTTATAAGCCCCGTGACCTCCGCCTCCGGCCGCATCTTCGTCTTGTGACAGCAGCTACATTCCCTGTCGCAATCCATATCAGTATACCCCCCTCGGGTATTTTTTATTTATAATATACCCCCATGGGGTATTTGTCAACAGGTTCGTGAAAAATATTTTACGCAAAAAGAAAAAAACTTATACCCTTTCCGGAAATATGTAGTATAATTGATTTCGATGATTTTCGCCCGCGGGCGAATTGGAAAGGGGCAGATTTATATGAAAAAAACCGTTCTCACCCGCTCTTTATCGGCGCTCCTCGCCGTCCTCCTGGCCTTCACCCTCCTGACGCCGGCGTTGGCAGACACTGACAGCTACTGGTTCCTCCCCACGGACATCGACTACAGCAAGGTTTCCTTCCAGGACGTGCCCGCTGACTACTGGGGCCATGATGCCATTGAGATTTTCGCACAGTGTGGCTACATAAACGGCTACCCTGACGGTACGTTTATGCCCGACAAGCCCGTCGATTACGCTGAGTTTTATACCATGCTCGTTCGGGCCCAGCTTATGGACGGAAGCGGACAGTATTTGACTGGTGGTAACCCCTGGTGGAAGCCTTTCCTGGACGTGGCGCGTGAGTGTGGGTTTACCAAGGGCACTCTGCTGGAAAATGCGTATGTGAACGGTCAGTGGGATGTAAACAAGGTCGGAACTCCCATGACCCGTTATGAAATGGCTCAGGCTATTTCTTCCTACATTGACGCGATGACTGAAACTTTAGGCGAAGGTTTAGGGGATGCTCAGTATCACTCGGTCAATATTGCCGGACAGTATGATTTGTTTCAGTACGAAGATTCTTTCAGCATAGGTTACAACGTAGACATTCACGGCCCCGATTTCATGCCCAAGACCATCGCTGACGAGGCTTCTATTCCTGCCAACTATCTCCACGCTGTCCAGCAGAATTATAAAGAGCGGATACTCACCGGTGTAGACGCACAGGGTACTTTTAATGGTAACAGTGGTATTACCCGCGCACAAGCCGCCGCCGCTCTTGTACGACTCCTTTTCCATTCTAACGGAAAACTTACTCCGGATGAGCAGAAGACCTGGGATGCCTACTATGGCTCCGGCTACGAAATTGCACACAGTACTACTGCTCCTGCGACAGGGTATCTTACCAACGGTAAACCTATTACGGAAGAGAATATAGTTGAGCTGTTGAAGGAGCTGGAGAAGGCGTATCCTGATGGGTTGGAATGGAATAACGATAACAAATATTCGTATGATTCTCCTATGCTTGATGCCGCCGGATATACCGCAGGGAGCCTTGGTGGTTGTGGCGGGTTTGCTTTCATGCTTACCGACCAGATTTTTGGTAATGACCCGAATGTAAATCCGGTTCGGATTCATCAGAACCTTGACGAGTTGAAACCTGGAGATATTATTGTTCATGTAAAAAATGATGGCGATTGGGATATATGGGATATGAATCATGTTACCCATGTTGGTGTCGCGCTGGGAATTGGAGTGGTTTTCAGTGGAAAGCCTTACGCTATGAAATATCTCCTTACCGCTGATGGTAACACAGGTGGATCTTTCGATCAAACTATCCCAGGTCACGGTTGCGTAAGTTGGGATTGGGGAGAAAGGGGATACTGTGCTTTCGATCAACAGATTGACGATAATGATTACATAATTACAAGATGGTGATGTCGGGTGATACAAGGGGACGGTTCTTTTGTATCATTGAGCACAATTAAAAAACTTGATTCCAACGCCCTGCCGGC
This sequence comes from uncultured Oscillospiraceae bacterium, assembly GCA_947632155.1. Lineage (GTDB taxonomy): Bacteria > Bacillota > Clostridia > Oscillospirales > Oscillospiraceae > RUG626. The sequence goes on from CANROF010000048.1 coordinate 8,275, forward strand.
GTGGCAGCGGGAAAGCGCTCAGCACATCGGTTGATTGGAACACATTCAAAATCGCAACCCGGGCCGCCCCCGAAATACGCAAACACCTCCCTCTCCCGCCGTAAGGGCCGATGACCACATCGGCCCATGCCCCCGATTTTTGCCATTCCCCGTCAAATGGAAACCCGCCGCGATTCGGAAAAAAGGGCCGCCGTGGGCGTGCCCAAGGGCATTCCCTGCGGTCACGGCCCGTACAGCGGTTTTGGTTTGGTTTTGCGTATAATCGGAAACGCCCCTGTAGGGGTCGCCGTCTCGGCGACCCGTCCCCCAATTCACCGCCCAACGTCCGATATGCGCCGCAACGCCCCCGACACCCGCGCGCCCCCCGGCAAGCGGATTCCCCCACCTATGCCGTTGTACCATGTCTCGTCAAAAAATGCACATCGGTTTATTGGAACGTGTGCAAAGTCGCAACTCGGGTCGCCGGGGACGGCGACCCCTACGGCAGAGAGGAAAGTTTTCACGCATTTTGAAAATGTGTGCGTATCGGTGGACGGGCCGATGTGGTCATCGGCCCCTACATGTGCGTTTCCAATTATACACAAACCCCCGCCAAAATCGCCGTAGGGGTCGTGACCGCAGGGAATGCCCTTGGGCACGTCCCCGGCGACCCGTCCCCCGATTCACCGCCCAACGTCCGATATACGCCGCAACGGCAAATACTCGCGCCGCGCTCTCGAAAAAACATTAAAAACCCCGGCCGGGCGGCCGGGGTTTTTGTTCAGAACAGGTTTTTCAGCTTGTCTTTGATGTCTCCGGCGGCGTCGGTGAGCTTATCGACGGACACCTTGGCTTTTACGCCGTCCACCACCTTGCTGAGGACGTCGTCGGGGAGGTCCACGCCGATGAGCTTTTCCACGGTCTTCACCGGGTCTTTTTTGAAGCTCTCGGCCACGGACTTGTCGGACTTGACCTTGCCGACGATCTCTTCGATCTTCGCCTTGATGTCCAAAGCTCACTCCTCCTCGACGATCTCGGCGTCCACGGCGTTCTTGCGGACGGACTCGACGCCGTTTAAGAGGCTCGCCTTGGCCTTGTAGCCCTCGCCCACGGCGATGATCTGGCCGTTGGTGGCCTTCAGGCGGAAGCGGAACTCGCCGGCCTTGTCGGTGTAGAGCTCAAACTTGGGGTTCTTGGCAGTCTCGAAGTTTTCAACAGTCTGGTCCTCCACGTTGGCCACGGGGGCGTTTTTGACCACGGAGGCGATGCCGTTGCGGCAGGCGTCCTCGGAGGAATAGACCTCGCTGGTGGCGATGACCTCGCCGTTGCGGGCCTTGAGATCGAACTTAACGCCGGTGCCGGTCTTGCGGATAACGAATTTTCCCATTTTTAAAAGACCTCCTGATAAAATTTTTTATGGATAAGTTGATTATACGACATATTTTCTCATTATTCAAGTGCCAATTTTGCCGTTTATTCCCGGCGCCGCCCCTCCGCGCCCGGGCGGGAAAAGAGGCGGCCTTTTCCATTCCGCCCTTGATTTTGCCGCCTGACTGTAGTATAGTATCTTTATTCCGTAATAAAGGAAGTAATCATGTATGGATACCGCGATTTTTGACCAATATGAATCCAACGTCCGCTCCTACTGCCGCAGCTTCCCCAAGGTCTTGGTGAAGGCGAAGGGCGCCGTGGTCACCGACGAGGACGGGCGGGAATACGTGGACTTTTTCGCCGGGTCCGGGGCCCTCAACTTCGGCCACAACCCGGATTATATGATAGACGCCATGGTGGAGCACCTGCGCTCCGGCGCGCTCCTCCACGGCATGGACATGTTCACCCCCGCAAAGCGGGAGTTCCTCACGTATTTTGAGGAGCACATCTTAGCGCCCCGGGGGCTCCACTACAAGGTCCAGTTTTCCGGGCCCACCGGCACCAACGCCGTGGAGTGCGCGGTGAAGCTGGCGCGGCTCAACAAAAAGCGGCAGAACATCTTCGCCCTGATGGGCGCCTTCCACGGCATGACGCTGGGGGCCCTCGCCCTCACCACGGACCGGTGCTCCCGGGACGGCGCCGGGGTGGCCATGGGCAACGTCACCCACATCCCCGCGCCCTACATGTTCCCGGAGCTGGACACCGTGGCGTACATGGAGCGGCTTTTGACCGACGACCACTCCGGCGCGGAGAAGCCCGCCGCCATCGTGCTGGAGACTGTCCAGGCCGACGGGGGCATCTACGTCTTTGACCCGGAGTGGCTGCGGGGCGTGCGGGCCCTCTGCGACAAATACGACATCCTGATGGTCACCGACGACATCCAGGTGGGCTGCGGCCGCACGGGGACCTTCTTCTCCTTTGAGCGGGCGGGCATCGTCCCGGACATCGTGACGCTCTCCAAGTCCATCGGCGGCTGCGGGATGCCCCTGTCGCTGGTGCTGATGCGCCCGGAGCTGGACATCTGGGAGCCGGGACAGCACACCGGCACCTTCCGGGGGAATCAGCTCTCCTTAGTGGCCGGGAAGGCCGGGCTCCAGTACATGGTGGAGCACGACCTGCCCTCCCAGGTCCGCCGCAAGGGCGCCATCGTGGAGGATTATTTGAAAAATGAGATCTGCCCCATGGACGGGCGGCTCACGTACCGCGGCATCGGGCTTCTGTGGGGGCTGGACCTCTCGGGCCTCGGCGGCGGGGACGCGGCAAAGCGCATGGTGTCCCTGTGCTTTGAAAACGGCCTCATTTTGGAGCGCGTGGGCCGGGACAACAGCGTTTTGAAGCTCATGCCCCCCCTGGTCATCGAGGACGAGCTCCTTTTAAAGGGCCTGGGGCTTTTGAAAAAGTCCCTGGCGCAGTTGCTCCGGGAGGGCTGAAAATACCGCCGGAAACGCGGGAAAGGCAGGCGCGCGAATGTTGATCGAGCTACTTTACCCCGAGGTGTGCAACCTCTTCGGGGACCTTATGAATGTGGAGTACCTGGCCCGCTGCGCGGACGCCCAGGTCGTCAGGACGGGCCTCAAGGACAAGCCCCGGTTTGTCACGGAGAAGGTGGACCTTTTATACATGGGCTCCGTCACCGAGCGGGGCCAGGAGCTGGCCCGGGACGCTCTAACGCCGCACCTGGAGGCGCTTAAAGCGCGCACGGAGGCGGGGGGCGTCACCCTCATCACCGGCAACGCCCTGGAGATCTTCGGGCAGTACATCACCGACGACGACGGGAATAACATCCCCATGCTGGGGCTCTTCCCCACCCACGCCGAGAGGCACCTGATGAATCGCTTCAACGGCATGTTCCTGGGGAAGTACGAGGACATAACCGTGGTGGGCTTCAAGAGCCAGTTCGGGCACTCCTACGGGCCGGTGGAGCGGGGGCTTTTTGAGGTCACCCGGGGCGCCGGGCTCCACCCCGGGGAGAGGTTTGAGGGCATCCGCGTGAAGAATCTCATGGCCACGTACCTCATAGGTCCCCTGCTTATCCTGAATCCCCCGTTCACCAAGAGGCTTTTGAAGCTCCTGGGACAGGGGGACGCGGAGCTCAGCTTTGAGGAGGCCGCCATGGACGCCTACAACGACCGGGTCCGGGATTTTTCCGACCCCAAGCGCGGATTTGAGTACTGAGGTGGCGAAGATGAGCGACAAAAAAGCGAAAAAGCCCGCCACTGTCCGCTTCTGGCTGGCGCTCTGGGCGTCGAAGCTCTCCATACCGCTTTTGAAGGCCACGGGCCACACCGCCACGAATTTCCCCGGCAAGGTGGCCATGAGGCTCTGCCCGGATTTTCTCTCCCGCATGGCCCACCCGGAGCTGGTCATCGCCGTCACCGGCACCAACGGCAAGACCACGGTGGCAAACCTCCTGCTGGACACCCTGGAGGCCTCCGGCAGGCGCGTCTGCGGCAACCGGGAGAGCTCCAACATGTACTCCGGCGTCACCTCGGCGCTTTTGAAGAGCGTCAGCGTATTCAACAAATGCCGCGTGGACGCGGATGTCGTCGAGGTGGACGAGCACGCCACGCGCCTGATCCTGCCGGATATGGCGCCGGACCTGCTCATCGTCACGAATCTCTTCCGGGACTCCCTCATGCGCAACGCCCACTCGGAATTCGTGGCCTCCCGGCTCAATAAAAACATCCCCCGGGGGCTGCGGCTTCTGCTCAACGCCGACGACCTCATCTCCTGCCGGGTGGCCCCGGAGAACCCCCGGGCGTACTTCGGCATCGAGAAGATGGACACCGACGTAACGGAGTGCGTCAACCGGATAAACGACGTCCGGATATGCCCCAAATGCGCCGGGCGTATGGAGTACGAATACCGCCGCTACCACCACATCGGCCGGGCCCGGTGCGCCGACTGCGGCTTCGCCTCCCCGGATTACGACTACTCCGCCCGGCTGGACCGCGCCGCCGGGACCATGACCATCACCGACGGGGGCGGCTCCGGGACCTACAGGCTCCTGTCCGACGCCATTTACGACATGTATAACCTCACCGCCCTGGTGGCGGCCCTCCGGGAGCTGGGCATGAGCCACGGGGAGATCGGCGCGGCCCTCTCAAAGGTAAAGATCGCCGGCATCCGCCGGGACGAGGCACAGGTCCGGGGCGTGCGCGTCATCAATCAGCTCGCCAAGGACAAAAACTCCATCGGCTGCTCCCGGGTCTTCGACTATATCCACACCCAGCCCGGAAAAAAGGAGCTGCTTTTGATGATGAACAGCCTTTTGGACGAGGGCCACTGGTCGGAGAACATCTGCTGGTACTACGACTGCGACTACGAATTTTTGGCCGACCCCTCCGTCACCCACATCGTCTGCGCCGGGCCCCGGTACAAGGACATGAAGCTGCGGCTGCTCCTGGCCGGCGTTCCGGAGGAGCGGATAAGCATGGAGCGGGACGAGATGCGGGCCTCGGACCTGCTCAAAATGGAGCCGGGGACGGACGTCTATCTCCTCTACGGCACCGACACCACGGACCTGATGTTTGAGGTCCGCAGGCACCTGCTGCAAAAGTGAGCCGGCAGGCGGAAAAAAGCTTATAAATAAGAGGTGGGAGGATGGAAAAGAAGAAACCGGGCGGCGGCATACGCTTCTGGCTGGCGCTGTGGGCGGCGAAGCTCTCCGTGCCTGTGCTGAAGCTCACCCGCCACAACGGCACGAACTTTCCCGGCAGCGTGGCGATGAAGCTCTGCCCCGATTTTTTGAAGTATCTGGCCATGCCGGAGCGGATCGTCGCCGTCACCGGCACCAACGGCAAGACCACCGCCACGAATTTCATCTGCGACATGCTGAAAAACGACGGCCTCCGGGTGGTGAGCAACACCGCGGGGTCCAACATGTACGCCGGCGCGGCCACGGCCCTCATGGAGGGCGTGGGCATCTTCAACCGCTGCCGCAGCGACGTGGCCGTGCTGGAGGTGGACGAGCGCTCCACGCGCTTCGTCTTTGCCCACGTGAAGCCCAAATATCTGGCCGTCACCAACATCGCCCGGGACTCCATCAAGCGCAACGCCCATCAGGAGTATATCTTCGACCTGATAAACCGCGGCATCTCCCTGACGCCGGATACCACCCTCATCCTCAACGCCGACGACCCCGTCAGCAGCTTTTTGGGCGAGGATTTCGGCGGCGGGGACGCCCACGCGCCCAACCGGCGGGTCTATTACGGCATGGCCGGCCAGGGGCAGGAGGCCTTCGTCCCCGGGTCCCCGGACTTCCCCGTCTGCCCCAGGTGCGGGACGAAGCCCGAATTCACGCTGCGGCACTACCGGGACATCGGCACCTTCCGCTGCCCGGGGTGCGGACTATCCTCAAAGCCCAGGGACTACGTGGCCCTGAAGCTGAATACCGCCGCCCGGAGGCTCACCGTGGAGGACAAGGGCGGCGAGGTTTCCGACTACCCCATGCTCTCCGACACCGTATTCAACGCCTACAACACCGTGATGGTCATCGCCCTGTTCCGGGAGATGGGCTATTCCCGGGAGCGGATCGCGGAGCTTTTGGGGAAGATAAAGATAACCGAGACGCGCTTCACGCTGGAGCGCGCCGGGGGGCTTGACCTCTACACCTACGCGGCCAAGGGCCAGAACGGCTCCGCCGCCTCCGCCGTCTTTGAGTATCTGGCAAAGGAGCCGTCGAAAAAGGAGCTTGTCATGCTCCTGGACGAGCACTACGGGGACGACCAGCGCATCGAGACGGTCACCTGGCTCTATGAGAGCGACTTTGAGTACCTTGTCCGGGACAATATCGTCAGGATCATCATCGCCGGCCACAGGTATCTGGACTACGCCCTCCGGCTGCGCCTGGCCGGTTTTCCGGAGGACAGGCTCTTGTGTCTGGAGGACGAAAACGCCATACCGGAGCACGTGGAGACGGAGGGCATCGACGCCATCTACTTCCTCCACGACGTCTACACCGTGGACAAGGCCCGGCGTCTGCGCGCCCGGGTGATGGAAAAACTGTCGGGAGGCGGCAAAAATGAAGGTTGAGCTCCTTTTCCCCGAGCTTTGCGGCCTCTACGGGGATACGCACAACGCCAAATACCTGGCCGCCGGAATCCCCGGCGGGGAGCTGACGGAGGCCCGGGACGGCGTCCCGGCCTTTGTCCGGGAAAAGGTGGACGCCATTGTCCTGGGGTCCATGACCGAGCGCAATCAGGGCTTCGCCCTGGAGCGGCTCATGCCCTACCGGGAACAGCTCCGGGACCTCATCGAGGGCGGCACGGTCTTCCTGGCCACGGGCAACTCCATGGAGCTCTTCGGTCAGGAGATCCGCGTGGGCGAGAGCGCCCTCCCGTGCCTGGGAATCTTTGATTACCGGTCTGTCCGGCGGATGGACGACCGGCGAAGCTGCTTTTTCCTGGGGCAGTTCGAGGGCATGGAGATCGTCGGCAACAAGGGGCAGTTTTCCTACTCCTACGGCACCGAGGCCCGCCCCTTCATCCGGGTCACAGGCGGCTTTGGCTCCAACCCCGAGAGCGCCAACGAGGGCTGGCGGTACAAAAACTTCTTCGGGACATACCTCCTGGGCCCGTTTTTGCCCCTGAATCCCCCGTTCACCCGGTATCTCCTGTCCGTCCTCGGTTCTGACGGCCCCGTTCCCTTTGAAAAGGAGAGCCTCGCGGCCTACGAGTACCGCCTCCGCGAGCTCAAGCGCCCCGGACGAAAATTCCTGTTCGAGTGACCCCCGTTCTTCCATAAAAAAGCCGCGGCTTCGCCGCATGACAAGATCGTTCGCCGCACGGCGAAAATCTCTATCATGCCCCGAAGCCGCGATTCTTCTTCCCAGGGCGGCGTCCTCTTACGCGATCTTCTTCTTATACCCCGCCACGGATATGGGGACTGAGGCGGCGGAGGCGGCGGCGCCGATGAGGAGGAGCTGCCAGGCGCGGATGTGGGAGAGGACGGTCAATATCGTCTCAAAGCCGCCGTTCATGATGCCCACGGACATGCCCGTGACGCAGCAGATGGAGACGACGAGGATGAGCCGCCCCTTTTGGGTGCCGTAGCGCAGCAGCACCGGCAGTACCACGGCCTCCATCACCAAGGCGACGCAGATGTCAAAGCTCATCATCATAAGATACGCCCCGTCCACCGCCATGTAGCCCGCGTGGGACCATATAAGCGCCTGGGCCGCCAGCGCCAGCGCCGACAGCGCCGCGATGTACACCCAGCCGAAGATGTAGAGCTCCAGCACCACGCTGCGCCGTGACACCGGCAGCATGGGCAGGAGGGTGTCGAACTTGCACTGTTCGTCGGCCTGCATCAGGATAAGCGACAGCATCACCGTGTAAAAGGCGGCGAAGGCGAAAAACCTCAGGTCCGGTATCAGCGCGAACGCCAGGTCCATCAAAATAAACGCCCACCCGATGCCGCGAAGCACGTAGAGATCCTTGCGAAAAAGTCCTTTCACTGCTTATCCCCCCTTGCGAAAAATACGATGATGTCCTCAAGCGTGGGCTTCTCCAGATTGAGGTCCGGCCGCACGAGCCGGCGCTCCACCAGCGCCTCCGCGCCGTATTTCCCCCGGCGCACGCCGTGGACCGCCTCCTCCGGCAATGCCTCCAGCCGCTCCTCCGGCAGGCGCGCCAGGGCGTACTCCTCTAAGATCCGGTCCTTTTCGTCGAACAAAAGGAGCTCCCCCTTGTGCAAAAACCCCACGTAATCGCAGAGCTTCTCGAGATCGGAGACAATGTGGGAGGATATGAGCACGGACCGGTCCTCCCGCCGGGTGAAGTCCTCCAAAATCTCCAGGATCTCGTCCCGGACCACGGGGTCCAGGCCCCCGGTGGGCTCGTCTAAGATGAGAAGGCGCGCGTCGTGGCTCAGGGCGCAGGCCAGGGCCAGCTTCATTTTCATGCCCCGGGAGAAGTCCTTTACCCGCTTCTTCTCCGGCAGGTCCAGGCGCTTTAGGTACTCCTCATACACCGCCCCGTCCCACTTAGAGTAGATGTCCCCGAAGACCCGTCCCACCTGCCGGGCGTTGAGGCTGTCCGGCAACCGCGCGTCGTCCAGCACCACGCCGATGTCGTCCTTAATTTTCACAAAACCGGAGCTCCGGTTGTCCGTGTCCAGCACGCGCACGTCCCCCGCGTCCCGGCCGGCGGCGTCCAGGATAAGGCGGATGAGGGTGCTCTTCCCCGCGCCGTTCTCCCCCACCAGGCCCATGATGCAGCCCTCCGGCAGAGTGAATTTCACGTTCCTCAGCTCAAAGCCGGGGTATTTTTTCGTCAGAGCCCGAACTTCGATCGCGTTCATATGTCCTCCTCGCTAAGAATTTTCAGCATATTTTGGACCTCCGCCGCGTCAAGCCCGCAGGAGCGCCCAAGGGCCAGGGCCCGCCGCAGATGCTCCTCGATCTCCGACAGCCTCCGCTCCCGCAGCATCCCCGCGCCCGTCTCCGCCACAAAGCTGCCCTTGCCGGGGACGGTGGAGATATACCCCTCCCGCTCCAGGTCCTCAAAGGCACGCTTTGTGGTGATGACGGAGATGCGCAGGTCCTTGGCAAGTCCCCGGATGGAGGGCAGCGCCTCCCCGGGGCCGAGCTCCCCGGAGATGATGGCGGCCCGGATGGCCTCCCCCACCTGCTCGTAGATGGGACGGGGGTCCTGATTGGATAAGATGATGTTCATGGTTTACCTCACAGTCGGCTGTATATATACACTATACACAGTATATATACAGTTGTCAATAGGATTTTCAAAAAAATTTGACGCGGGGCGGGGAAGACACTATAATGGAAACAAATCCATCCTTCAAGGAGGCCCATTATGGCTGACAACAACTTAAAATTCCGTGATATGCCCTATGAGCGCCCGGACCTGGAGGGGCTCAAGGAGCTCTTTCGGGTCCACATCAAAAGGCTCCGGGAGGCGAAAAGCTACGAGGAGGCCCGGGAGGTCTTTTTGAGCTTCGAGCGGGAGGATGCCGCGGCCAGCACCCAGGCGGTCCTGGCCTCCGTCCGCCACGACATCGACACCCGGGACGCGTTCTACGACGGGGAGGTGGCCTTCTGGGACGCGGCGGGCCCGGAGCTTGCCGAGTTCGGCCAGGCGTGGAACATGGCCCTTTTGGAGAGTCCCTTCCGCCCACGGTTCGAGGCGGAGTACGGAAAGCTCATGTTCCTGAATACCGAGATCGCCCTGCGGACCTTCTCCCCCAAAAATATCCCCCTCATGAAGCGGGAAAACGAGCTCACCACGGAGTATTCAAAGCTCATCGCCTCGGCGCAGATCGAGTTTGAGGGCAAGACCTACACCCACTCCCAGATGACGCCCTTTAAGACAGACCCGGACGACAAGCGCCGGCTCGCGGCCTGGAAGTCCCAGGGGCAGTGGTTTAAGGACCACCAGGCGGACCTGGACCGCATCTACGACGAGCTGGTGCGGCTCCGGGACGAGATGGGCCGGAATTTGGGGTATGAAAACTTCATCCCCCTGGGCTACGACCGGATGGGCCGCAACTGCTACGACAAGGCGGACGTGGAGCGCTTCCGCCAGGCCGTGCAAAAGTACCTGGTGCCCGTGGCGGACGCCATCTACCGCCGCCAGGCCGAGAGACTGGGGGTCCCCTATCCCCTGAGCTTCGCCGACGAGGCCCTGTCCTTCCGCTCCGGCAACCCCAAGCCCCGGGGAACGGCGGAGGACATCCTGGCGGCGGGGCGGAAGTTCTACTCCCAGCTCTCCCCGGAGACGAAGGAATTTTTCGACACCATGCTGGACCGGGAGCTCATGGACGTGCTCAGCACCGAGGGCAAGTCCGGGGGCGGATACTGCACCAACATGGGCAAATATAAGGTCCCCTTTATCTTCGCCAACTTCAACGGCACCATCGGCGACGTCACCGTCATCACCCACGAGGCCGGCCACGCCTTCGCCTACTGGATGAACCGGGACCGGGTGCCCGCCAGCTACGCCTGGCCCGGGATGGAGGCCTGCGAGGTCCACTCCATGTCCATGGAGTTCATGGCTTGGCCCTGGGCGGCGGACTTCTTCGGCGAGGACGCCCGGAAATTCCGCTACTCGCATCTCGCCGACGCCATCACCTTTATCCCCTACGGGACCTTGGTGGACCACTTCCAGCACGAGGTCTACGAGCACCCGGAGATGACGCCGGCGGAGCGCCACGCCACCTGGAAGCGGCTTTTGGGCGTCTATCAGCCATGGCTCAGATTAGACGGCGACATCCCCTTCTACGCCGAGGGGGAGGGCTGGCAGCGGCAGAGCCACATCTATGAAAGCCCCTTCTACTACATCGACTACTGCCTGGCCCAGAC
>CANROF010000049.1 GCA_947632155.1 uncultured Oscillospiraceae bacterium
GGTACGGACCCCGGCAGGAACAATTCGGGCGCCAAAGAGTCCAACTCCGGCAGGTCCAGCAAGCGCGGCTCCCCGTATCTGCGTAAGACTCTGTTCGTCATCATGTCGGTCCTGATCCAGCTCCGGCCCGCCGACGACCCTGTCTACCAGTTCCTCGACAAGAAGCGCTCCGAGGGCAAGCCGTACTATGTCTACATGACCGCCGGCGGCACAAAGTTCCTGCGCATCTACTACGGCAGGGTCCGTGACTGCCTCAAGGAAAAGGGCCTGTGGGGCAGACATGCCGAGGATACGGCCAGCTCCGACTGACGGCACCCCATATATTTCCTTCTTCCGGCTGCCCCTTCAAGGCGGCCTATTTGTGCTGACTATTTTTAGCGTTGCTTTTTATTCGAAGTTTTTCGAGTTGGGGGTTGACTTTTTATTTGCAGGCTTTCTGCAAGATCAGAATAGCATGAATCATTGAAATTTCACACATACGAAGCGTAGAGTTGCGTCAAAATCTTCATTCTACGCACCGTGGAGCAGTTTTTCTATTTTTTTCGATGTCTGTTAAACTTCATGCTGCTTTATCCCTGTTATTCTCGCCTGACACTCAAACTGCCCTCGTCACAGTTTGGGTACTCACCGGCGAGGAAAATACGGGAGGTTTCCAAAGGAGGGCAGCGCCCGCCTTTTGGCTCTTACGTCTCCAATAGGGGCGAGTAGCATCCCTGTTGGCGTTGGCCTCAAACTTCGAGCCTCTATATTGTATCCCGGCCGCCCCAGGAGGCTGACCACCTCCACCGGCTTGAGATACCGCTCTATAAACAAAAGAGAGCCGCCACCCCTGGCGACTCTCTTTTGCCGTGTGCGGGACCTTTTTTCACAGCCCCGCGTATGAGGCTCAGATGTTGCTTAACTGAATGACATTGGCCCTCACGGAGCCGGGGTATTTATTCGAATATGAATTTTCCGAGGGACTCCGCCCGGGGGATGTCCGGGGATTCCCCGGCGGCTTCCGGCCAAAGGAGACAGTGCCGGCGGGCTGAGAGCTCCCCGCATTTAAAGACGGCGCCCCCGGCCTCGCCGCGAAAATCGAAGTCCGGGAAAAAGAGCCGGAGGAAATCCAGGGGCACCCGGAAGGTGACGCCCCAGTCCTTCCCCTCCCTGAAGGGCAGGAGGTTAAAGGGGGCCATGGCGCCGGGGGCCATGCGGACTCTGCCCGACCGGCCCGTGCCCAGGCTCAGCTCCATGGTCCCCAGGGGGTTGAACGCAAAGCACATGTACCGGGCGTCCCCCGCCGGGGCCAGAATGAGCCCCAGACAACTGTCGTCCGTGAGCTTATTGAAGGGGTCCGTCACCGTCCCCCGGGGCTCCGGCTCCGAGGCCTCCAGCAGCACCCGGAGAGAGCCGCCGTCGTGGGTCACGGCGAAGCGGGCGGTAACTCCCCCGCCGCCGCACCAGCCGGTATCGTAGAGCCCGGCGGTGGCGGGGGTATCGCCGCTGTCGTTTAATATTTTTTTAATAATATACTCCCTGCCGTTCACATTCACCAACTCCTTTTGGTGACACGACGACGAATCTCCAGTACTCCAACCTAAGAGTAACAGTTATTTTGTATACTGTCAAGGTCAATAACTGTAAAATCGGCGTATTTTTTGTGCAATCCGGAGAAAAATATAATTTTCGATGCAACATTCAAATTAATTCAGTTTTTCTCTATTTTGTTAATAATTACTCGTCCCGTCAAATTTCCATATCTTAATAGATTTTTTAAATTCACCCTATTTACCATTTCAAAATCCCGTGCTATAATGATAAGGCTACATTGTATTGGGAGTTAAAAATCTTGAGCAGGCTTTTGTCACCTATCCCCAAATACGCGCGGCTGCCGCTGCTGGCGGCGCTCATCTTCAACTGCGCGGTATTCTGGCCCACACGGCTTTTGACCCGCGGGGCCATACACTACGACCTGAGCGTCGGGCTGGACCGGGCGCTCCCCTTTGTCCCGGCCTTCATCGTCATCTACGTCCTGGCCTTTGTCCAGTGGCTGGTGGGCTACGTCGTCATATGCCGCGAAAGTCCCGGGCGGTGTTATAAGGTCATGTCCGGGGAGATGATCGCCAAGCTTGCGTGTCTTGTCTTTTTCCTGGCGCTCCCCACCTCCATGGTGCGGCCGGAGGTCACCGGGACCGACCTCTTCTCCCGCTTTACGGGGCTCATTTACGCCCTGGACACGCCGGACAACCTCTTCCCCTCCATCCACTGTCTCGAATCGTGGCTGTGCTTTCGCGGAACGTTGGGGGCGAAGAGCATCCCCCGGTGGTACAAGGCCGCGATGCTCGTGTTCACGCTTCTCGTCTTTGCCGCCGTGGTGCTGGTAAAGCAGCACCTCGTCCTTGATATTCTCGGCGGCGTGGCCGTGGCGGAGCTGGGCCAGCTTCTGGCCGCGCGCTTTCAGACCGGCCGCGCCCTTCGGCGGCTCAACGCCCGCTTTTTCCCGGATATTGGAGATACCCTATGAACAAGCCGAATTCTCCCCGCTCGCGGGTCCTCTGGTCGCTGCTCTTCGTGGGTCTTGTGGCCCTGAGCGTCTTCGCCATCGTGTCCCAGAGCCGTTCCTTCACCTTGGAGTCGTTTTTGGAGTACATCTCCGGCGCGTCGCTGCCCTGGGTGCTCTGCGCCGTTCTGTGTATGCTGGGGTTCATCTTTTTTGAGGGCGAGGCCGTCATTTCCATCTGCCGCGCCTTCGGCTATGAGGCCGGCCACGGCCGGGGCTTTTCCTACGCCGCCGTGGACCTCTACTTCTCCGCCATCACCCCCTCCGCCACAGGCGGCCAGCCCATGTGCGCCTACTTCATGATTGCCGACGGCATCCCGCCGCTGGTGGCCACCGTGGTGCTCATCGCCAACCTCACCATGTATGTGGCGTCCATCCTGGCGCTGGGGCTTCTGACACTGGTGACGCAGCCCCGGATATTCATGACCTTCGGCGCGTTCTCCCGGGTGCTCATCGTGTTGGGATTTCTGGCACAGGCGCTTTTGGGGCTCTTTTTCGTGATGCTCCTCATAAGCCCCGTACTTTTGCGGAAGATCTGCTCCTGGGGGCTCCGGGCGCTGTGCCGCTTGCGGCTCTTGCGGCATCCGGAGCAGAAGCAGGCGGCCCTCGACCGCCACATGGACGATTACGCCATGTACGCCGGGATGATCATAGGCCGCCGCCGGGCGCTGACGCGGGCGTTTTTTCTCAATCTTCTCCAGCGCGTCTCGGTGATAAGCGTCCCGTTTTTCCTGTCGCTGGCATCCGGCGGGGGCTTTCTCCGGGCGGCCCGGATCTGGGCCGTGCAGTGCTGTACGGTGCTGGGCTCCAACATCGTCCCCATCCCCGGCGCCATGGGCGTCTCGGAGTACATGATGCTGGACGGCTTTGCCGAGCTCATCCCCGAAAAGGACGTGGTGGACTTCGGGCTTTTCTCCCGCGCCGTGTCGTTTTACATCCTTGTGCTCCTTTGCGGGGCGATCACGCTTGTAAATTACCTTATCAAGAAAAAGAGAGAGCGATAACCATGATTGGCTTCTACGATTACACCGTCATCCTCACCTATCTGAGCCTCCTTTCCGCCACGACGGGCATCATCGTGTCCCTGGCGGGGCCGGGGCACCCGTACATCGGCACCTTTTTTCTCCTGTTCTGCGGGCTGTGCGACGCCTTTGACGGCAAGGTCGCCCGCCATAAGAGCGACCGCTCGGAGGAGGAGTGTGCTTTCGGCATCCAGATAGATTCTCTCTCCGACCTTGTGGCCTTCGGGGTCCTGCCTGTGGCCATCGGCGTCGCCATGCTGCGCTGGTCGCCCATCATGTACTGGGTTGGCACCAACGGCTCCCACACGGTGTTCCTTCTCCTGGACGGCGTCCTTGTGGCCATCCTCATCCTCTACTCCCTGGCGGCGCTCATTCGCCTGGCGTACTTCAACGTCACCGAGGAGGAGCGCCAGAAGACCGAGAACGGCGCCCGGAGATACTACCTGGGCATGCCCGTCACCACCGTATCCCTCATTTTCCCGTTCATCCAGCTCCTCCAGTACATAATCCCCCTGGACGTGACCTTCGTCTACTTCGGAACGGCGATCCTTTGCGGCGTGGCCTTTTTGCTGCCGATCCAGATCAAGAAGCCGGGCCTCAAGGGCATACTCCTGATGGTGGGCATCGGCGCCGTGGAGTTTGCGCTGATGCTGGTGGGGAAGCTCTTGAAATGAACGGACTTGGATTTCTCTATAAAACCGCGCCGGGGCGCGTGGCACTTAAAGTGCTCACACGTCCCGGCCTTTCGCGCCTTGTGGGAAAATTCCTGGATACCCGGGCGTCAAAGCTCCTCATAAAGCCCTTTGTCCGGGGGAATCAAATCGACCTGACCCAGTACGAGGCCGACGGCTTTACCTGCTTCAACGACTGCTTCTGCCGGAGGATAAAGCCGGGGCTGAGGCCCGTGGACATGGACAAATCGGCCCTCATCTCCCCCTGTGACGGGCTTCTCTCCGTCTACGAGCTGAAAGCCGGCACGGTTTTGCCGGTGAAGCAGTCGTCCTATACCCTGTCCTCGCTCTTGGCCTCCGACCCCGTCTGCCGGGAGCTGGAGGGCGGCGTGGCCCTCATTTTCCGGCTGTGCGTGGACAACTACCACCGCTACTGCTACGTGGACTCCGGCGTCAAGGGGGAGAATATCCGCATCCCCGGCGTCCTCCACACCGTCCGGCCCATCGCCCTGGAAAACGTCCCGGTTTTCGTGGAAAATACCCGGGAATACACCGTTATCGACTCGGAAAACTTCGGAAAATTAGTGCAGATGGAGGTGGGGGCCATGCTGGTGGGGAAGATCAATAACCTCCACGGCCCCGGCAAATGCGAGCGCGGCCGGGAAAAGGGCTGTTTCCTCTACGGCGGCAGCACCGTCATCGTCCTTTTGGGCAGGGACAAAGCGAAAATCGACGACCTCTACCTCCGAAACACCCTCTCCGGCCAGGAAACCCCGGTAAAATACGGCCAGCGGATAGGAAAAAAAGGAGAAACCCCCCAGGAGTAAGGGCCGCAGCCCCAGCAGGGGCAAGGACCGCAGCCCCCAACAGGGGCAAGGACCGCACCCCCCAACAGGGGCAAGGACCGCAGCCCCAGCAGGGGCAAGGACCGCAGCCCCCAGCAGGGGCAAGGGGCGCAGCCCCAGCAGGGGCAAGGGGCGCAGCCCCCAACAGGGGCAAGGGGCGCAGCCCCCAGCAGGGGCAAGGGGCGCAGCCCCCAGCAGGGGCAAGGGGCGCAGCCCCCAGCAGGGGCAAGGGGCGCAGCCCCCTGCGATAGATGCACCAAGTGGACGCAAAATGCCCCGACGGCGCATCCGCCACCGTCAGGGCTCCCCGGGGGTGTCTCCAGTAGGGGGCCCGCAGGCCCCCTAACTGGTCGTTTTTAAAAGGTGGGGTCCAGGGGAGGGAAAATCGAAATCCCTCCCCTGGTCGTTTTTCCCTCTTTTGTTACTTTTCTCCCTTTTGTCGATACAAAAGGGAGAAAAGTAAATCCAATCCGCCGCCTTCAGGCGGCATCCTTTTTCACCCGCACACCGGCAAAGTAGACCCCCCATATGGCATTACCATCACCGTGGCATCAGAACCATGCTTCATAAGGGCGTCGTCAAAGGCTGCCTGGAGCTCATGGGACGGTGTAAGGAAGGCTTTCTTCACCGTCTCATCCGGAAGCTCGGAGACGAGGACCACCTCGGCGTTCTCCAGCACCATGGCGATGGCGGCGGCCTTGTGGCCCCCCAGCTCGAAGCTTGTCCGGACCCGCTCGATGAGGCTGTGGGCGTCGGGGGCCTCCTCTATCCAACGGGAGAATACGCCCTCGCCAAGGCCCTCCCGGCAGGAACCCACCAGGATGACCGTGCCGCCCTTTTTCACCGCGTGCTTGGCGTTGTCCAGGGCCTTTTGCGTCTGATAGAGGTTCAGGTCCTTGGGCGCGCCCCCTTGGGAGACTACCACGATGTCGGCCCTCCGGGGGATGCGCTTTAAATAGAGCGCATCCAGGTACTGGCAGCCCTCCCGGTGGGCCAAGGTCACATCCCCGGCCACGGCGCGGATGATCTCCTTGTGCTCGTCCAGGACGACGTTGAGGATGAAGTCCACCCCCACCATCCCGGCGGCCTCCTCGATGTCCGCCCGGAGGTTGTTGCCGGTGAGAAGTCCCGCGCGGCTGGTGTCCTCCACCATGCGGGAATGGTTGGCCTGGATGGCGGCCCGGGTGGAGACTCCGGGCATGATGGCCTTGGCCCCGCCGGAGTAGCCGGCGAAGTAGTGAAATTCGATGTTCCCCAGGCAGACGCGCCTGTCGGCCCGGGCCACGGGGGTAAAAATGTCCACCGGCGTCCCCCGGGAGGTGACGCCCATATGTACGAAGTCCTCCGGGTCTGAATCGACGCAGCGTATTTCATTCCACGCCCGCTCCCCCGCCAGATGCCGCCGCTCCGCCTCGGTCTGGCGCCGGTGGCTGCCCAGGGCAAAGACGAGGGTCAGGTCCTCCGGCCTCGCCCCGGCGGCGTAGAGCTCGTCCAGCAGGGCGGGCATCACCTTATAGGTGGGCATGGGGCGGGTGAGGTCGCTGGTGACAATGGCGATCTTCTCCCCGGGCTTTACGATGTCCCGGAGCCGCGGCGTGCCGATGGGACTCCGGAGGGCCCGGAGGACCTCCGCCTCCCCGGTAAGCTCCCGGGTGACCTCATTGGGCGTCAGGACGCCCAATATATTTTTGTCCGGGACCGTGAGCTTTTGCGTGCCGGTCCCGAAGCCAAGTTCAAATTCCATATTCGTTCCTCTTAAATCATATAAAGGTGTGGTAAAAATCCAGCGTCCCGAAGCCCCGGCCGAGCTGGGTCAGCAGGTACGCCTCGCAGACGCGGGCAAGCTGCTTTTCCGTGCGCTCCCCCACCCGGAAGGCGTACAGGCGCTTGGGGTCTGCGGCGGCGATGTGGCGCATGGCGTCCAGCGTCCCCGGCATCAGCGACAGGCACTCCTCCCCCTCCGCCTTACACCCGGCGCAAAAAAGCGTCCCGCCGGTGAGGGACAGCGCCGGCGCGGCGGGGCTTTCCTTTCCGCAGACGGCGCAGCCGTCCAACCGCGGCTCAAACCCCGCGAGACACGCAAGCCTCAGCTCAAAGGCCGCCTTCACGATGGCGTCGGAATTGAGGGAGTTGGAAACGGCGTAGAGCGCGTTGAGCCCCAGGGACAAAAGCTCCGGATCGGGCGCGTCCTCGTCGGAGAGATTGTCCAAAAGCTCCGCGAAATACGAGCCCAGGGCAAGCTTCGCCACATCCTCCCGAAGGCCCCGGAAGAGCTCCACGCTCCGGGCCTCCGTCAGGGTACAGCGGTCCCGGTTTTCAAAGATCGTCATCTCCGACAGCGCCAGGAGCTGGGTGGCGGCGGACAGCTTGCTGCCACGGCGCTTGGCGCCCTTCGCGCTGACGGTGAGCTTCCCGTGGGTGGCGGTCAGCACCGTCAAAATGCGGCTGGACTCCTTATATTCGGTTTCCCGGAGCACCAGCCCCAGCGTCTCTATGTACATGATAAGCCCCCCGGACGGCGGCGCTCACGCCGTCCGGTCTTCCTCTCTCTTTTCCTCCAGCTCTTTTGCCGCCAGGAAAAAGCGTATGTCCCCGGTGGCCCAAAAGAGCCTCCACAGTCCGTCTACATCCATTGGTGTGTCCTCTCATATCCCCCGCCGCAGTCTTATTTTCTGCGCTCTTCGGGGGAATATGAGAGGGAAATTATTCTGTGTAGCCCAGGGTCTTGAGATTCGCCCCGGAGTCCCGCCAGTTCTCCTTCACCTTCACCCAGGTGTTGAGATAGACCTTTCGCTCCAGGAGCTTTTCCATGTCCCGCCGCGCCGATTCGCCCACGGCCTTGAGCATATCGCCGTTTTTGCCGATGATGATGCCCTTGTGGCTCTCCTTTTCACAATAGATCGTGGCGGTGATCTCGGTGACGCCGTCCTCCCGGTCCACGAAGGCGGCGATCTCCACCGCCGTGCCGTGGGGGACCTCGGACTGGAGGTTCAAAAGGAGCTTTTCCCGAAGGATCTCCGCGCACATCTGGCGGGTGGTCTGGTCGGTGATCATGTCCTCCGGGAAGAGCTGCTGGTCCTCCTTGGCAAATTTTTCAAGCTCGTCGAAGAGGATGCCCAGGCCCTCTCCGCGCCGGGCGCTGATGGGCACCACGGCGGCCCAGTCGTGGGCCTTGGCGTAGAGGGCGATGACGGGCAAAAGCTGCGGCTTTTCCACGGTGTCGATCTTGTTGATGACCAGGACGGCGGGGGCGCCGCTGGCCTTGATTTTGGCGATGAGCCCCTCCTCCTGGCGGCCGATGTTGGCCACGGGCTCCACCACTAAGGCTATGGCGTCCACGTCGTCCTCCACGGACTCCTCCACCACATGGACCATGTAGTCGCCCAGCTTCGTGCGGGCGCGGTGGAAGCCGGGGGTGTCGGCAAAGACGAGCTGCGTCTCCCCCCGCTCCGCCACGCCGAAGATGCGGTTGCGCGTGGTCTGGGGCTTGGGGGTGACGATGGACACCTTCTCCCCCACCATGGCGTTGACAAGCGTGGACTTGCCCACATTGGGCCGGCCCACCACGGTGATAAGGGCTGTGCGTTTTATCATTGGCGTGACCTCCTAAATCGGATGGTTCTTTTGTGAATTTCAAAAAGTTTAGTATTAAAGCTTCAGTGTCTCCATAATGGCCTTCTCTCTCCCCCGCATTTGTGCTTTCATGGGGCCCTCGTCCAGGTGGTCGTAGCCCAAGAGGTGGAGGGTGGAGTGGACGGCCATGTAGCTGACCTCCCGGCGGTAGCCGTGGTCGTACTCCTCCCCCTGCTTTTCGCAGCGGGGGATGTCGATGACCATGTCGCCCAGGAGGATCTCCCCGGTGTCGTAGTCCATTTCGCACGCCTCCGGGTCAAACTCCCCCGGCGTCAGCTCGTTTAAGGGGAAGCTCAGCACGTCCGTGGGGGCGTCCACCCCCCGGTGCTCTGCGTTGATGGCGTGGATGCCCCCGTCGTCGGTCAGGAGCACGTCCACATGACAGGGCGCCTCGATGCCCTCGGCCCTCAGCGCGGCGGCCACGGCCTTTTTCACAAGGGCCGCAGTCTCCGGGCGGCCGAGGTTGTGCTTGTCCCGGGAGATGGTCACCGTTGTCACAGGCCGTACACCTCCGTGAACTTGCGCTCCAGATAGTCGGTGTAATATTTGGGGTCGAAGGGCCCGCCGAAGGCCCGCTCCATCAGCTCCGCGGGTTTATAAAGGCTGCCGTATTTCCAGATCCTGTCCTCCAGCCAGTTGTTTATCTTCACCAGCTCGTTTTGGCGGATGGCCCCGGAGACGTCGAAGTCCTCCCGCATTTTGTGGAGAAGCTGGGCCCCGTAGGCGCTGCCCAGGGCGTAGGACGGGAAGTAGCCGATGCCGCCGCCGGACCAGTGGGAGTCCTGCAAAATACCGCTCCGGTCGTCGGGCACGTCGATGCCCAGGTATTCCTTATAGAGGGCGTTCCACATCTCGGGGAGCTCCGAGGTCTTGACGTCGCCCCCGATCATGGCCTTCTCCATCTCATAGCGGACCATGATGTGGAGGGGATACGTGAGCTCGTCGGCCTCGGTGCGGATGAGGCTGGGCAGCGCCACGTTGGCGGCCCGGTAGAGCTCCTCCACGCTGTGCGCGGCCAGGCGCGGGCAGAGCCTCAGCAGCTCGGGGTAGATGAGCCCCACGAACTCCCGGCTGCGGCCGATGATGTTCTCGTAAAACCGGGACTGGCTCTCGTGGACGCCCATGGAGACGCCGCCCTCTAAGGAGGTGAAGCAGAACCTGTCGTCGGAGTGGAGGTCGTAGAGGGCGTGCCCCCCCTCGTGGATCACGGAGTACATGGAGGAGAGGAAGTTGTCCTCGTAGTAGTGGGTGGTGATGCGCACGTCGTGCTTGGAAAAGCCGTTGGTGAAGGGGTGCTCCACCTCGCCCAGGATGCAGTTGTCCCGGGGTAAGCCCATGATGTCCATGAGCCTTTGGGAGAGCTCCCGCTGGTCGGCGATGGGGAAGCGCACATGGACAAAGGCGTCGTCGATGGGCCGGGCGGCCTTGACCTTATCAATGAGCGGCACGATGCGCTCCCGGAGGGTCTTGAAAAACGCCTCGCACTTCTCCCGGGTCAGCCCCTCCTCGTACTGGTCCAGGCAGTAGTCGTAGGGGTCCATGTCCGGGCGGACAAGTCCGGCAAAGCGCTTTTGCGCCTCGACGATCCTGCCCAGATACGGCTCGAAGAGCTTGTAGTCCGACTTATTCTTCGCCTCCCGCCAGACGTTGGCGGCGTCGTTCACAAGCTGCGAGTAGGCCACATACTCCTCCACGGGGATGGCCCGGAGCTCCCGCATACGCTTCTCTCTCAGGTCCGCGCGGCGCTTGTCCTCCGGGGAGAGCTCGTCGTAGTGCTCCTTCAGGGCGTCCAGGATCTCCCGGGCCCCGTCGCCGGTGGAGAGCTTATAGGAGAGCTCCGACAGGACCCCCATGGTCTTCCCTCTCGGGATGACGGAGCCCTTGGGGGCCACCGTCTCGTCGTCGTAGGAGAGGATGCCCATGGCGTGGCCGTAGGCAAATTCCTGAAGCTCCAGCTCGTTCAGTTTTTCGATCGTCTCTTTAACGTTCATCTTTTATCTCCTCGCTTTTGTTGTCTCGCCTGATTGCCGCCGCTCTGGCGCGCCCGCTCGTAGCGGTCGTAGGCCTCCACGATGCGCTGCACCAGGACGTGGCGGACCACGTCCGCGGAGCTCAGGCGCATGATGGCGATGTCCTCCACGCCGTCCAGGACCCGCACGGCCTCCCTAAGGCCGGACACCTTGTCGGCGGGCAGGTCGATCTGCGTCTCGTCGCCGGTGATGACGATCTTGGAGCCGAAGCCCAGGCGCGTCAAAAACATCTTCATCTGCTCCCGGCTGGTGTTCTGGGCCTCGTCCAGGATGATGAAGCTGTCATCCAGGGTCCGGCCGCGCATGTAGGCCAAGGGCGCCACCTCGATGTCCCCGCGCTCCAGATACTTCTGGTACGTCTCCGCCCCCAGCATGTCGAAGAGGGCGTCGTAGAGGGGTCGGAGGTACGGGTCCACCTTGGACTGGAGGTCGCCGGGGAGGAAGCCCAGCCGCTCCCCGGCCTCCACCGCGGGGCGGGTGAGGATGATGCGGTTCACGCTCTTTGCCCGGAAGGCCGCCACCGCCGCCGCCACCGCCAGATACGTCTTGCCGGTGCCCGCGGGGCCGATGCCGATGGTGACGGTATTTTTCCCGATGGCGTCCACATACTTCTTCTGTCCCAGGGTCTTGGCCTTGATGGGCTTGCCCTTGGCGGTGACGCAGATGACGTCCCGGGAGAGCTCGCCGATCTTGTCGTCCTGGCCGCTTTTGACCAGCCCCAGGACGTAGCGGACGTTCTGCTCCTCGATGTTCTCGCCCTTGGCGGCCAGGCGCATCAGGCCCTCGATGGCCCTCTGGGCGTACATGACGCTCTCCGCCTCGCCGGAGATTCTCAGCTCCGACTCCCGGTCCGTGACGCGGACGCCCAGCTCCGCCTCGATGAGCCGGAGGTTCTCGTCAAAGGAGCCGAAGACGTTTATCACGTTCTCCATTCTGTCAATGCTTATCGTCTGTTCTGTCATTTGTGGGGTCCTTTCTCTTTATGGGCGCTTCTTTATTGGGTCGTCAGTATTTCCGCCTCCTCCGGGGTCAGGGGGCGCTCCCGGGCGATCTGCTCCACGCACTCGGCCCGGAGGGTCACGGTGACAAGGCCGCCGGCCTCGGATACGTCGTACTCGCTCTTCACGATGTACCCGCCGCCGATAAGCTCCTCCAGCTCCGCCATGAGCCGCGAGCTCAAAAGCCGCTGGGCAGACTCCGCCGTCAGCTCCCCCGGGACGCTGACGTATTCCTCATACGTCTCCCGCGCCACGGTCAGCGGGAGCACCGTGCCGCCGGGGAGGGTCACCGGCGTATACACTGTCATTTTATCACACTCTGTATACGGATTTCCACCAGAAAAATAAAGATTTATACGATTTCCTCCGATGATCAACGCGGTCCTCACGGTTTTCTCCCCGGTGTACGCCTTTTTTCGGGCGGAGAGGGGCGTCCGGGCCGTCAGCTCGTACCATGTCCGGGCCCAGACGGAGGCCCGGGCGTGGGTGAGACGCCCCTTCCCCACGGGCACCAGGGCGGATACCAGCTCGTCCCCGGCGTCCACGGTGTCGCCGGGAGCCCGGAGCTGCCAGCCCTCCTGGACGGACATATCGGTTATTATGCCCGCTTTCCCGGCGATAACCGACGTGGGCGCCCGCGGGTCCAGGACCTCCGGCTTTTCGATCTCCTCCCGGACCACCACCTCCAGGCGGCTCCCGTGGGTGTTGAGCGTTATGAAACTCAGGCCGTCCACGTCGATGAGCATTTGGTTGGCCACATCCCGGGCGGAGACGGTGAGGATGCTGGTCCCGATGTCCACCCCGTTTGCCCGGAGCGCCGCCAAAATATCCGACGTGGGGACCCGGGCGTTGCCGGTGACGTCGATTTCCCAGATATAGAGCGACGAGAGCCCCACGAAAAAGACGCACGCCGCCAGTCCCAGGAAAAGCGCGCCGCGCTTCCGTATCCGCCAGAGAAAAAAGGGCGCTCCGCGCCGGCGCAGTATCCCCACCGAGAAAGCCCCGGTCCGCTCCGCCACGCGCCTTAAACGCACGTAGCCCGGGAGGCTCACCGTCATCCGCGCCGACCCGTCGGGGGCGCGCTCCAGGTCCCAAAAATCCACGTGGTTCCGGGCGCAGATATTCACCGCCCGCTCGGAATACCGGCACCGCAGCTCCACCCGGGCGCTGCCCTTTAAAAAGCTCATGATCCCGCCCATTTACGCCTCCAGCTCAACGCCGCTGATCTGCCCGGTCACGGCCAGCTCCATATCCGTCATGGCGGATATTTCCATTCCCCGGCCGCGTATCCTCACCGTCAGCATGGCCGTATTCACGGCGATCTCCTCCGGACCGTACTCCAAAAGCCCCCGGTGATTTTCGATGTGTACCTGCCTTTGGCCGGTGAGGGTCACCCTGGGCACGCCCAGGGCCGCCTCGCCGGGGATGTCGAACCGGTCTGCCGTCAGGGCAAGCAGCCTCTCCCCCCGCTTTTTTCTCACGTCATCGCCCCCTTGTCCCTCAATTCTATGAGACATCCCGCAAAATTAGGCCACAAGCCGCATAGACTTTTGCTGACGGAAAATAAACGCCGTGGGAGGCAAGGATATGGGCAATGTAAAATTAAAGCAAAAAATCTGGGATGTCCTGGAGATGGTGGGGCTTGTGGCGGTGACGGCGGGGCTCATGGCCTTTCCCTCCCGTATGGTGGACGCCGCCCGGGAGGGCGTGGAGCTGTGCTTCAACGTGCTGATACCGTCGCTCTTTCCGTTTTTCGTCATCTCCTCCCTCACCGTGGAGCTGGGGATGGCGGAGCGCCTGGGCTCCCTCTTTTCCGGCGTCATGGGGCCCATGTTCAACGTGGGCGGGGAGTGCGCCTCGGCGCTGATTCTGGGCTTCATCGGCGGCTACCCGGTGGGCGCCAGGACCGTCATCAGCCTCTATGAGGAGGGCCGCTGCTCCAAGGCGGAGGCCGAGCGGATGCTGGCCTTCTCCAACAACTCCGGTCCCGCCTTCATCTTCGGCGTGGTGGGCGCGGGGATCTTTTTAAGCTCCGCCGTGGGGCTCATACTGTACCTCACCCACATAACTGCCTCCATATTGGTGGGGCTTCTCTTCCGCTCCTGGGGCGGACGGGGGACCGGCGGCCGGCTCCCCCGGCCCCCGGCGGCCCGCGCCGGCTTTCCCGCCGCCTTTGTGAAGGCCGTAAGCTCGTCCTTCACCTCCTGCCTCGGGATATGCGGATTTGTCATATTTTTTACCGTATTTACCCGCCTTCTCTTCGTCTCCGGGGTGCTGGAGGCCGCGGCGGGGGTCCTGGGCGCGGCCTTGGGCTTTATGGGCCTGGACGAGGCCTGGGCCGAACGGCTCCTCACGGGCCTCATCGAGCTCACCGGCGGGGTCTGGAGCCTCCGGGAAGTCTCCTCGGAGCTGACGGCCTCCGTCTCCATGGCGGCCTTCATGCTGGGGTGGGCGGGGCTGTCGGTCCACTGTCAGGTGCTGTCGTTTTTGAGCTCCACGGGTCTTTCGGCCCGCAGCTACATACTGGGAAAGCTCCTGCACGCGGCGCTGTCCGCCGCGCTGTCGGCGCTCATCATGTGCTTTGCCCGGCCCAGCGTCCCGGTGGGGCTCATTCTGGCCGGACAGGTGGGGCGGCTCTCGGCGCTGAGCTTCGCCTCGGCCCTGCGGGCCTCGGTGCTGCTCTCCGGCGGGGTGATGGCGTTCTTTTCGCTCATCGGAATATTTTCCGGAAAAACAGGTGGAAAAAAGGACGGAAGTGCGCTATAATGGCGGTAGAGTCCATTCCCTACAGCTTTTTTGGAGGAGTACCATGCTTTTCAGAAAAAAAATCGAGCCGTCCTGCTCCTATTGCCAGAGCGGCGCGCGCATCAGCGACACGGAGGTGGCCTGCCTGCGCCGGGGAATCGTCTCCGCCCAGGGCTCCTGCCGCAAATTCAAATACGACCCGTTGCGCCGGGAGCCGCCCCACCCGGAGAAGCTGGACGCGGCCAAATTCTCCCAGGAGGACTTTTCCCTGTGACGGACGCCGGCATATCCCGTCTCCTCGCCTCCGCCTGGCCGGGGCTCACGGTCCGGGTGGAGGAAGAGTGCCCGTCCACAAATACCTGCCTCAAGGAGCGCCTACGTGACCTCCCCCACGGCTATGTCCTGATCGCCAGACGCCAGAGCGCCGGGCGCGGGCGCCTGGGCCGGAGCTTTTTCTCCCCGGACGGGACGGGACTCTATATGAGCGTCCTCCTGCGCCCGGACCTGGACGCCGGCATGCTCACCCTGATCACTCCCGCCGCGGCGGTGGCCGTGCGGCGGGCCATTCGGGACCTCTCCGGGGTCGATGCCGATATAAAGTGGGTAAACGACCTGCTGATCGGCGGGCGCAAGGTCTGCGGCATCCTCACCGAGTGCGGCTTTTCCGGCGGCGGCGCGGCCTGGGCGGTGCTGGGCATCGGCGTCAACGTCTGCCCGCCGGAGGGCGGCTTCCCCCCGGAGCTTCGGGACGCCGCCGGGGCGGTGCTCCCGGACTTCGATCCGGAGGCGCGCTGGCGGCTGGCCAACCTCATCCTGCGGCGCTTTTTTGAGATCTATGAGGCCCTCCCCGGCCGGGCCTTCGTCCGGGAGTACCGGGAGGCCAACTGCGTCATAGGCCGCGAGGTTGACATAATCTGTGGCGGCGTCTCCCGCCCCGCGCTGGCGCTGGACATAAGCCCCGACTGCGCCCTTCTCGTCCGATACCCCGACGGCCGGGAGGAACGCATCTGCGCCGGGGAAGTCTCCCTGCGCATAAGGGGGGCCGGGAGATGAAGCTGCGGCCCCACCACGCCCTGTGCGTGCAAAAATTCACCGGCCACGGGTACGACGAGGCGTTTACCCGCCACATGACCGCCCTGGTCCGCAAGCTCCGGGAGGACCCGGACACGCTTGTCAGGATCATCTCCGGCTGCGACGACCTGTGCGCGCACTGTCCCAACTGCGTTTCCGACGCCTGCGCCACGCTTGAAAAGGTTGACATAATGGATAAATCCGCGGCGCGCCTGTGCGGCGTCGTCTCCGGCGACGCCCTCCCCTGGCGGGAGCTCAAGGCCCGGGCGCGGCGGGAAATATTTGAGACGGAGGAATTTTCCCGCGTCTGCGGCAAGTGCGAGTGGTACAAATTGTGTCTTAATACCGAAATTTAACAAAATGAAAGCCCTCCTCTCCGGGAATAATACGGATGTATCAATTCTCAGAAAAGAGGGCTTAACTATGTGCACAGAATTTGCCAAGGGCATCGCCATCGGCATGATCGCCGGCGCCGCCGCGGGCGCGATGGTGGCCATGCCCAAAAAGCGCGGCTCCATGGCCGGGAAGATGCTCAAAGCCGCCGGCCACATCGTGGACAGCATTTCCGACGCTGTGGGACTTTAAAACGCCAAAAAAAGCCCATTCCGGGCCTTTTTTGGCAAAAATGAGGGAGGGCCGAAGCTCTCCCTCGTTTCATTTTTTACTGTGTAACCGTCACGCTGCTGTCAAAGGCGTTTCTGGAGACGATGCAGCTGGGGTTGGGGACGGTGACGGCGGTCAGGGCGCAATTTCTGAAGGCATTGTCGTATATCTTCTCGACGCTGGCCGGTATCGTCACCTCCGCCAGGCTCCGGCAGTTGTTGAAGGCGTTCTGGCCGATCTCCGTCACGCCCTCCGGTATCACGATGCCGGTGAGGCTCCGGCAGTTATGGAAGGCCATTTCGTCGATCTCGGTGACGGTGCTGGGCAAGGTCACGCCTGTCAGGGCCACGCAGTCATAGAAAGCGTACTTACCTATCCGCGTCACGCCCTCCGGTATCGTCACACCCGTCAGGGCCTGGCAGCCGTAGAACAGACTATTCGCAACCTCCGTCACGCCGGAGGGGATCGCCACCTCCGTCAGGGCCGAACAGCCGCTGAAGGTGCCGTCGCCGACGGCCGTCAAGCTCTCCGGCAGAGTGACGCCGGTCAGCTTCTCGCAGCCCGCGAAGGCGTATTCTCCTATCGTGGTGACGCCCTCAGATACCGTGACGCTCTCCAGTGCGGGGCACTGGTTGAAAGCGTATTCTCCGATCTCGCGGACGCCGGAGGGAATGGTAACGGCTGTAAGGCCGGTATAGAAGAAGGCATAGCCGCCGATCTCGGTGACGCTCTCCGGTATCGTTATCCCGGTGATGCCCTTGCAGCTGCTAAATGCGTAGCTGCCTATTCTGGTAACTCCCTCCGGCAGCGTCACGGAGGTAATGCTGTAGGCGTTGCCGAAGACGTTGTCGCCGATCTCCGTAGCGCCCTCGATGACCACCTGCACCTGTGACACCATGTTGATGACGCTATAGGCCCCGCAGTCCTGCATGGCCTGCTGGTCCAGTACACCGCTGCCGATAATCGTGAGGACATCTCCGGAATAGGTGTAAACAAACCCTTGCGCGGGGACCTGGACCTCCGGCGCGGGACCCGCGGCGGCCGTCTTCTCCACCGTCACGCCGCTGTCAAAGGCGTTTCTGGAGACGATGCAGCCGGGGTTGGGGATGGTGACGGCGGTGAGGGCGCAGCTGCTGAAGGCGTTGTCGTTTATCATCCCGACGCTGGCCGGGATCGTCACCTCCGCGAGGCTCCGGCAGTTGTAGAAGGCGCTCGCCGCTATCTGTGTCACGCCCTCCGGTATCACGATACCGGTGAGGCTCTGGCAGCCTTGGAAGGCCCTTTCGTCGATCTCGGTGACAGCGGCAGGCAGGGTCACGTCGGTCAGGCTCTGGCAGTAATTGAACGCGTACTTGCCTATCCTCGTCACGCCCTCCGGTATCGTCACACTGGCGAGGGCCCCGCAGTTGTAGAAGAGGTTGTTCGTAATTTCCGTCACGCCGGAGGGTATCGCCATCTCCGTCAGGGCCGCGCAGCCGGCGAAGGTGGCTTCACCGATGGCCGTCAGACTCTCCGGCAGTGTGACGCTGGCCAGCTTCTGGCAGTCGGTGAAGGTGTGCTCTCCGAGCGCGGTGACGCCCTCGGATACCGTGGCGCTCTCCAGATTGTAGCACTGGCTGAAAGCATACGCGCCGATCTCGCTAACACCGGAGGGGATGGTAACGGCTGTGAGGCCGCTGTAGTAGAAGGCGTTGGCGCCGATCTCGGTGACGCTCTCCGGTATCGCGATCTCAGTGAGGCGCCCGCAGCTGTAAAACGCGTCGTCGCCTATCCGGGTAAGTCCATCCGGCAGGGTCACGGAGGTAATGCTGTAGGCGCCGCTGAAGACGTTGTCGCCGATCTCGGTGGCGCCCTCCACCACAACCTTGACCTCGGCCACCACGTCGATGACCTCGCTCCTGGCGCCGCTGTTGCGCATGGCGGTCTGGTCCAGCTTTCCGTGGCCGGAGATGGTCAGCACGCCGCTGTCATAGGTCCAGGTGAACTCGCCGGGGCCCTCCTCCACCGGGGGCTCGGGCTGGGTCTGGGGCGTCTGGGGCTGGGTTTCGGGCGTCTGGGGTTGGGTTTCGGGCGGGTCGTCGGGCTGGGTATCAGGTGGGTCGGGCTGGTCGTCGGGCTCGGGCACCACGGTGCCGGTGCCGAAGTCAAAGCCGCCGTTCCCCTGGTCCGGCTCCTGGTCGCCGCCGGGGGCGGGCTCGGGGGTGGTATTTCCGGGGCTCGACGTGCCGGGGTTCGCGGTGCCGGACTGGCCGCCGCCCAGGGAGGAATTCCAGAAATCGTCCCCGGCCGCCGGCGCGTCCCCGCCGTCCTCCTTATCCCCGGAGGAGCAGGCGGCCAGCGTGAACACAAGGCAAAGCGCCAAGGCAATAGACAGTACTCTCTTTTTCATGTTCATGACAAGCGTTCCTTTCAATTGATGGCTGGGAAAGGGCGGAACAGCTCCCGCGGTCTTTCCTACTGCATTATAATAAACCACGCTTGAAAAATCAACCACGCGGCGCAAAAAACCGTCAAAAATTGTGGTAGTGGTAATAAAGCCGCCCGCGCCTTTTTTGACCCGCGCCCCGTCAAGAGGACAGAGAAAAGATTAAAATAAAGTTTACAAATCAGACAGCGCTTAGGTTGC
>CANROF010000050.1 GCA_947632155.1 uncultured Oscillospiraceae bacterium
TCCGGCTGTATCGGTTGAGCAAAAGTCCGCGTGGGATTGATGTGGTATCTTTAACTTTGGGAAACTCCCGTCTCCCACTTGCTCACCGTCTGGGGAAGAACGCCCAGGGCCGAGGCCACGGCCTCCTGCGTGACGCCCCGGCGGCCGCGCAGGGATTTTATCTGATTTCCGATCTCCATAAGCATACCTCCGAAAAAAGTCTCGTCCGGACTGTGTTCATCATACCACGTCCGAACGGTATTTTTCAATGGCGCGGATGGAGAGGAGATTCGCCCGACAGGCGAGGGGAGTGGGAGATAGGTGGGAGAAATATAAAGCGGCAGCCCCCCGTAGGGGCCGGACACCGTGCCGGCCCGTGGCGGGATTGCGAATAACCCCAATACAACTGTGAAAATCTTCCGATTCGCTGTACGGGCCGCCGCCCACGGCGGCCCATCCCCAGATTTTCACCATTTTCCGTTTGAAGGAGGCCAAGTGCGAATCGGCGGAAAGGGGAGCGATACAAAGAAGGGAAAGAAAAGGCCGCCGCTCAGGCTCCCTCATCCCCCGGCGGTGGCGGGAAAAGCTATCCCCTCCATGAAGCCGTCGGCGGAGAGGGACTGGACGTCGGCGGCGATGACCTCCCCGCGGTAGACGATGATGTCCGCCACCACCCGGTCGGCCGTCTTCGGGTGATTCGTCACCTCGTAGGTGTAGCGGACGGCCTCCAGCCCCGCGTAGCGCTTCAGGTCGAAGCCCTGGCTCTTCTGAAGGTCATTGTATTCGGTATAGACCTTGGAAAAATCCCGGGGGATGGTGACGGTCTGCTCCTCCACCGGCTCCGGGGAAACCTGCCAGCCGAAGGACTCAAGGTAGCGGACGCGCTGTTCGTTCGTCTTTGCCACGGCGGAGAGGGACGCTTCCGCCTCGCCCCCGGAGCCGGAGAAGAGGAGTATGGCCGCGCCGACAAGCACCACCAGGGCCAGGGCCCCTAAAATCAGCTTTCTTTTG
Organism: uncultured Oscillospiraceae bacterium; assembly: GCA_947632155.1. Lineage (GTDB taxonomy): Bacteria > Bacillota > Clostridia > Oscillospirales > Oscillospiraceae > RUG626. The sequence continues at coordinate 991 of CANROF010000050.1, forward strand.
TCAAGCTTTGCTGTTATAATGAGCATGGTAACACCTCCAACGAGTTTGTACACTATATTCACCCCGGCGCCGGGGTATTCCGGGGTATTCCGGAGACAAATATTCCTCCGAATGGGCATTTTTGCAAATTGTATGTACGTGGAACGGGACTAAATAAATTTTTCGGGACAAATTATAAATTTGCTATTGAAAAATGGCGCAATATTGGTTATTATGGTATTTGTCAAAATCACGAATTGAGTTGACGTAATTCGATGACGGGCGCGGCACAGGCTCCGCGGCTCAAAAAATATGGGAGGTTTGTCTATGTCCAGCAGGATTTTCCAGAGCGTGGTAGTACAGATGAAGGAAGCCACCTCACGCTGCCTCGGCGTTGTAGACAGTGAGGGGAACGTTATCGCCGCCAGTGAGCTTGCGCTCATGGGCACGCACATCGCGGACACGGCAAGCATACTGCCTGTCCCGGGGGAGAGGATCACCGTCTTTGCCGGGAAGACCTTCCGGCCCCTGGCGGGCTCCGAGCAGAACATGGAGTACGCCGTCTTTGTAGAGGGCACCGACGAGCTGGCCGCCAGCTTCTGCTGCATGCTGGCCGTGGCCATCCAGAGCGCCAAGGCGTATTACGAGGAGAAATACGATAAATCAGCCCTCGTCAAGTCCATCATCACCGAGAACATCCTCCCCGGGGACATCTATGTCCACGCCAAGGAGCTGCACTTCGTCTCCGACGTCCCGCGGGCGGTGTTCTACATCCGCCAGATCGACCGGGCCGACGTGGCGACGCTGGAGGTCCTGCGGCGCCTCTACCCCGAGAAGCAGCGGGATTTCATCATCTCCATCAACGAGACGGACATCGCCGTCATTAAGGAGGTCCCCGCCCACACCGAGGAAAAGGACACCCACAAGATGGGCCTTGCCATGTCCGCCGCCATCGCCGACGAGCTGAAGATCCGCACCGTCATCGGCATCGGGACTCTCGCCATGCACCTGCGGGACCTGTCCGTCCGCTATAAGGAGGCCCAGACCGCCATCGACGTGGGCAAGGTCTTCGACACGGAGAAGTCCGTCATCAATTATGAGAGCCTGGGCATCGGGCGCCTCATCTATCAGCTCCCCACCACCATGTGCGAGATGTTCCTCAACGAGGTCTTCAAGAAAAATCCCATCGACTCCCTGGACGAGGAGACGCTTGGTATCATCACCGAGTTTTTCGACAACAACCTCAATATATCCGAGACGAGCCGGAAGCTCTTTGTCCACCGGAACACCCTGGTATACCGCCTCGGCAAGATCAAGAAGCTCACCGGCCTGGACCTTCGCGAGTTTGACCAGGCCATCGTCTTCAAGGTCGCCCTGATGGTCAAAAAGTACCTGGATTCCCAGGGCATCCACATAGCGTAAGGCCGCCGGGGAGCGGTATACGCATTTTTCACAAAGAGGTCTTTGATTTCTCATGGTTCAATTTATCGACGTATTCAAATCCTACGAAAACGGCACCAAGGCCCTTCGCGGGGTGAGCTTCAAGATACAGGACGGGGAGTTCGCGTTCCTTGTGGGCCCCTCCGGCTCCGGGAAGACCACCATCATCAAGCTCCTCACCGGCGAGATCGCCCCCACGGACGGCAGGGTCCTGGTGAACGACTACGACCTGAGCAACATAAAATTTTCCAAAATGCCCTACATGCGCCGGACGCTGGGAATCGTGTTCCAGGACTACCGGCTCATCGAGGACAAATCGGTCTATGAGAACGTGGCCTTCGCCATGCGGGTCATCGGCGCCTCCGCCAAGGAGATTCGCCGCCGCGTGCCCTACGTTCTGGAGCTGGTGGGCCTGGACACCCGCAGCCGCCGCCACCCGCAGGAGCTCTCCGGCGGCGAGCAGCAGCGCGTGGCTATCGCCAGAGCCCTGGTCAACAACCCCCGGCTCATCATCGCCGACGAGCCCACCGGAAATTTGGACCCCGCCAGGAGCCTGGAGATCATGATGCTCCTCCAGAAGATAAACGAGCTGGGCACCACCGTTTTGGTGGTCACCCACGAAAAGGAGCTGGTGGAAAGCTTCTCCAAGCGCGTCATAGCCATCGACGGCGGCAAGATAATCAGCGACGGAATGGGCGGGTACTACAGCTATGAAAGGTAATCGATTCTTTTACTATATACGTGAGGGCATAAACAGCATCTTCAACCACAGCTTCATGTCCTTCGCCTCCGTCTGCATCATCGTGGCGTGCCTTATCATCATGGGCAGCTTCACGCTCCTGGCCCTGAATGTGGACACGGTCATCGACACCATGGAGAGCCAGAACGAGATACTTGTTGTGGTCAACGACAGCCTCACCGAGGACCAGGCCAGGTCCCTGGGGCCCCTGATCGAGGCGGTCCCCAACGTCTCCCGGGCGGTGTTCGTTAGCCGCGACAAGGCCTGGGCGGACTTCCTGGACACCTACGAGGACACCAGCCGTTTCGAGGGGCTGGACTCCGGCATCATCCCCGACAGGTACGAGGTTTTCCTTGAGGACATCGCCCTTATGAAGCAGACCCAGCAGGACATCGCGGAGCTGCCGGGCGTCACCGACGTCATGGCGGCGCTGACCATCATGCAGGGCTTCGTGCGGATAAGGAACATCGTGACCATAATATCCCTGGTGCTTGTGGCGATGCTCTTCTTCATATCCCTCTTCATCATGTCCAACACCATCAAGCTCACCACCTTTGAGCGCCGGGACGAGATCGCCATCATGAAGATGGTGGGCGCCACCAGCACCTTCATCCGCTGGCCCTTCGTGGTCCAGGGCCTGATTTTGGGGCTCATCGGCGCGCTTGTGAGCTTCCTTATGGAGTGGGGCCTGTATCAGCTTGTGACGGAGAAGCTCATCTCCGGCGCGGGCTTCGGATTTTTGACCTTCCTGCCCTTCTCCCAGATGGCCATACCGATCCTGGCGGTCTTCGCCGCGGTGGGCCTGGGCGTGGGAACGATAGGCAGCCTTTTGGCGATAAAGAACTATTTGAAAGTCTGACTTTCGGGGTAAACCATGAAAAGCAAGCATCAAAAGCTGTTCATACGCATCATCGCTATCCTCCTGGCCCTGCTGATGGCCGGGTCCGTGCTCCTTTCCGTCCTGTCCTCCACCGCCGGGGCCACCTCCGCCGAGGAGGAGCTGGACGGCCTGAAGGGCGAGCTGGGGAGCATCCAGCAGCAGATAAAGGACATAACCTCCCAGATAAACTCCCTGGAGTACCAGCAGGCCACGACCCTGGCCAAGAAAAAGGTCCTGGACGACAGGATAAACCTCAATCTGAAGCTCATTGACAACCTGAACCTCCAGATCGAGGAATACGGCCGCCTCATCGACGAAAAGGAGCTGGAGGTCCAGGCGTGCGTGGAGCGGGAGGACGAACAGTGGGAGCGGTATAAGGTCCGCGTCCGGGCCATGGAGCTCAACGGCTCCGTGTCCTACTACGCCATTCTCTTCGGCGCCCGGGATTTCGCGGACCTTTTGTCCCGCATCGAGATCATAAGCTCCATCGTGGAGTTTGACGAGAAAGTCTACGACGACCTGGTGAGCGCCCGCCGCGACACCGAGGACGCCAAGGCGGACCTGGAGGCCTCCAAGGCCGACGCGGAGCAGAGCCGCGAGGAGCTGGAGGCCACCAAGGCGGAGCTGGAGACGCTGCGCGCCGAGGCGGAGGAATTCATACGCCAGATCCAGGCCGACATCAACGAGGCCCAGACCCTCTACGCCCAGATGGAGGGCCGCGAGGAGGAGACGCGGGCCGAGATCGAGCGCCTGGAGGAGGAGATTCGCCGCGCCAACGCCGTAGTGGTGGGCACCGGCGTCTTCCGCTGGCCGCTGGACTCCGGGTATAACTACATAACCTCCGGCTACGGCTACCGCAACACCGGTATCCCCGGGGCCTCCACCAACCACCCGGGCTACGACATCGCCGCCGACTACGGCACGCCCATCTACGCCGCCGACTCCGGGACGGTGCTGGTGTCCTACTACGACGAGTGGGGCTACGGCAACTACGTCACCATCAGCCACGGCAACGGCTACACCACCACCTACGGCCATATGAGCAGCCGCGCCGTCAGCGTGGGCGACAAGATCCAAAAGGGCCAGGTCATCGGCTACGTAGGCTCCACCGGCATCTCCAGCGGCCCGCACCTGCACTTCGAGATCCGCGAAAACGGCACCCCCTTAAACCCCGGCAGATTCTTCACCGGCTCCCTCCAGGGGGATGTGTAAGAGAAAAAAACAGCATAAACAACCGCCGCCCGGGCTTGATCCCGGGCGGCGGTTTTGTTATGGGAAGCAACTAAGAAAAAAGTTTGAAATTGAGCTATTTTACATCGTGCAACTCGACATATTTTCTGCTCAATAATCTATAATCCACTTTTCCGTTTTGCAAAAGTGGCAGTTCATCTATCAAAACATAATCCACTGGGCGATTGTACGGCTCAAGCCTGGACAGGACATGTTGCTTTATTGCTTCAATGGGATCTTCGGCGTCTTCTTTCAGCTCAACAAACGCCACCGCTTTATTAATGAGCTTTTCATCCTCGAGTGCAATCACCGCAGCTCGATTCACGATGGGGCAGCTGTCAATCTCGCCTTCTATATAGTCCGGGTACATTTTGAATATCATGTTGCTTTCAATATCAAATGTTTGGAAAATGCGTTTCAGCCGTCCAACAATAAAAATAAACCCCTTCTCGTCGATGTAACCTATGTCGCCGGTGTGCAGCCAGCGTGTGCCGTCAGCACCCAATTCAATAGTCCGTTTTGTTTCCGCCTCGTTGTTCATATATCCAAGCATCACGCTGGGAGAGCTTATCAGAAGTTCCCCGGTTTTACCGTATGTAACTTCATCGCCAGAGTCCAAATCAACAATTTTGGCGGTTACATGGCTCAACGGTATTCCGATGCTTTTCGGATTTTGAGCGTTCGGCTGTTCGGCAATTACCGAGGAGCTCAATTCCGTCATTCCGTAACCGGTCATCAGCTTTACGTGAGCTCCACATCTTTTAAGAAAATCATCTATTTCTTCTCGTTCATTTTCCGGGATGTTCTCGCCTCCAATTCCGTAATTCCTTAACTTAGACAGGTCCATTTTCTGAGAGATTGGACTTGAAGCAATTGCCTTTACATGGGCGATTCCAGCCATGAAGTTGTTTGGATTAAATCGAACAAACATTTCAACGACTTTCTGAGGGCCGGAGTTGAGGCCTATAATCGAGCAGAGGCCTAAACACAACGGCGTGTGCATTTGAAGTGTAAACCCCACAGATAAATGAGGCGGTACGATTTCCAGAAAAGTCTCTCCGCGAATAAAATTGAAGTTTGCCACACCGTATTGGAGGGCCACGCTGTTGACGTTTTGATTGGTCAACAGAACTTTTTTGGGAATAGCGGTAGTCCCGGAGGTCTGGACAATGACCGCCGGGTCACTGCCCTTTCCCTCATGGATTTGAGAGGAAAAGGACGAAGCTGAGGCACAGAAAACGTCAAATGAGCAATATTTCTCATTTGGCAAGTGAGTGAAATCAATTTGCGGCGCAAGTGTGTTAAGAACTATGACCTTTTTTAACGGCAGCTTTGTGAGAGTTTCCGCGTATTTTTGAAAAAACAAATCCAAGACTACTACAATATTTGTTTTTGTCTCCAAAAGTGAGCGCTCAAGGAGTTGGTTTGTCTGCGTAATAGGTTCCATGGAGATAAGAGCCCCAATTTTGTTCAAGGCATAGATGCAGGCAATCGTTTCAGGAGTGCTCAAGGAAAGAACGGAAACCGTTTCCCCAGGCTTAACTCCAACGGAGATAAAAGCGCTGGCCGCCTGTTCGATTAACTGAAAAAGCTCCTTGAAGTTTAGTGTACGGTCAAAGTAAATAATCGCTGTATCATCGAGGTGTTCTTCATTACATTTCAGCAGGTATTCATATATCGAGCAGTCCGGGATTTTTGAATTGATTGCGGCTTCGGTGTAGTACTTGAGCCACGGTTTGTCTATCGACGGGTAACCTGTGAATTCCTTCTTGTTCATTTTTGCGCCATCCTTTCAGTAATATTATTATATATCCTATTCGGATATTTGCTCTATTCTATCATATCCTTTTCGGAGATACAATAATATTATTGAAAAGGAGTGAAAAAAATGGAGCTGGATTACACCGCTATTGGGGTACGAATACGCAGATTTCGCAAGAATCGGGGGCTGACTCAGCAGACCCTTGCGGAATTGTCTGATCAGGAACCGTCAAATATTTCCCATATTGAGCGCGGAGCGACCAAATTGAGCCTCCCCACACTCGTCAGTATAGCAAATGCCCTCGGTGTAACGGCGGACGATATTCTTTGCGATAGTGTGTCCAATGCCTCAGCTTCCTATGAACGTGAAGTCTCGGAGCTCCTTTCCGATTGCTCCCACAGCGAATTGAAGGTCATCACCGGGACTATGCGGGCGTTAAAAGAAAATCTGCGAAATAATCCAATTCAGGTTTCATCAAAATAATAACAAAGCACGAAGCGCGGCGGCTTCGTGCTTTGTTCTTTTATTTGCGGGCTTTCAGAAATGGGCAAAAGAAAAGCGACCGGCTTTGTTATGGCTGGTCGCCTTTGGCTATGTTATTTGAGCTGCTGGATTATCGTTTCTACTTCCGCACCATCGGTAAATGAGTAACTTAATGTATACCCATTTTCTTCCCAAATGGCATAGGTGATATCTTCGTTTTTGTAAAATTCAACTTTTATACCATCAACATTTTTGACCTCATCCGGCGTACTGCCATAAAAGCCGCTGATATCTCCACTGCCATACTGAATACGAAATTCAGAACCATCCGCATAATCGATCTGACCGACTGTAGGATAACCGTCCAGAACGATCACAACGTAGGATTCAACTTCTTTATCCAAAACAGGCACATCAAAGTCAAGATACTGTTCCATTTCTTCAACAGTTGCAACAGTCATCATTGGATTGATTACTTGAACGGGCTCGGGATCAGGAATCGCGCTGTTTCTATTTTGCGACAATTTAATTGCGGCACCAGCCATAAGGCACAGGCAAGCAGCCACAGCGCCCCATTTGATCCAAGTGTTCTTTTTCTTTGTCCTCTTGTACTCAACTGCGCCGGATACAAGGTCGTCATCAATATACCCCATTGCTTTTGCCATTTTCGGATTACTCATACTTCAATACCTTCTTTCTTCAAATAATTTTTCAATCTGTTACGGGAACGGAACAACATAGATTTCACGCTGTTTTCGTTCATTGAATACCTCTCTGCAATATCGCTGATGGAATCGAAAAACCAATACTTGCGGAGAAACACATTGCGGTCAAGCTCTTTTTCGCTCCACAGAAAGGCGCTGATCAGTTTTCCGAGCTCTTCATCCTCAATACCCGGCGCTGTGCCGCGATCTGGCAGGGTTTCCTCGATTTCAGACAGGGATATGGCTGCATCGGCAGATCGTTTCATAGCGTTTGATGTCTCCAGCTTCTTCAAGGACAAGTTTCTTGTGATTTTGCAGATAAAAGCCGTGAAATTGTTCGGACGGGTGGGCGGTATCTTGTTCCAGATCGTCAGATATGTATCGTTCACACATTCCTCGGCATCCTCGTCGCTCCACAGCAGATTTTTCGCCACCCGAAAACACAGCTTGCCGTATTTGTGGTCTGTTTCTTTGATTGCGTGTTCATCACGGGCAAAGTACAGCTCGATAATCTGTAAATCATCCATGCTGTTCACCCCCTTTGTATGTACTAAAAGGCCTTTCGCCCCATAAGTACGATTTTTATGCGTTTGGTTTTATTTTTTGAGAATAATTTTAGAGAATATTTTTGTCCAAGTATGCTCAAAAACTCAAATTCAATATTTTTTCCGGCGACATGCGCGTCGGAAAAAATCCCTGAATTCCGCGGAATTCAGGGATTTTTTTCGCACGTTCCTTTTGGCATCGAAAGCCCTGTGGGCTTTCGAGCCAGTTTACTCCGCGGCTTTCAGCGCCGCGGCGGGGTTTATTCTTGTCAGGCGGCGGTACATGAAGGCGTCCACTAAGACGGAGAAGAGGAAGGTGAGGGCGATGCTCCAGAGGTAGCTGGGGAGGAGCACCCGGGGGGTGAAGTGGATGATGTCGAGGTCTATGCAGGAGATGACGTAGGCGTTTAAGGCCAGGCCCATGGGCACGCCCGCGGCGGCGCCCAGGACCGTCAGGAGCATGTTTTCCCGCAGGACGTACAGCGCCGACTCCATGTTATAAAATCCCAGCACCTTCACCGTGGCCAGCTCCCGCAGGCGCTCCTGGATATTGATGTTGGTGAGGTTGTAGATCACCACGAAGGCCAGCGCCGCGGCGCAGATGACGGTGAGCAGGACGATGTAGATGAGGCTGGACATCATGTTCCCGATCCGCTCCCGAAGATCCAGGCTCGCCGAGGCGGTGAGCACCCCGTCGCGCCGGAGGATGGAGGCCAGGGCCTCGCCGGTGTCCACCCCGTCCCGCTTGATGACCAGGGCGAAGTTGATCTCCGGGTCGCCGCCGGCGGGGTAGGAGGCGGTGCTGACGTAGACCGTGTTGTAAATGTAATTGTCGTAAACGCCGGAGACGGTGAGGGTCACGGACGGCCCCTCCTCCGGGCGAATCTCAAAGGTGTCGCCCACCGAGAGCCCCAGGTCCTCCGCAAGGCCGGTGTTGATAAGCGCCTGGCCCTGGCCGGGGAAGGGCAGGGGGGCGGAGCCCCGGTGGAAGCTGACGAATTCGCCGATGGAGCCCACCTCCGCGGCGTCCACGGCGGAGATCTGGACCTCCTTCTCGGCGCGGTTCGCCGAGGCCGTCACCGTGGACTGGTGGAGGAACAGGGCGCTCTCCGACACATCCGCCGTGTCGGCGAGGAACGCCTGGCGCTCCTCCGCCGTCAGGTGCCCGTTGAAGGTGACGGTGAAGTCGTAAAGGTTCACCTCGGTGAACTGGTAGTCCACCACGTTCTTGATGGAGTCGTTGATGCCCATGCCGGTGAGCATCAGCGCCGTACACCCGGCCACGCCCAGAATCATCATGAACACCCGGGATTTGTAGCGGAAGATGTTCCGCACCGTCACCTTCCAGAGGAAGCTCAGGCGGTTCCAAATGAAAGGTATCCGCTCCAGCAGGACCCGCTTGCCGGACTTGGGGGGCTTGGGGCGGATGACGTTGGCGGGAACGTCGTTTATCTCCCGGCGGCAGGAGATGTACGTCACCGCCAGCATGGCGGCGAGATACGCCAAAAATGTCACCGCGGAGAGCTTCCAGTCGAAGAAAAACTGAATATTCGACGAAAAACCGTACATGATGTCGTAGGCCTGCCACACCACCCAGGGAATCGCCCAGGAGCCTAAAAGTATCCCGGCGCTGCACCCGATGACTGTGGCGGAGCCGGAGTAGATGAGAAATTTCGCCATGACGCGCATGGGGGAGTAGCCCAGCGCCATCAGCACGCCGAGCTGCGAGCGCTGTTCCTCCACCATCCGGGACACGGTGGTGACGCAGATGAGCGCCGCCACCAGGAAGAAGAAGAGCGGGAACACGGAGGAGATGGACCGGACGATGGAGGCGTCGGACTCAAAGCAGGAGTAGCCCACGTTGGCCCACCGTCCCAGAAGATACGCCTCGGGGTATTCTATCTCGTCGATCTCCCGCCGGGCGTCCGCAAGCTCGTCCCGGGCGTCGGCCAGCTCCGCCTCCGCGTCGGCGAATTCCTGTTCCGCCTCGCGCTTGGCGTCCTCATACTCCGCAAGGCCGTCCTTATACTCCTGGAGGCCGTCCTGGTACTCGGCGACGCCGTCCTCGTATTTCTTGACGCCGTCGTTGTACTTTTGAAGGCCGTCCTCATACGCGGCGACGCCGTCGGCGTATTTTTGCCTGGCGTCATTAAGGTCCGCCTCGGCCTTTTCAAGCTCGGCCCTGCCGTCGTTGAATTTTTGAAGGCCGTCCTCATACGCGGCAAGGCCCTCGTTGTATTCCTCAAGGCCCTGGGCATACTGCTTTTCCGCGTCCAGGAGCCGGTCGTTGGCCTGGGCCAGCTCCCTTTCCGCCTCCGTGATGGCGGAGGCAAACTCGGCCCTGGCGTCCTCAAGCTGGGCCGCGCCCTCGTTATATTCCTCCCAGCCCAGGTCCAGCTCCGCACGGCCGTCCTCAAGCTGCGCCTTGGCGTCGTCGAGCTGCGCCCGGGAGGACCGGAGCTCCGCCAGGCCGCTGTAATACTGCGCCCAGCCGTCGTCCAGCTCCCGCCGGGCGGCCTCCAGTTGCGAGGCGGCGGCCCTGAGCTGCGCGTCCAGGTCGTTCAGGGCCGCGAGGTTTTGCTCATACTGGGCCGATCCGGCCTCATAATCGGCCCAACCGCTCAAAAGCTCATCTCGTTTTGCCAGCAGACCGGCGGCATCGTCGGGAACATCGGGGTTGATCTTTTTGGCCTCCTGAAGGGCCATGTTAATGGCGGTCGTGGCAATAAAATCACCGCTCTCCGCGGCCAAAAGCAGGGCATCGACCGATTCATAGGGCGTAAGGCCGAGGCCCGGCAGCTTTTCGTTTATTCCCGCCAGCATCGCCTGCGTGAGGGTGTCAAACCCCGCCTGACCGGCGTCCAGAGTTTCCTTTGCCGCGTCCAGCGCCGCCTTGGCAGCCTCCAGCTTGGGCTTGTTTTCCTCATATTGGGCAAGGCCGTAGTTGTAGTCGGCCAGGCCGTCCTCGTACTCCCTCTGGCCGTCCCGGAGCTGGTCCCAGGCGTCGTCCAGCTCCCGGGCGCCGTCGTCGTACCGGGCCTCGCCGTCCTCATAGAGGGCCAGATTCTCGCTGTACTGCGCCTCGCCGTCCTCTAAGGTCCTCAGCGCCCCGTCCAGCTCCGCCTGGGCCTCGTCCAGCTCCCGCTGTCCGTCGGCGCGCTGGGCCTCCAGCTCCGCCGCGCCCGTCTCCAGCTCCGCCCAGCCGTCGTCCAGCTCCCGCCGGGAGTCGTCCAGGGTGGTTTTGGCCTCGTCCAGCTCCGCTTTGGCGTCCGAAAGGGTCCGCTCATTTTCCGTAAGCTCCCGCTTCCCGTCGGCCAGCTCCGTTTCGCCCTCGGCGATCTGGGCCGCGGCGTCCGTGAGCTCCCGCTTTGCGTCCTGAAGCTCGATCTCGGAGCTGTCCAGCTCGGCCTTGCCGTCCTCCAGCTCCTTTTTCCCGTCCTCCAGCTCCCGCCAGGCGTCCTCCAGCTCGCGCCTGGCGTCCTCCAGCTCCGCCTCGGCGTCGGCGCGCTTTGTGAGGTACTCGTCATAGGCGTCGTTATACTCGTCCCAGCCGTCCGCCAGCTCCGCCTCCGCGTCGCCCACCACGGTGTCGTACCGGGCCTGGGCGCGCTGGTCCGCAAGGTCGGTGAAATGTGGCTCCAGGGCCTCGGAGCGGCTGTCGTACTCCCCGGAGTACGCCCCCGCCATCCCGGTGGAGCGCAGATAGACGGAGGTATAGTACTCCGTGTCAAAGGCCGCCATGGGCACATAGCAGAAGCTGGTGACGGTGCCGGAGCCTATGGAGGCGCTGCCCCGCTCAAAGTTGAGGTACAGCGGGGAGGTGGCCACGCCCGTGACGGTCAGCTCCCGGACCGTCAGCATGTCCAGGGTGTCCTGGTCGTTATTTTCACTTATGTAAACCTTATCGCCCACCGTGAGATTGCTCCAGGAGTCGGCCAGACACTCGTCCGGGGCCTGGGGCAGCCGCCCCTCCGTCAGGGCGGGGGTGTTTATCCGCTCCGGGAGGGAGTAGAAGGCGTAGACGATCTCCGTCTCCCCGTCCAGCGACACGAGGGCATTGACCTCTACGCTGCCCTCGGCGTCCAGAATGTCCGGGTCGGCCAAAAGCGCCTCCACGTCCGCGTCCGTCAGCCCCAGGGTGGTGGCCACGGAGTAGTCGTAAAAGCTTGTCTCCCGGAGATACCTGTCCGCCGTGGCCGTCATGGCCTCCTCCGAGACTCTCAGGCCCACGAAAAAGCCGCTCCCCAGGACGATTATGGCAAGAATAGCCAAAAATCGCCCCGGCGAGCGCAATATCTCCCTATAGGTGTTCTTCGAAAGAGACGACATAGGCCCTCCCAAATTCTACCATTCAATCTGTGAAATAGGCGTGGGATGGGGGTTTAAGCGCATATCCCGGGCCGAGCCGTTGCGGACGGTGATGACCCGGTCGGCCATGGCGGTGAGGGCGGAGTTGTGGGTGATGATGATGACCGTCATGCCGGATTTGCGGCTGGTGTCCTCCAAAAGCTGTAGGATCTGCTTGCCGGTGTTGTAATCCAGGGCCCCGGTGGGCTCGTCGCACAGCAGGAGCTTGGGGTTTTTCGCCAGGGCCCTGGCGATGGCCACGCGCTGCTGCTCCCCGCCGGAGAGCTGGGAGGGGAAATTCCGCAGCCGCTCCCCCAGGCCCACGGCCCGCAGCGTCTCGGCGGCGTCCAGGGGGTCGGGGCATATCTGGGCCGCCAGCTCCACGTTCTCCAGGGCGGTCAAATTCTCGATGAGGTTATAAAACTGAAAGACGAAGCCCACGTCCCGCCGGCGGTAGGTGATGAGACGCTTGGGGGAGTAGGCGGAGATCTCCTCGCCGTCCAGGGTGATCCTCCCGGAGGTCAGGCTGTCCATGCCGCCAAGGATATTGAGAAGCGTGGTCTTCCCGGCGCCGGAGGGGCCAACGATGACGCAGATCTCGCCCTTTTCCACGGTGAAGCTCATGTTTCGAAGAGCCTCGATCTCCACCTCGCCGGTCTTATAGACCTTCCGCACGCTGTCAAACTCAATAAAAGCCACCGCGCAGCCCTCCCGCAAATAAATACACGATACATTATAATACACCGCGTATTCGGTTGTTGTGAACAATCGGTTAAAAATGACTTGCAAAATTTGCCGGAGTGATTTATTGTATACGGTATAAGAATAACAGGGAGGCGCATTCCATGATTTTTGCCGTCGAAAGAGCTTCTTCCGCCGCCATTGCCCTTCTGGCCTTTGCGGGGATATTCATGCAGGCCGGTTTTCACAAGGGGAAATATTATCTGGGGACCTTTTCCTATTACACGAATCTGTCAAACCTCTTCACCGGCGTCTATCAGCTTCTCCTTTTCATCGCGGGCTTTACCGGCGGGGCGTTTTACGCCGGCGTCGCCGGGGCGGCGCTCCGGTACTCCCTGACGCTGATGATCTGGGTGACGCACCTCATCTACCACTTCCTCCTGGTGCCGGACTTCAAAAAACGCCGGGGAGAGGACTTCAACGCCGAGTGGCGGACCTTCCAGAACTTAGACGTCCACTACGCGGTGCCGCTGCTGGCGCTTTTACAGTGGCTGGTGTGCGCGGACAAGGCCGTGCCGTTTTGGGCGGCGTTTGCGTGGCTCCTCATCCCCCTGGCGTATCTGGCCTTCGCCATGCTCCGGGCGCAGATCCTGGGCCCCGAGCCCAAAAGCGGCGTCTACCGCTATCCGTACTCCTTTATGGACCTGGACGAGCAGGGAATAAAAAACTGGACGAAAAATATCCTCATGGCCCTTGGCTTTTACATAGTCCTGGGCTTCGTCCTCTACGGGGTGTCGTGGCTGTTCAGAATTTGATAGGAGAGGTGCTGCATGAAAATCGGCAGGGTATCCTTAAAATCCCTACTCTATATCATCGTGGGCAACCTGGGGCTGGCTTTGGCGCTGGACTGCTTCTTCACGCCCAATGAGATAGCCGCCGGGGGATTCGGGGGCCTTGGCGTCATCGTCAATTACCTGGCGCCCCGCCTGAGCGTGGGCACGGTGGTGCTGGCGGTGTCCGTGCCCGTGTTCATATGGTCGTGGTTCGTCCAGGGCGCGGCCTACACCGTCTCGGCGCTTTTGTCCACCGTGGCGTTCTCGGCCTTTACGGACATCTTCTCGTTTTTGCCGGGGCTCACCGAAAACCGGCTCCTGGCCGCCATTTGCGGCGGGGCCGTCTACGGCGTGGCCGGGGCGGTGCTGGTGCGGGGCTACGTGGCCGGCAGCGGCACGGACCTGCTGGCGCGGCTGCTGGTCACCAAGTTCCGCAATATCTCCCTGGGCACCATGGTGCTCATATGCGACGGCGTGGTGGTGGCGGCCTCCGTGCTGGCCTTCGGGGACATCGAGTCCGGCATCTACGCCGCCGGGGCCATCACCGTGTGCTCCTTCACCATGGACAGCGTCATCCACGGCTTCAACAAGGCCGTGGTGTTCCAGGTGATAACCCCCGACGACGAGTCCGGCGAGCGCCTGGCCCAGGCGGTGATGGAGAAGCTGGACCGGGGCGTCACCCTCATCCCCGCCGTGGGCATGTACAGGCACAGCGACAGGAGCATGCTGATGATCGCCGTCAGCCCCAAGCAGATCTACGAGGTCAAGGACATCATCCACGCCATGGCCCCGGGGTCCTTTGTGGTGATGCTCCACGCCAACGAGGTCATCGGCGAGGGCTTCAAGGGCCTTGACCCCACCGTCCCGGTGAAAAACATAGGCGACGACGAGAGAATCTGAGCGCCCGGGGATGGCCCCCGGGGTCAGCCTGTCGAAAAAGCCCTGACGGGCTTTTCCGACAAGGGGAACGTGCGGGAAATTTTCGCTGAATTTTGCGAAATTCAGCGAAAACTTCCCTGCTGTCGCCCTGCGCGCCGCCTACGGCGGCACTTGTGCGACAAAAGGGATTTTTTCCAAGGCACATGTCCTTGGAAAAAATATTGAATTTGAGTTTTTTGACAACCTGGCCCGGGGATGGCCCCCGGGCGCGGAGGGAGCGGGTAAAATGATTGCGGTTTACATAATTCTTGGCCTCGGGGGCCTCTTCCTGCTTACGGAGCTCGTACTGTACCTCCTGGCCTTTCAGGGGCACACCAACGCGGACTTCACCAAGCACGATTTTGCCCTGAAAAAGGAGCTGCGGCCCTACGCCGGCCTCATCCTCTCCGGCAAGCGCTACTGCCTGGAGACGCCCCACGAGGACGTGACCATCCGCGCCCGGGACGGCACGCGGCTTTTCGGGAGATTCTACGACAGGGCGGACCGCCGGGGAATCGTGCTGATGATGCACGGCTACCGCTCCATGGCGGAGAATGATTTTTCGTGCTCGTCGGAGTTCGTCCACTCCCAGGGCTTCGCCATGCTCCTGCCGGACGAGCGGGCCCACTGGCGCAGCGGCGGCAGGACCATGACCTTCGGCGTCCGGGAGCGCTGGGACGTGCTGGACTGGGTGAAGTATCTGGAGGACCGCTTCCCCGGGGAGAAGATCATTTTGGAGGGCCTGAGCATGGGCGCCTCCACCGTGGTGATGGCGGCGGGGGAGGAGCTGCCCAGGTGCGTGGTGGGCGTCATCGCCGACTGCGGCTACACCTCCCCGAAAGAGATCATCTCCTGCGTCATAAAAAGCTACCACCTGCCGGTGAAAATTTTCTACCCCCTGGTGCGCCTGGCGGGACGCATGTTCGGCGGCTTTGACTGCGAGGCGTGCTCCGCCCGGGAGGCGGCCGCCCGGGCAAAGCTCCCGGCGCTTTTCATCCACGGGGAGGCCGACGGCTTCGTGCCCTGCGACATGGGGAGGGCAAATTACGCCGCCTGGGCCGGCCCCAAGCGCCTTGTGACCGTCCCCGGGGCGGAGCACGGTCTGAGCTACGTGGTGGATATGCCCCGCTGTCAGGCGGAGCTATGCCGTTTTGTTGCCGAAGTGATGCAGAATTGATGGAATATTCCAGGAAATTTTATTTTATTTTCATTGCGCTCTTGACGAAATACCAAGAATGAGGTAATATATTATGTAAATTGGGTGGATTGTGTTTGCCCGGTTTACCTGAGCTTATACGGAGGGGATAACAGTGGGACTTATACCTCAGACAAAATGCAGCAGATGCGACAGGACCTATTCCGGACTGCGCAGCCGCTGCCCCTATTGCGGCGCCAGCCGCAGCAAGCGGGGCAAGAGAGTTTCCGACGGCGATAACGCCACCTGGAAGCTCATTATCGGCGTGCTCCTCATCGTCGTGCTCATCGCCGCCGTGGTGGTCATCCTTGTGACCGGCTCCAACGACGACACTCCCGGCGGAAACACCAATCCCGGCGGCGCCGACGTCAACAATCCGCCCGTGGACGACGAGCCCGGCAAGAACCCTGAGGGAAACCCCGACCCCACCAAGCCCGCCGAGGTCCAGGTGAAGAACGCCGCGGGTGAGACGATCGCCACGCTGACGCTGAAAAAGGACGAGACGATCGACCTCACCGCCGTCATATCCCCCGACACCGCCACCGGCGTGCCCGTGTGGACAAGCAGCAACTCCGCCGCCGTGGGCATCATGGCCCTGGACACCACCGGCATGAGCTACAGGCTCACGGGCCTGTCCGCCGGAAGCTCCACCGTCACCGTCATCGTGGACACCGTGAAGTATGAGTTCACCGTCCAGGTCACGGAGGACGGCGCCGCCCCGGGCGGCGATACGCCCGGCGGCACCGGCACCACCACCCCGGGCGGTACCATCGCCACCAACGTCCAGATAAGGACCATGTACGGCGATATTTTGGACGACATTTCGCTGCAGTACGTGGGCGAGACTTGCGACCTCTACGCGGTCATCACCCCATCCACAGTCACCTCCGTTCCCACCTGGACCAACACCAACCCCGCCGCGGTGGAGATGGTGCCCGTTGACGAGACAGGCATGATCGTCCGCGTCACCGGCATGGCCTACGGCGTCTCCATCGTCACCTGCACCGTGGACGGCGTGTCCTTCGAGATGACCGTCCGCTGCAACGGCTGAGGCCCCTCACTCAAATAAATAAAAGCTCCGCGCCCCCAAGCGCGGAGCTTTTTATGAAAAATCGGAGTTTTTTTCAAAAATATAAAATAAGTATTTGACAAGAGCCGAAAGATGTGGTAATATCGTTAAGCCGTGTTGAGAGGAGACGCGGGTGTAGCACAACGGCTAGTGCACCAGCCTTCCAAGCTGGGGACGTGGGTTCGATTCCCATCACCCGCTCCAGCATGAAAGGGCGGAAACTACACGCGCCAATAGCTCAGCAGGATAGAGCAACTGCCTTCTAAGCAGTAGGCCGGGGGTTCGAGTCCCTCTTGGCGTGCCAACGTCGTCGCGGAAGTCGCGTTGGTTCGGCGCTCGGCAGTCGCCAAAGGCGTCTGCCTCACGCCTCACACGCTGACTTCGCTCCTCCTCTCCCCACACGATTTTCAATCGTGCGGGGACCCCATTTTAAATATTTAATAAATATGGTGGGTGTAGCTCAGTTGGTTAGAGCACCGGATTGTGGTTCCGGGTGTCGAGGGTTCGAGTCCCTTCTCCCACCCCATGAGTGGACGCCGCCTCAAGGCGGCGTTTACTCAGTCATAAACGATATAGGGATGTCGCCAAGTGGTAAGGCACAGGACTTTGACTCCTGCATTCGTGGGTTCGAGTCCCGCCATCCCTGCCAACGTCCTCACTGACGCCGCTTTACCTCGGGCTTCCTTCGGTCGCCCTCAGGCGCTGGCGTCGTTCGTCCTCTCCCCACGCGATTTTCAATCGCGCGGGGACCCCAATTAGTTTGTTTGACTTGATAGCTCAGCAGGCAGAGCACCTGCCTTTTAAGCAGGGTGTCCCGGGTTCGAATCCCGGTCAGGTCACCAAAAAGAAAAGTCCCGCTTCTGGCGGGACTT
>CANROF010000051.1 GCA_947632155.1 uncultured Oscillospiraceae bacterium
TTTTATGTTTTCTTTGTATGTTTCGTCATCTATCCCATATATAGTCTTTAATAAATCATATGACTCTAAAGGTGACAGATCCCACTTCAATTGAGTTTTTTGACCGAACACCACGCCAATGTTCCTATTGTTCTTGATTCTGTCATTGAACGGATTCCTTCCCATGACAGATACTTGACCTGCGGTCGGATACAGTATTCCGGTCAATAGCTTGATCAATGTTGATTTACCCGCTCCATTGTTTCCGATTACTCCGACATATTGCCCTTCTTGTATCGAAAAAGAAACATCGTTTAGAGCGTCAATTTCTTTGTATTGTTTTTTTGAAAATATTCTTTTAATAATATTTCCTTCTGTTATCGTGCGAACGCGATATTGCTTGCTTAATCTATTAACAGTAATAATTTCGTTTCCCATTCAGCCACCCTCTGCTATCACGATTTTAATCAAAAGCCCTTCGCAAAGGCAACAGCGCCTATATCCATCGCGTATACCAATTTCACAACGGGCGGGCGTTGACGCTTATTAAAGAATAGATCTTCCGTTCAGCAGATATATGGCGGCAAGGGGAAACTGCTCAAAGCTTTCGTCATTATAATTTCTTTTGAAGTTCTCATATTCGCCGACCAAAAACGCAAGCATTTCCTTCATCCCGCGCTGTCCAAAAACAAAGCAGGCAACGGCCCTGGCGTAAGGATTTCTTATCCGGCCATACATTTCCTGAAGCTGCCGGACGTAACTCTCATCCGACGCGACCAAAACTCTCGCCGACGTCTCAATGAACGTATCTTGACCGCTGGTCAAGTATCGCTTCAGCAAAAGCGGCAAGCACTCGCTCTGATACGTCAGGACCTTGCCAATATAAGTACTCACATTAGGCAAACGTAAATTCTTACGCATCAGGTTGACCAGCACCGCCGGATCGTCCGTTTCCTCAATAAGCCGCAGTTGTGCCTCGTCCTTTGCCATCGCCTCCTCGTTGAACTGTGCGATCAATTTTTGAAACTTACTGTTCAGCCTCTCGTGTTCTTCAATAATCTGGGTCACCAGGAAAAACTGGGGCGCCGAGTACGGTTTAATAAGATTATTCTCAAAAAAGTCCTTCGGCAATTTATATTCAGCCATTTTCTCACCGCTTTTCATCGAGGTCACGCCGCCTAAGACCACCGTGGCTGCCATTACACCTGACCAACTGTATTCTAACATTCCGCCCGGCCGGTGTCAAGCTTGCCGTGCGGCATTTTGTCAGCTCAAAAGCGCCAGCAGGTCGTCGCGGGACATATTCAGGATGTCCCCCTGGGCGCCGGAGGAAACAGCGGACATGAGCTCGGCCTTCTTATCCTGGAGCGCCATTATTCTCTCCTCCACCGTGTCCTGGGCTATAAGCTTGTAGACCTGGACGCACGAGCGCTGTCCGATTCGGTGGGCCCGCCCTGTGGCCTGGTCCTGGGCCGCCGCGTTCCACCACGGGTCATAGTGTATGACCACGTCGGCGGCGGTCAGGTTGAGGCCCGTTCCGCCGGCCTTGAGGGAAATGAGGAAGACCTGCGCCTCCCCGGCGTTGAAGCGCCTCACAAGCTCCGCCCGCTTCTCCTTGGGCGTCGAGCCCTGGAGAGTAAAGCTGGTGATTCCCAGCTCGTCAAGGCGCGGCCTCAGGATGTCCAGCATGGAGGTAAACTGGGAAAACAGCAGAATCTGGTGCCCGTTCTCCGCCATTCCGGCGCATAGCTCCAGGCACGCCTCTAATTTGCTGGATTTTCCTGCATAGTTTTCATAGCACAGGGCCGGGTCACAGCAAATTTGCCGCAGCCTCGTCAGCGCCGCCAGAATCTGGAGCTTTCCGCCCCCGTCCAGGGACGAGCGAATCTGCGCCGCCGTGGAGAGGTACACCTTTCTCTCCCCCTCGGTCATGGCCACGCGGCGCACGTGCTCGATGACCGGCGGCAGCTCTCGGAGGACGTCCTTCTTGACTCTTCGGAGCATGAACGGCCGGACCAGCCGGCGGAGCTTCTCCAGCGCCTCGGCGTCTCCGCTTTTGACGGCGGGCTTCTCCAGCTTTTCCACAAAGGCGCTGTGAGAATAGAGATACCCGGGCATGAGGAAATCGAACAGATTCCAAAGCTCGCTGAGCCTGTTTTCCATGGGCGTCCCGGTCATGATGAACCGCTGGCGGCACCGCAGGCGTTTTACAGCCTTCGAGCCAAGGGTCGAGCTGTTTTTGATATGCTGTCCCTCGTCCAGCACGCAGCAGTAAAACTCCCTCTGGACGTAAAGCGCGATGTCCTGCCGCAAAAGCTCATAGGAGGTGACGATCACATCCGCGCCGCCGGCGTTTTCCAGTATCCGCTTCCGCTCCGCCGCAGTTCCCATGACGGCGGCCGCCGACAGGCCGGGGGCAAACCGGCGTAGCTCGTCCGTCCAGTTGAGGATCAGGGACGCGGGACAGACCACCAGATTGGACAGCCCCGTGATCTCCCTGCGTACAGTCAGGAGAAAAGCAATCATCTGGACCGTCTTCCCCAGCCCCATCTCGTCGGCCAGGATGCCGCCAAAGCCGCAATTCTCCAGCGTTTTCAGCCACCGGAAGCCCAGCCTCTGGTAGGGCCGCAGGACCCGCTCCATTCCCTCCGGCAGCTCATATCCGCTCTCGGACAGAGAGCTGAAATCCCGGACCATGGCGCGGAATCCGGCGTCACGGTCCACACGCAGATTCTCCCGCTCCGAGAGGACGCTGTCGATATAAAGGCCCCTGTATGCCGGAAGCTCCGCGTGTCCGCTCTCAAGCTCGCTTGAGGAGAGTCTGAGCATATGGGCCATCTCTGCCAGCGTCTCATAACCCGAGCCGTCCAGAGTCAGATACCGTCCGTCACGCAGCCGGTAGTAGCGCCGCTTTCGCAAGAGGCTCTGGTAGAGCTCCTCCAGCTCCGACGCCGGAAATTCCCCGGTGTCGATGTCCAGAAGCAGCTTTCCGCCGGAAACCGAGATCCCCACACCGCCGGGCGCGGACTGTAGGCGCTTTGCCCGAAGGCGATCGGATATAAATACCTCTCCGCGCTCAAGGAAGGCGTCCATCCCGGCAGTCAGAAAGCCGTATATGGCGTCGTCCCCGGAAAGGCGGAATAAACCTGACGCGTCTCTCTCGGGGAAAAATCGCCGCGCAAATTCCAGCGCGCCTGTCTCCGCCGGAGCATCCCGTCTCGGTGCAGCGCGTCCGTCACCGGACCCGTCGCACAAGACCTCCGTCTCTCCGTAGCGGAAGCGCACATCCAGCGTCAGGGCGGAGCCGTCGCTGTCCAGGTCGAAATAAAAGCGCGGGACGCACTCCTCGGGAAAATACTTCTCCGCGATTCCCTCCGGGTCCTCCACCGTGACGAGCCCGCTGAGCTTCGGCAGGACGCAGCCGCAGAATACCGGCATGTCCTCCAAGGATACGCTCATGACCCGGGCCCTCTCCGCCAGGAGCGGGTACACCCGATTGCGAAAGTCCTCCCCGCACCGCAGGAGCTTTTCGCCCGTATCCGCGTACAACTGTGTCCTGCTCCCGAAAAAATGGAGCTCCCCCGGCGTATCAACAGACAGCTTCACTTTCTTTCCGTCCCCCGACAGGCCCAGCGTCACCGCCGGATCTCCGTCCTGATACCGCTCTCCGCCGCGTTCCGGGGGAAAACTGCGCAAGATATTGAAAAGTCGGTCAAAGGAGATTCCCTCCAGCTTTATGGAGCTGCCCCTCGGTGAGCGCGCGGTCCCGCGGAACGAATCGCAGTCCCATCCCCTAAAGACCGGGACAAGGCGAAACTCCGGGAACTCGTCCATCAAAAGCTCAATGAGGGCCCTGGATGGCGCGTCAAAGGCCTCAATTCCGTGAAAAAGCGTCAGATTTTTTCCGTAGACCTCGGTCCTTCTCCGGGCGACGTTGTCAAGGAATGTGAAAATATCCTTCACCACATACATTCTGGTGAGGCCCACGGCGAGGGACAGACTGGGGTATTCGCCGTTTATAAGGCACGGAGAGAGCGAGGGCGTCAGATGCGCCTCCCCGGTCATATCCGACGATCTCGCAAGGGTAATGTATCGTTCCATCAGCCGTCTGGCCGGCGGATCCGTTAAGGAGGACTTGGACCTGCTCCCGTCAGGGGCGTCCAGTCTCTGCTCGGGTTTTCCGTCCTGCCGGTTGGAGAATATGGCCTTTAAAAGCTCCATGGTCCCGGCGGAGCTGTTCTGCGCCGCTTTCAGCATGGCGGCGGCCACATGCTTACACCTCCCGCGGTCCGCGAATCTCGGGCATGTGCAGTACATGCCCGCAGTCGTCTGACCGTCCTTTTCCGCCAGACTAAATCTGACGCGGTACTTCCGGGTCCCCCGCACGGTGCATGTATAAGTGACGGTCCCGTCAGATTCCGCGCTGTTCAGCTCTTCCACCCGGCCGCTCTGATAATAGTCCCTTCCGCGGGCGTAGTCCTGGGCGTTGAACAGGTTCCTGATAAGTTTTATATCAAGCATCGCTTCAGTTACCCGCCTTTCTGTTTCTCTGTCCGACAAGCAACAAAATAGTCCGGCATAAACCGCCGGACCTTCTGGCCGTGCCTATTTTCGACCGATGTCGAGCCCTTAACCAGGGTCACGCCGCCCGCTTGACCAACTGTATTCTAACATTCCGCCCGGCCGGTGTCAAGCTTGCCGTGCGGCATTTTGTCAGCTCAAAAGCGCCGGGGACGTCCTATCATTGGCGGAATGAGGCGTCATACTGTTGATTTTGGGGCGCGGAGGGGGTATAATTGGGGAAAAGGGGTGATGGCATGGGTTGGGATACGGAATATCCGCGGCCGCTAATGAAAAGGGACAGCTTTTTCCCGCTCAGCGCCGGTTGGACGCTCAACGGGCGGCCTATCAACGTGCCCTGGCCGCCGGAGGCGCGGCTCTCCAATTACCGGGGGACGGCGGGGCCGGAGCTTGACTACCGCGTGCGCTTTACGCTGCCGGAGGGCTTTTGGGGCCCGGGACGGCGCCTTATCCTCCACTTCGGCGCCGTGGACCAGACGGCGCGGATCTTTTTAAACGGCGAAGCCGCCGGGTATCACGAGGACGGGTATCTGCCCTTCTCTCTGGACGTGACGGAGCTCGCCCGGAACGGCGAAAACGAGCTGCGGGTCCTGGCCGAGGACAGGCTTGACCCCGATTTCCCCCACGGAAAGCAGTCCAAAAGGCCCCATGGGATGTGGTACACGCCCGTTTCCGGCATCTGGCAGACGGTGTGGCTGGAGGCCGTGCCGGAGCGCGGAGCGGTGCGCTCTGTCCGCGCCGTGCCGGACCTTGCCGGGGTGACGCTGGAGGTGGACGCCGGCGGGGAGTACGAGGTCCGCGTCCCCGGGGCGGGTATCGCGGTGAAGAGCCGGGAGGCGCGGCTGCGGCTGGACATCCCCTCCCCCAGGCTCTGGACGCCGGAGACGCCGTTTTTATATGACTTCACCGTCTCCACCGACACGGACAGGGTGGAGAGCTATTTCGCCCTCCGGACGGTGGAGGTCCGGAAAGCCGGAGACGTCACGCGGCTCTTTCTCAACGGAAAGCCCGTATTCCTCCACGCGGTGCTGGACCAGGGATATTTTGAGGACGGGCTCTTTCTCCCCCGGGAGCCGGAGGAATATGAGCGGGACATCCTTCGGATGAAGGAGCTGGGCTTCAATGCCCTCCGCAAGCACATAAAAATCGAGCCCGGGGCCTTCTACGCCGCCTGCGACCGGCTGGGGATGTTGGTGATGCAGGACATGGTGAGCTCCGGGGAGTATCGGTATCTGCGGGACACGGTCCTGCCGATGCTGGGCCTAAAGCGCCGGGACGACACGAAGCTCCCGGTGACGCCCCGGCGCCGGGAGCTCTTTGAAAGGCACGTCCGCCTCGTTCAGGAGCGGCTGTACGGCCACCCCTGCGTCGTGGGGTACACGGTCTTTAACGAGGGCTGGGGCCAGTACGACTCCCAGCGTATAACGCGGGAGTGCGCAGCCCGGGACCCCTCGCGCTTCTATGTGGCGGCCTCCGGGTGGTTCAAGCAGTCCGCCCGCACCGTCCAGGACGAGCACATATATTTCAGAAGCCTCGTTCTGCGCCCTGAAAGCCCGGACAGGCTCCTGGTGCTGTCCGAATTCGGCGGCCTCTCCCGCCGGGTGCCGGGGCACGTCCGGGAGGACCGGAAAAACTACGGCTACGGCTCCCGGGACACCGAGGAGGCCCTGACCGTCGGGATAGTGAAGCTCTACCGCGAAATGGTGCTGCCGTCCATAAAAAACGGCCTCTCCGCCGCCGTCTACACGCAGCTTTCCGACGTGGAGGGCGAGACAAACGGCCTCTACACCTACGACAGGCAGGTATGTAAGGTAGATAAAACCGCCATGGCGGAGCTCTCCCGGGAGCTCATGACCGCCTTCCGCTCCGCCGCGGGGGAATGAATCGGATGACACACAAAAAAGCGGGCCCAGGCGGGCAATGTCATTAAGTCAAACAAAATCCGGGCCTCATATGCGGGAGGGGTTGGAATTCTCCCCTACGAGTCGATCAAGAACGGTGCAATTATTGAAAATCCCAAATCAACGCGATAACCAACGATACTGCTGTACGGGCCGCTGCCCACAGCGGCCCATCTTTCCAATTCACCGCCCGTTTTCCATCAATCGCACCACGCCCCTGTAGGGGCCGACGACCGAAGGAAGTGCCCCTGGGCGGACCACATCGGTCCACGCTCCGTTCAACAGGGCGCAGTAATAAACCGGGAAATGGGCCGCTGTGGGCAGCGGCCCGTACAGCGAAAATGGGGGATTTATCGTTTGCCGGAAGACGGGCGCGAATCGGAGGGACGGGCCGATGTGGTCATCGGCCCCTACATGAACGATTTCGCGGCTATCAGAAATGTTCCAATTCCCTCGTAGGGGCGGGTTTCATCTCCGGCCTAAGAGCCGCCCCGTTGGGGCGGTTGGCCT
The DNA here is from genome assembly GCA_947632155.1 of uncultured Oscillospiraceae bacterium. Lineage (GTDB taxonomy): Bacteria > Bacillota > Clostridia > Oscillospirales > Oscillospiraceae > RUG626. Next base: position 6,972 of record CANROF010000051.1, read on the forward strand.
CCGAAACACGCCTGCGGGCGTAGAAACCCGCCCCTGTTTCGTTATATGGCATTATGGCCGCTAACTTAATGGTATTGCCCAGGCGGGCCCGTTTTTTATAACTTATGTATTCTCCCCGCTCTCCAGCGGCTGGGTGCAGGCGGGGAAGGTCACGGTGAAGCGCATACCGCCCTCCGCTCTTCGCTGGGCGGTGACCTCGCCGCCGTGGCGCTGGGCGGTGGTCTTGACGATGGACAGGCCCAGGCCCGTGCCGCCCTGGTCCCGGCCCCGGGACTTCTCCACCCGGTAAAAGCGGTCAAAGACCAGCGGAAGATCCTTTTCCGGGATGCCAATGCCGGTGTCCTCCACGGTCATGCGGACCTCCTTGAGGTCGCTTTTCAGCGTCAGCGTGACGCTGCCGCCCTCCACATTGTATTTTATGGCGTTCTCCACCAGGTTGTATAGAATCTGAAAAAGCTCGTCCGAACTCGCCATGATGAAGCAGTCCGGCGCAATATCGGTGTTTACGGTCACGCCCTCGCGCCGGGCGATGGGCTTTAAGGTCAGGACCACGTTTTCCGCCACCTGGCCGCAGTCCACCCGGACGCGGCTGACCGTGGCGGCGTTGTCCGCCTTCGTCAGCGCCAGGAGCTGGCCCGTGGTACGGGCCAGGCGCTCGGATTCCTCCCGGATACCGCCCACGAATTCCTTCACCGTCTCGGGGTCGATGTTGTCCGTCTCAAGGATGGAGTCGGAAAGGAGCCTTATGGCCGCCAGGGGCGTTTTCAGCTCGTGGGAGGCGTCCGCCACGAAGCGGCGGCGCGTCTCCTCGGTCTTCTGGAGCCTGTCGGTAAGGCTGTTGAATTCCTCCGCCAGCGTCCGCAGCTCGTCGTGGCCGCTCACCTCGATACGGTAGGTGTACTCGCCCTCCCGGACGTTGCGGATACCGTCCAGGATGCGCGTCATGCGCCTGTTCATGGTGCGGGAGAGGATCACGCCGATCAAAAGCGACAGCGCCCCCAGGGCCACGGAGATCCTGGCCATGTCGTCCTGGAGGTCCAGGATGAAGCTGCCCTCGGTGGCGTCGTACTCGTAGACGCACACGGCGCCCACCACCTCGCCGCCGAAGAGCACCGGCACGCAGGAGTAGGTCTTAAAAGCGCCGTTTTCAAATTTGGAGCGAAACTCGTCCGTCTCGCCGCCGATGGCGGCGCGGACAAGATTGAAGCTGACCTGTTCGTCATAGCCGCGGGTGTCGTTCCTGACGGAAAAGAGCTCGTCCATACCGGAGTTCATCACCGATACGCGGGAAAAGCCCTCCGTCTCCAGCATGCTCATGACCTGGCCCACAGTCTCCGGCGTCAGGCGCTCCAGCGCCTCCACGGAGCTGCCGATTTGAAGCGTCTGGGGCATCAGGCTGCTGCGCTTGGACATGAACACCAGGTCCCTGGAGATGGTCACGGGGTAGGTGTTCAGCAGGATTATCGCCAGGACCGTCACGGCCATATATGAGAGCAGGTACTTTATGCTTATGCTTGTGAAGCGCCGTCCGGCGCGGTCCTCAGCCCTTGAAATAGTACCCAACTCCCCACTTGGTGATGATGTACTCAGGCTCCGCGGGGTTGCGCTCCAGCTTCTCGCGGAGGCGGTGGACGTGGACGTCCACGGTGCGGATGTCGCCCTGGAAGTCGTAGCCCCAGATGATATTCAAAAGATTTTCCCGGCTGTAGACGCGCCCCGGGTTTTTCATAAGGAGCTCTATCACGTCGAACTCCCGGCCGGTGAGCACCACGTTGTTGCCGTTTTTGTAGGCCATGCGCCTGTCGCAGTCGATGGAGATGGGCCCCGCGGTGATGAGGGACTGCTCCTCCGCCTGGGCCTTCAGCGTGGAGCGGCGCAGCAGCGCCCGGACCCGGGCCTTCAGCTCCAAAATGTTGAAGGGCTTTGTCACGTAGTCGTCCGCGCCGTACTCAAAGCCGATGATCTTGTCCATGTCGTCGGTCCGGGCCGTCAGCATGATGATGGGCACGGAGGACACCTCCCGCAGGCGCATACACACCTCAAGCCCGGAGAGCTTCGGCATCATGAGGTCCAGTATCACAAGGTCAAACCCACCGGCCTTGGCCAGGTTCAGGCCCTCCTCCCCGTCATACGCGACCTCCACCTGATACCCCTCGTTTTCCAGGTTGAACTTGATGCCGCGGACCAGCAGCTTTTCGTCATCCACAACAAGTATTTTCATCCTGCCACCTCTTTTTCAAACTTTTTACAGTTTATTTCATTTTCTTAACTTGATTTAATATTATATCATACCTTGATAAGATTCTCAAGTCCCTGGTAAAGCGTTTCTCCCACTCCCGGCACATTTAAAAGCTCCTCCTTCACCCGGAAGGCCCCGTTTTCCTCCCGGTAGTCCACGATGCGCTTTGCCAGGACCTCCCCGATGCCCGGAAGCGTCGCCAGCTCCGGGGCCGAGGCGGTATTAATGTCGAGAAGTCCGTCATCCTCCGCGCCGGTATCCGGCGGCGGGGCCGGGTCCTCCCGGCGCTCCACCGTGACATTAATATCGCCCGTCACCGCCCGGCCGGCGAAATATCCCGCGGCGAAAAACACCGCCGCCGCGGCCACCGCCAGCAAGGCGGCCTCGATTTTGCTCAGCTTCATCCCATCACATCATTTTAATAGATTTATAAAAATAAACGGTATTCCACAAATTCCGGTTCGCGGCCATGCTGCGTCATGATGAAATATATTAATTCTATAAATTTCGTCGAAGCGTATTGATTTTGGGAAGAAAAAATACTATTATATAAAGTGCCGTTCGGTCGCCCGCCGCGCGGGGGGCGGAGCGCTTACCGCTCCCATGTATATACTACAATAAAATCCGGCCGTTGTCCAATCTTTTTATTTGCGGAGACTCAAATGAACGATTTAATGAATAGATTCCCAATAAAGCTCCTGGCCTTCGCGCTTATTCTGGCGCTGGCGGCGGCGCTTCTGCCCTCCCCGGCTCTGGCTGTGGAGGAGCCGGAGATCACCTCCGCCGCGGCCATCGTCATTGACCTGGACGCCGACAAGGTGCTCTACTCCAAAAACGAGACGGAGCGCCGCGTCCCCGCCAGTATGGTCAAGATCATGACCCTGATGCTGGCCATTGAGGAATACGAGCGCGGCACCGTGGCCCTGACGGACACCGTCGTGGTTGGCAGCGACGTCTACTTTGACATCGCCAGCGACGGCAGCACCCTGGGACTCCAGGCCGGCGAGGAGCTGACCTTTGAGCAGCTCCTCTACTGCGCCTTTTTGGCCTCCGCCAACGAGGGGTGCAACGCCCTGGCGGAGTTCATCGCCGGGGACGTGTCCGCCTTTGTGGAGCGCATGAACGACCGGGCCATCGAGCTGGGCTGTACCGACACGCATTTCGTCAACACCCACGGTATGCCCGCCGCGGGCCAGTACTCCACCGCGAAGGACCTGGCCGTCATCACCCGCGCCGCGCTGAAGCTGGCGCTCTTCAAGCGCGTGGCCGCCACGGCGACCTACACGATTCCCGCCACCAACATGTCCGACGAGCGGGTGCTGGAGACTTCCAACGGCCTTATCTCCAGCGGCAGCATGTACTACTATGAGCCCGCCACCGGCGTCAAGACCGGTTACACCGACGAGGCTGGCTTCTGCCTCGTGGCCACCGCCGCCAGGGACGGCCGTCAGCTTCTCAGCGTCGTGCTGGGGGGCCAGTCCCAGATAGCCGAGGACGGCCGGACCGTCACCACCAACTTTACGGACACCCGGGCGCTCTTTTCCTGGGCTTTCTCCAATTTCAGCTACCAGGAGCTCCTGCCCACCGTCAAGCCCATCGCGGAAATACCGGTGAAGCTGGGCCTGGGCACCTCCTCGGTGGTCCTGTGGCCGGAAAAGAACGTGGAGGCGCTGCTCCCCAACGACGCGGACCTGAAATTGGTGGAGCTGAAGCCCATCATCTATGACGAGGGGCCGCTGACAGCGCCCGTGCTCCAGGGCACCATCCTGGGCGAGCTGTCCGTGAGCTTCGAGGGCGTGGACTACGGAACGGTGAATTTAGTGGCCAAAAACACCGTGGAGCTGGACCGGACCGCCTACATCGGCGCGGAGATACGCGAAACACTCCACAACAAATATGTGCGCATCGGCATCACGGTCATCGTGATACTTCTCATCCTCTACGCCGCCTTCATCGTGTACTACAACTTCCGCCGCATGGCCAAGCGCCGCCGCGCCGCCAGCCTTGCCCGGGAGCGCATCGAGCAGTACCGCGAAAGCCAGGGCGCGCCCCCCGCGGACACTCCGCCCGTCCGGGAGACGACCATCGGCAAATCCTTCGAGGAGATCGAAGCCTACCACCGCCGCCGCGACGAGGAAAACAGCAAAATCCCCAGACGGTAACCCCCCTCCGCCCCAAGAGGACCGCTTTTCGCAGTCCGCTTGGGGCGGAGGTTTGACTAATCGACACTTGACACCTTATTGACCTGTGTACCTCACGATAAACCCGATGTCCGCGGCCTGGGCGTTGGGGGCGAGGGCCGCGTTGTAGTCCGCCGGGGTCACGGTGAGGGCGGCGCCGGAGGCGGCGAAGACGCCGTTCCAGGAGCTCTGGAGCTCAAAGGGGCCGTCCAGCGTCAGCTCCACCCGCCAGGTGTCGATCCGGGCGGCGCCGGTGTTCCGGACCGCCAGGACATACTGGACATACCGCCCGTCCGCGCCCTGCCAGGAGTTGGCCTCCGCCAGGGTCCAGGCCACGTCCCCCTCTCCCCCGGTGATCTCCGGCGGGTTTACGGAGGGGCCCTCCAGGCCCGGCTGAATCTCCGGACCCGTAGGGGGCTGCGGCTCCGGCGCGGGCTCCGTCTCCGGCTCCGGCGCGGGGACGGCGGGGACCGCGGGGTCGGAGGCCAGCATCTCCTTAAACCACCGGCCGCACTCCGACAGGTCCGCGTCCGTAAACCCGGAGGTCTTCCGGCAGGAGGCGGCCAGCACCGAGGAGCTCTCCGCCTTGTTGGAGAGGTTCCAAAGCATATAGCTGACGCCCTCACCGTTCATGGCGTCCACCCATTTTTGGGCCTCGGCGGTGTCCAGCGCGCCGTTCCCGCTGGCGTCGCAGATGCCGTACTCCGAGACGAACACCGGAAGCCCCGCGCCGATGGCGGCGGCCATGGCGTCCCGGAGCTCCTGCCTGTGTGTCCCGGCATAGAAATGGAGGGTATACAGGATATTCTCATACCCCGAAAGCGGGTCCCGGGCGGCCTCGTCCACGCGCTGGGACCAGTTGGGCGTGCCCACCAAAATGACGGCCTCCGGGGCGTTTTCCCGGATGACGGGGATGATCTTTTCGGCGTAGGCCTTTATATCGCCCCAGGTGGCGCCGCCGTTGGGCTCGTTGCAGATCTCGTAGAGGACGTTGCCGTAATCCTTTAGCCTCTCCGTGACGGTCCCGAAGAATTCCGCCGCCTCGGCGGCGTGGGTGTTGGGGTCGCCGTCGGACAGGATGTGCCAGTCCACGATGACGTACATGTCCGCCCGCGCGGCGTACTCCACCCCGTCGGTGACCAGCTTCAAAAGTGCCTCCCTGTCGCCGCCGGAGCACCAGCCGCCGTATTCCGCGGTGTAGAGCGCCAGCCGCACGGCGTTGACGCCCCACTCCTCCGAGAGCTGCCGGAAGCAGTCCTCATTCACGAACTGCGGAAACCACGCAAGGCCGTGGGTGCTTATCCCCCGGAGCTGCACGGCGCCGCCGCTCTCGTCCACCAGCCGCGTCCCCTCCACCGACAGCGCGCCGGAGGACGAGGGCCGGGCCCCGCGAAGCCCCGCCGGCCCGGCGGGCTCGTCCCCGGCGTCGTCCGGCCAGGGGGTGATCGTCCCCGGGGTGTCCGCGGGGTTTACGGTGTCCGGGATGTCCGGCACGTCGCCGGGGTCCCCCTCCGGCGGATCTTCCGGGGCGTCGGGGGTATCGGGAATATCCGGGGTGTCCGGGGTGACTGGATTTTCGGGCGTCTCAGGCGTGTCCGGATTTTCAGGCGTGTCCGGGGCGTCCGGTTCATCCGGCGTATCCGGTGCGACCGGGACATCCGGAGTTCCCGGATCATCCGGCGTATCCGGCGTATCCGGCGTATCCGGTACAACAGGCGTATCCGGGCCGTCCGGCGTATCCGGCGTGTCCGGCGCCGGGGAGCTGACGGGCGGGTCCCCCTTGGCCGGCGGGTCCTCCGCCGGCGCCCCCGCAAAAGCGCAGCCCGCGACGAGTATGGCGACGGCCAGACACACCGCGGGCAGACAAGGCTTTATCTTCATTTTTTTCCTCCGGTCACTGGCACAGGAAATCCGCCAGCTCCTCAACGCTCTGGCAGAACTCAAAACCCCTGGGCGGTTCGATGTCCAGGTGACTGGCCACCTCCCGGACGATGCTGGCCACGTCCATGGGCTCCAGCTCCATGTCGGCGAAGTGCTCCGACGGGTCCAGCTCCGAGGGGTCCAGGTCCTTGTAGTCCCCCACGGCCTCAAGAATAAGCTCTGTGAGCTCGTCGCGTGTGTACCTCATGGCGCTCCCTCCATTTTTTAAGGAAATAACTGCTTTTTTATACTAATCCCTGATTAAAAACGCCAACCGAGCGGCGAGAATTTTTTGCGTCAGGCGAGGAAGACGGCGCAGAGAATACTGTATGTATTGTCAAGCCGTCTGACGAAGCATGGCGCAAAAAAGTCCGTCGCGAATTGGAGTTTTTGATTAGGGATTAGTATTATATTATATATCCCCGGCGGGGACATGTAAAGGGGGGGGCACGGATTTTTTGCGTCTCCCCCTCGCGATTTCTTTTTTTCCGCACCGGGCTTCAGTTGGCCTTGCCGGTCATATGGAGGATCTCCAGCTCCAATACGCACGTATCGGCGTACTCGGCGTCGATATAGCGTCCGCGGCGGTCCGGCGAGCCGCCGGGGTTATATTTCTCCGCCAGGGCCTCCAGGGCGGCGCGCTTTTCGCCGTCCTCCGTCAGCTCCCGGAGCCTCCCAAAGGCGATGACGCTCCGGTAGCGCGTGGTGAAGCCCTCCGGCTCCACGTCGTCCCGCTCCGTGACGCAGAAGGACGCCCTGGGGTATTTTCTTGCCGCCTCGGGCTTCTGGCCGGTCCTGGCGCCGTGGAAGTATATTTTTCCGCCGGCGCAGACGTAGCTCACCGGCACGGCGTAGGGCCAGCCCAGGTCGCCCCGCAGCGCCAGCACGCCGGAGGAACAGCGGGCCAGCGTTTTCTCGCACTCCCCCCGGGGCAGCGCCCGCTCCGCCCGGCGCATGGGGCGGAAGGAGTCAAGCTCCGGGTGGGCGGCCAGAAATTCGTCCGCCGCCAAAAGCGTCTCCCGGTCGGACTCGTGGGTCAATACCGTCAAAGCCCGGGGCAGCGTCAGCCACTCAAGGCTCTCCACCTCCTCCGGCTGGGGCCGCGTCTCCGTCCCGTCCGCCCGGGCCAGGAAGAACACCACGTCCTTCAGGCACCCCTCATAGGGGGAATAGCGGATGGTCCGGCGAAAGCCGTCGATGAAGGCGACCTTGAGGGCCGTCTCCTCCCATATCTCCCGGGCGGCCGTCTCGCGCTCCGTCTCGGCGCCCTCCACGTGGCCCTTGCAGATGGAGGTGTGGCCCTTTGCCATGCGCTCCACCAGGTACAGCCGCTCCCCGCCCTCCTGGGCGAAGACCACGGCGCCGCAGCTCTTTTCAAGGATCATCCTCTCACCTCACGCGAATTTCTCAAGGAGCCGGACGCAGTCCTCCAGCCCCGCCCGGTCGTCCCTGGTAAAATACCCCACGTCCACGCTGTCCATATCCAAAACGCCCCAGATCTCCCCGTCGGGACGGCGCAGCGGGACCACGATCTCGGAGTGGGAGGCGCAGTCGCAGGCGATATGGCCGGCGAAGCACTCCACGTCCTCCACCACCTGGGACGCGCCCTCCCGCCAGGCCGTGCCGCAGACCCCGGCGCCGCGGGCGATGCGGGTGACGGCGGGGCGGCCCTGGAACGGCCCCAGCACCAGCTCCCCGCCGGACACGAGGTAAAACCCGGCCCAGTTGGCGCGGGGGAAGGCGATTTTCAGAACGGAGGAAAAATTGGAAAGCGCCGCCCACTTGTCGCTCTCAAAGGCGGCGTATTTTTCAAGCTGCTCCCGCAGCAGCCGGTAAAAGGCCGGTTTTTCGGCGGGGTAAAGCACATCGGCGTACATGGGCGCTCCTTTCAAAAAGAAAAAGTGTCCTTCAAGCGCCGCGGCGCATGGTATGCCATGCGCCGCGAAAGGTCGTCGAAAAACTTAAATTCAATATTTTTTCCGGCGGCATGTACGTCGGAAAAAATACCTTTTGTCGCACAAGTGTGCCCCAACGGGGCGCGCGCAGGGCGACAGCAGGGAAAGTTTTCTGAATTTCGCAAAATTCAGAAAACTTTCCCGCACGTTCCCCTTGTCGGAAAAAGGCCAAAGGCCTTTTTCTGACAGTCTGCCGCGGCGCATGGTATGCCATGCGCCGCGAAAGGTTGACTGATTCTCTTAAAATCCCAAGAGGCCGGAGGTGATGGCCCCCATGAGGGAGCTTGCGAATCTCGAGCCCAGCTCCTGGATGTCCAGATACCAGGACCCGCCCACCTTCACGACGGGCACTTCAACGGGCTCGTCAAGCTCAAGCTTCTCGCCCTTATACTTGATGGTCAGCTTGACCAGCATCACCTTGGCGTCCTTGACCTTCACGTCCACGGACTTGTAGGCTTCCTTGATGTCGTCAAGGTCCTCGTCGTCATATTCGTCGTCGCCGGTGACCTTGATGGTCACCTTCAGGTCCTCCATCATCTCGGCCAAGCCGTCAAACTGATCCTCGTAGTTCTCCTCGAGGGCCTTTTTGGCCTCCTTGGTCTTTATGTCCATTCTCTCGGCGTAGGATTTGATGACGCCCTTGGGGAGGAGGTCCACGATCTCCTCGCCGTCGCCGTCAAAAACGGCCTCCATGAAAGACTTGGCGGCGGATTTGGCGCTGCGTCCGGAACACAGGGCGATAATGATGATGAGCACCACCAGGGCCGCAACGCCCACGGCGGCGATGCCGATGATCTTGTGCTTGTCGGCGGGGGCGGCGGCTGCCGCGGCTCCGCCGGAGGGGGCGGCGGGGGTGGAGGGCGCCAAGGGCGCTCCGCACTCCGAGCAGAAGGCGCTTCCGTCAGGATTCTGGGCTCCGCAATTTCCACAGAACATAGTCGTTTCTCCTTTTTTGTTATGTTATGTAATGCCGCGCAGATTCGCGCGTCCTCTCCGGGACGCGGCAAAATCAGCTTAGTCCTCCATCTTCGCGCCGCAGCCGGTGCAAAACTTGTTGCCCACGGGGACGAACTTGTGGCAGTTGGGGCACTCACGGGTCCCCTCGGGGGCGGCGGGGCGCTCGGGCTCCGGGGCGGGGGCGCCGCAGACGGAGCAGAAGGCGGCTCCCGTGGGGATGTCGGCGCCGCAGTTTGCGCACTTCACCACGCCGCGGATGGTCTTGATCTGGTTCTCGCAGTCGTGGATCTCCGCGAAGAGCTGGTTGACGTTGGAAACGAGCGCGGAGAGCTCCTCCTCGGCGCTGTCCTTGTGGAGCTCATAGTACTTCTCGCCGATGGCGGAGTAGGCCTGGGCTATCTGCTTTTTCTTGTCGGACACCGCGCTGTTGAGCTTGGCGATGTCCACCGCGTTGCGGCTGGACTGGGCCACGCCCTGGCCGGCGTCGCTGAGCTTCTTGCCTAACTGTTCAAAAAACGCCATAATGATTCCTCCAAATCATATAAAAATTCAAATTTGGGAAGTCCTTTGAATTTTCCCTTATTTTGCATGATAACTTTACCACAATTCTTTCGAAATTTCAATACGTCAATGAAATATTTAAAGAATTTTTGTCCCCGGACCGCTGTACATCCGGATTTGTGAGGAAAAAATTGACTTAACGGGCCGGCTGTGATAAGATAAGAAAAATAGCGGACAATATTTCCGGGGGGAATCTGTATGGACGGACATTGCGGCGGCTGCGGCGGCGGCGAAATTTATCTCACTGAGAAGGCCCTGGAGCTTTTGGAGCTTTTGGGTGAGCGCGCCTTTCTCCCCTTGGGGGAGCGGGACGGGAGGCCCCTTTATATCTCCGATGCCGGCGGGGAGTACGTCTCCTCCCCCACCGCGCTGAAGCTCGCCGGGCTTGCCACGCTGGACTTTGACATCCCGCTGGAGGGGTTTGACTACGCGGCCTACGCCGGCTGTACGCGCCTTGGCAGTATGGCCCTGACGGCCCGGGGCCAGGCGGCGCTGGAGGCGCTGAGCGTCCAGGGCGCCGAATGAGGGCGGTTGATTGCCAAAAACCGGCAAAACTGAAAATTATTTCCCGGTTTAGGGAACTTTTCATACGTATGCTCCGTCTTAAGGCTGCGGGACACAATATGCTGTGCCGCCAATACCTTGAAAGGAACATAGAAAGATGAAGAAACTGTTTGCGCTGCTCCTCTGCGCCGCGCTGGTGCTGTCACTGGCGGCCTGCGGCGGCCGGACCGGCGGCCAGGAGCCCAACGGCGGCGCCGAAACCGGCAATACCCAGCCCCCCGCTGAGGATAACACCCCCGATACCCCCGAGAATCCCGATACGCCGGACGAGCCCGACACGCCGGATGAGCCCGACACCCCCGACGCTCCCGATACCCCCGATACTCCCGACGCTCCCGACACTCCCGATACTCCCGACGAGCCCGAGGACCCCGATGAGGGCGACGAGGGCCAGGGCGGCGCGCCCGGCTTTGTGGGCCCCGGCTTCCAGATCGGCGGCGGCGGAATCATCACCCCCGGCGGCGGCAGCGGCGGCGAGCAGGAGGACATCCCCGTGGCGGACCCCGGGGACCTCATCGACACGCTGGACGCCCTGTGCGCCGACATCGTGGAGGGCTCCTACTGCGCCGCTCCCCGGTCCTCGGCTGACTTTTCCAACTACTTCAACGGCATCGAGTACACCGAGGGGATGCGCGTGGCCATGAATCACCTGCAAATGGCCCCTCCCGCCCACATCGTGATGCTCATCGAGGTCCCGGAGGGCGAGGACGCCGAGACTTTCGCCAAGAATCTTTCCGACAACGCCAACCCCCGCTGGATGGTCTGCGCCGTGGCGGACAGCGTCCAGTACGCCGTGAAGGGTGACCTGGTGCTCTTCGTCATGTCCAGCGAGGAGATAGCCAACGCCGTTATCGCCGCTTTCAACGGCTGATGATAAAAAATACTTAATAAGTCCAGTGGTATAATGTCAAGAGGTGATTGAAGAAAAAAACAGAGAAAAACAAGGAAAATAGTGTAGCACGACCG
>CANROF010000052.1 GCA_947632155.1 uncultured Oscillospiraceae bacterium
CCGTTCTTGCGGGTGAACACCTTCACGTCCACCACGATGCCGCTCTCGCCGTGGGGCACCTTCAGACTGGTGTCCCGGACCTCCCGGGCCTTCTCGCCGAAGATGGCCCGCAGCAGCCGCTCCTCGGCGGTGAGGTCGGTCTCGCCCTTGGGCGTGACCTTACCGACGAGAATGTCGCCGGCACGGACCTCCGCGCCGATGCAGATAATGCCGCGCTCGTCCAGGTATTTGAGGGAATCCTCGCCCACGCCGGGGATGTCCCGGGTGATCTCCTCGGGGCCCAGCTTGGTGTCCCGGGCGTCCACCTCGTGCTCCTCGATGTGGATGGAGGTGAAGACGTCCTCCATGGCAAGCCGCTCATTGAGGAGGATGGCGTCCTCGTAGTTGTAGCCCTCCCAGGTCATGAAGCCGACGAGGATGTTCTTGCCCAGGGCCAGCTCGCCGTTGGACGTGGCGGGGCCGTCGGCCAGGACGTCCTTGGCCTCCACCCGGTCCCCGGCGTTGACGCTGGGCCGCTGGTTGACGCAGGTGCCCTGGTTGGAGCGGGAGAATTTGATGAGGTGATAATCCTTTATATTGCCGTCGTCATACCGCACGGTGACGGTGTCGGCGTCCACGTAGGTGACGACGCCGGGCCCCTCCGCCAGCACGGAGACGGCGGAGTCGATGGCGCACTTGTGCTCGATGCCGGTGGCCACGATGGGCGCTTCCGTCACCATCAGGGGCACCGCCTGGCGCTGCATGTTGGCGCCCATCAGGGCGCGGTTGGCGTCGTCGTTCTGGAGGAAGGGGATCATGGCCGTGGCCACGGACACCATCTGCCTGGGGGAGATGTCCACGTAGTCCACGCGCTTGCGGTCCACGTCGATGATCTCGTCCCTGTGGCGGCAGATGATACGGCGGTTGAGGAACCGCCCCTGCTCGTCCCGGGGCTCGCTGGCCTGGGCCACGTAGAACTGGTCCTCCGCGTCGGCGGTGAGGTAGTCCACGTGGTCGGTGACAACGCCCGTCTCCTTGTCAACTTTCTGGTAGGGCGCCACAAGGAAGCCGTACTCGTTGACCTTGGCGTAGGACGCGAGGTACGAGATAAGTCCGATGTTGGGTCCCTCGGGCGTCTCCACGGGGCACATGCGGCCGTAGTGGCTGTAGTGGACGTCGCGGACGTCGAAGGACGCGCGCTCGCGGCTAAGGCCGCCGGGGCCCAGCGCGGACAGACGCCGCTTGTGCGTCAGCTCCGCCAGGGGGTTATTCTGGTCCATGAACTGGGAGAGCGGGCTGGAGCCGAAGAACTCCTTGATGGCCGCGGTGACGGGCCGGATATTGATGAGGCTCTGGGGGGTGACGGTGTCGGTGTCCTGGAGCGTCATGCGCTCGCGGATGACCCGCTCCATCCGGGAAAAGCCCACCCGGAACTGGTTTTGCAGAAGCTCGCCCACGCTGCGAAGGCGCCTGTTGCCCAGGTGGTCGATGTCGTCCACATTGCCGGCGCCGTGGGCCAGGGTGTCCAGATAGTTGACGGAGGCGAATATGTCGTCGGGGATGATGAACTTGGGCACCAAAAGGGCCATGCTGTCGCTGATGGCCTTCTTCAGCTCCTCGCCCTCGTATTTGTCCAGGAGGTCCCGGAGCACCACCCAGCGGACCCGCTCCTTGAGCCCCAGCTCGGCTAAGGGGTCGAAGTCCACGAAGCGGTCCAGCCACACCATGCCGTTGGAGAAGATCTTCACCTCATGGGCGCCGTTTTCGTGGGCGGACTCGGACTCGATGTACGCCTCGATGATGCCCAGCTTATCCAGCTCCTCGGCGCGCTTACGGGTGACCGTCTCCCCCGCCTCGGCCACGATCTCGCCGGTGAGGGGGTCGGCGATGGGCCGGGAGAGCTTCTTGCCCACAAGCCGCGGCCACACGGCCAGCTTCTTGTTGAACTTATAGCGCCCCGCAGTGGAGATGTCGTAACGCCTGGGGTCGAAAAAGAGGTTATAGAGCAGCGTCTCGGCGGAATCTATCGTCGGGGGATCGCCGGGGCGCAGCTTGCGGTAGATCTCCAGGAGCGACTCCTCCCGGGTCTTGCAGGCGTCCTTCTCGATGGTGGATACCATCCGCTCGTCCCGGCCGAAGATCTCAAAGAGCTTCTCGTTGGTGTCGCCGCCGGCCTCGCCGCCGGACATGGAAAGCCACGTGTAGGGGTCGTCGGTCCGGAGCCCGCAGGCCCGCAAAAAGCAGGTGATGGGCAGCTTGCGGTTTTTGTCGATGCGGACGTTGAACATGTCCTGGGCGTCCGTCTCGTACTCCAGCCACGCGCCGCGGTAGGGAATCACCGTGGTGGCGTATATGGGCGTGCCGGTCTTGTCGATGGTGCGCTCGTAGTAAACGCCGGGGGAGCGGATGATCTGGGAGACGATGACGCGCTCGGCACCGTTGATGATAAAGGTGCCGCCGTCGGTCATGATGGGGAAGTCCCCCATGAAGATCCAGCCCTCTTTGATCTCGTCGTCCGCCGCCCGGTTGCGAAGGTTCACCAGCACCCGGATGGGCGCGGCGTAGGTGACGTCCCGGGCCTTGCACTCCTCCACGGAGTATTTGGGCTCCTCGTCCATCTTGTAGTCCAGGAACGTCAGCTCCAGATTGCCCGTGTAGTCGGTGATCGCCGCCACATCCTTGAAGACATCCCGAAGTCCCTTTTCCAAAAACCAGTTGTAGGAATCCTTCTGGATCTCCAGGAGGTTCGGCATCTCCTGGATCTCCTCAGACTTGGCAAAGCTGTGTCTGAGCGTTTTGCCATACCAAACTTCTTTCGGCACTTACTTCACTCCTTATCGTTTGATGGGAGCCGCCCGCCCGGGATGATACGCCCGGGGCAGTTGTCGGTTTCTCCCCTCATGCCCTTGATTTCTCCCCGATTTGTGCTACCATATATAGCAAGGTCAAATGAAGCTGGGGGAGTGTCCCCGCCCTGCGGGGGCATAAAAATCAGTTTATTATACCAAGATAATATTGTCAATGTCAAGTGTCTTTTCGGAAAAACTTTCGGTTTTTCCGATTTTTATTTGCAAATTACCTGTTGACAAACAAAAAGTTTCTGTTATAATAAATGTTGCTTTTGCGAGAGTGCTGGAATAGGCAGACAGGCACGTTTGAGGTGCGTGTGTCAATGCGACGTGTGAGTTCAAGTCTCATCTCTCGCACCAAAAAAGGCGTCGGCTTCGGCCGGCGCCCTTTTTTAATTGTCGGCAAAGGCGCGCGGCCTTTGCCGACAAAAGGGAACGTGCGGTCCCCCGGGGTCGAATTCTGCGGAATTCAACCCCGGGGGACCTGCCGTTTTGCTCCGCGCACGGCCCCGTTGGGGCCGCACACTCCGCAAAACAAAAGGTATTTTTTCCGACGCACATGTCGCCGGAAAAAATATGGATGTGGGGTCTGTCAACGGTCTGACCGGTCCGCCTGGGGCGGGCCGGTTTTATTGTGTGGGGTTAGATGGTCATTTTACTGTCAGCACCAGGGCCCAGTCGTGGCCGGAGGTGAATTTTTCGGGCGGGGTGAAGACGGTGTCGGGGGTGGGGACGACCTGGCCCATGTAGCTCAAAACGCCGTTGGCGGGGTCCATCCAGCGGGCCTCCACGGTCTTTCCCGCAAGGTCCGCAAGGTCAAGGCCGAATTCCCGGCCCAGATAGTCGTAGCAGATCATGCTGCCGGGGCACTCAAAGACGCTGATGTGCTCATGCCGCTCCCCCTGGCCGCGGCTGAGGCGGGCCTCATTGGGGCGGCCGTTGGTGAAGTCAACGGAGGTCATCAGGTCCTTCAAAAAGCGCATCTGGCTGCCGGCCTCGTGGTGGATGGCCTCGTGCCAGTCGTGCCGGACGCCGTAGCCGCCGTACTCCCGGCCGTTCTCGTAAAACTGGATGATGGAGTTGTGGCCGTAGGTGTGGCCCATGGCGCCCTGGAGCACCGACCACCAGGCGTAACGGCGGACCTCCGGCGCCTGCCACATGGGCTGGGTGGGGTCGTGGAGCCCCTGGAGTATCTGCTCGTAGGAGGGCTCGCCGTCCACCGTGGGCTTATTGGGGTCCACGGCGTGGTCGTGGTCCACGTAGCGCCAGTTGTCCTCGCCGTAGATGATCTCGCCCTTTGAGGCGTCGTCCCAGCCGTTCATCACGAGCTGGTCGTACCTGCGGTGGCCGGACTGGAACATGTTGAAGTCCAGCCAGTCCTCCCCGGCAAACCACAGCGACGAGGACGTCCGCCCGAAGGGGTGGTAGCCCACCAGGCACCCGGGGAAGCGCTCCTTCACCCGCCGGCCCATGGCGCGAAAGAGCTCCGGCGCCGTGCTGCCGCGGATGTCGCCGCCCATGAGCCATATGAGATTTGGCCTGCCGGCAAAGCGCTCCGCCAGGAAATCCACATACCGCAGGGCGTTGCCCATATTGACCATCCCGTCCTTGACATAGGAGCCCCAGCACGGCAGCAGCGCCAGATAGAGCCCCAGGTCCTGGGCGATGTCCATCATTTTTCCGCATTTTTCCCAGTATTTGGGGTCGGACAGCTCCTCGATGTTCTGGTCCACGCCGTCGGCCCGGAAGGCCAGCACGGCCTGGATGACGTTGTAGCCCTTCTCCGCCCTGTTTTTCAGGTACAGCGCGGCGTCCTCCACGTCCAGCCTGTGAAAGAGCGGCCAGGCGGTGTCTGCCAGCCAGAAAAAGGGCCTGCCGGCGTTTTCAAGATACCTGCCGTTGGCGCACACGCGCAGCGGCCCGTATTCCCAAGGTTTTTTATCCATTTTTACTCCTTTTGAAATTCAAATCACGTTGATGTCAATCCCCGCGTCGATCTCAGTCCCGGGGCAGCTCGTGGGCCGTGAAGTGCTGGGCCCAGGAGTACACGCGGGAGGAATCCCACTCCGGGCGGTAGCGGGTGCGGAAGGACTCGTCCCGCCTTATGAGCCTGTCGGCGTAAAGGGAGGTGTAGCGGGTACTTCCAAGTATGATGTAATCGAGAAGCGCGATCCCCAGAGCCGCCAGGCCCTCCCGGATGTCCCGGACGCGCCGGGCCTCGGTGAGGTCCGGGGAGTAGTGCCCGTCGGGGTAGCGGATACCAAGGATGACGGCCTCGGAGTCAAAGCCCGCGGCCTGCCACGCTATGTCCTCCACGCTCATGTCCACCGGGGCGCAGGCGGCGACGCCCATGCGCCCGTCAAGGTAGAGCCCGAAGGCGATGCCGCCCTCCACCTGGCGAAGCCTGGGCCGGAGGGCTCTCACCGCCGCCTCGGGACCGGTGATTCGCGAGCCGGGGCGGCTGCCGCCGGCGGAGGCCCTTTCAAGCGCCTCCGCTGTCAGCTCCAGAAGCCGCGCGGTGTTCTCCCCCACCCCGCGGGTCTTCAGCAGCTCCTCCCTGTCCAGGGCGGAGATCCCCTGCCGCTTGGCGGAGAGCTCCTCGGCCAGGGGCCGCACATCGTGTCTGGGTATGCTGTACGAGATCAGCAGCTCCAAAAGCTCCGCGTCAGTCATGGATTCGCTCTTCTCCTCAAAGGCACGCCTCAGGCGCTCCCTGTGCCCGTCGTGCTGGCGCATTCCGAGAATCCCCCATTCTCAACGTCAAGAGTCCCGCCGCGGACGGCGCGCTTATTCACCGAATACGGCGATGTAGTCCTTCTTGAATTTCTCGATACCGGCGTCGGTGAGGGGGTGATGGAGCATCTGCTCGATGACGGAATAGGGGATGGTGGCGATGTGCGCACCCGCCAGGGCGCACTGGGTGACGTGGATGGGGTTGCGGATGGAGGCGCAGATGATCTCCGTGTCGAAGCCGTAGTTATCGAAGATGGTGACGATGTCCTGGATGAGCGCCACGCCCTCGGTGGAGATGTCATCGAGACGCCCTAAGAACGGGGAAACATAGGTGGCGCCGGCCCGGGCGGCCAGAAGCGCCTGGTTGGCGGTGAACACCAGGGTGACGTTGGTCTTGATGCCCTCGGCGTGCAGGACCTTCACGGCCTTGAGCCCTTCCGCGGTCATGGGGATCTTCACCACCATGTTGGGGTGGATGGCGGCGATCTCCCGGCCCTCGGCGATCATGCCCTCCGCGTCGGTGGTGGTGGCCTTCACCTCGCCGGAGATGGGCCCGTCCACGATGGCGGTGATCTCGCGTATGACCTCCTTGAAGTCCCGGCCCTCCTTCGCGATGAGGCTGGGGTTGGTGGTGACGCCGCAGATGACGCCCAGATCGTTGGCCTTTTTGATGTCCTCCACATGGGCAGTGTCGATGAAGAGTTTCATTTTGTATTCCTCCTTATTTGGTAATATGTTTGATTTAGTTCGTAGGGCTGGTCCCAAACCCGCCCGCTTTTTGACGCTTAAAGCTCGCTGGCGACCTTGGCGATGTTCTCCGCGGAGAGGCCGAACTGCTTTAAGAGCGGCACCGCGGGGCCGGAGTGGCCGAATTCGTCGTTGACGCCCACTCTCTTGACCTTGCAGGGGATGCCGCTCTCCGCCACGGCGGCGCAGACGGCCTCGCCCAGGCCGCCGATGATGCTGTGCTCCTCGCAGGTCACGATTCTCCCGCACTCCCGGGCGGCCTTCAGCACCAGCTCCGTGTCCAGGGGCTTTACGGTGCAGATATTGATGACCCGGGCGCTGACGCCCTGGGCCTCCAGGGCCTTGGCGGCCTCCAGGGCCTCGTAGACCATAAGGCCGGTGGCGATGACGGCCACGTCCTTTCCGTCACGGAGCGTCTCGCCCTTGCCTATCTCAAACCGGAAGTCGTTTTCGTCGTGGAAAACGGGGATAGCCAGCCGCCCAAACCGGAGATACACCGGCCCCACGTACTCGTAGGCGGCGCGGACGGCGGCCCGGGCCTCCACGGCGTCGCTGGGGCACAGCACCACCATGCCGGGGATGGAGCGCATCAGGGCGAAGTCCTCGCAGCACTGGTGGGAGGCCCCGTCCTCGCCCACGGAGATGCCGCCGTGGGTGGCGCCGATCTTGACGTTCATGTGCGGGTAGCCGATGGAGTTGCGGACCTGCTCAAAGGCCCGCCCGGCGGCGAACATGGCGAAGCTGGAGGCAAAGGGCACCAGCCCCATGGTGGAGGCCCCCGCCGCCACGGCCATCATGTTCCCCTCGGCGATGCCGCACTCAAAGTGGCGCTCCGGGAATTTCTTCCTGAAAATGCCGGTCTTGGTGGCGGCGGCCAGGTCCGCCTCAAAAACCACCAGGTCCTCATGCTCCTCGCCCAGCTCCGCCAGGGCCGCGCCGTAGGCGTCGCGTGTGGCCATTTTCTTTACGTCTGCCATCTTATTTCGCCTCCAGTTCCGCTAATTTCGCTTGAAGCTCGTTCATGGCGATCTCATACTCCGCGTCGTTGGGGGCCTTGCCGTGCCACTCAACGGAATTTGTCATGTAGCTGACGCCCAGGCCCTTTATCGTGTGCATCACGATGCCGAAGGGCCGGCCCTTTGTCTCACGGGCCTTCTTGAAGGCCGCCTCCAGCTCGTCGTAGTCGTGGCCGTTGATCTCCATGACCTCAAAGCCGAAGGCCCGCAGCTTGGCGGCCAGGTCCCCGGAGTCCATGACGTCCTTTGTGGGGCCGTCTATCTGGAGGCCGTTCTTGTCGATGACCACCGCCAGGTTGTCCAGCTTGTAGTTGGCGGCCAGCATCAGCGCCTCCCAGACCTGGCCCTCCTCGATCTCGCCGTCGCCCAAAAGGGTGTAGACCCGGCATGACTTGCCCAGGTGCTTGGCGGCCAGCGCCATGCCTGCGGCGGCGGAGACGCCCTGGCCCAGAGAGCCGGTGGACATGTCCACGCCCGGCGTCATATTCATGTTGGGGTGGCCCTGGAGGCGGCTGCCGATCTGGCGGAGCGTCAGGAGCTCCTCCCAGGGGAAGAAGCCCCGGAGGGCCAGGGCGGCGTAGAGCCCCGGCGCACAGTGGCCCTTACTGAGGACGAATCTGTCCCGGTCGGGGTCGTGGGGGTTTTGAGGGTCAATGTTCATCTCCTTGAAATAGAGATACGTGAAGAGATCCGCGGACGAGAGTGACCCGCCGGGATGCCCCGCCTTGGCCGCGTGGGTCCCCTCAATAATGCCCATGCGGACCCGGGTCGCCTTTATCTCCAGGTCCCTTTTTTCTGCCTGTGTCATTTTAACCTCCTGATCATTATAATAAATGAATATAATCGCCTGAGTTAAGAATATAAAACCAAAATTCGATATTTTTTCCGGCGACATGTGCGTCGGAAAAAATACCTTTTGTCGCACAAGTGTGCCCCAACGGGGCGCGCGCAGGGCGACAGCAGGGGAAAATATCTGAATTTCGCAAAATTCAGATATTTTTTCCGCACGTTCCCCTTGGCATTTGAAGCCCGTCAGGGCTTCAAAGCCAGCTCACTGGCCATAGTAAGCGTTGGCGCCGTGCTTTCTGAGGTAGTGCTTGTCCAGAAGCTCCTGCTGCATCACGGGCAGGCCCGGCGTCAGGGCCATGGCGTGGAAGGCCATAAAGGCCACCTCCTCCAGCACCACGGCGTTGTGGACGGCGTTCATGGGGTCCGTGCCCCAGGCGAAGGGCCCGTGGGAGCAGACCAGCGCCGCCGGGATGTCCGTGGGGCTGATGTCCCGCTTTATGAACGTCTCGATGATGACGTTCCCCGTCTCCAGCTCGTAGTCCCCCGCGATCTCCTCCGGCGTCATGCGGCGGGTGCAGGGAATCTCGCCGTAGAAGTAGTCCCCCTGGGTGGTGCCGAAGGGCGGTATGCCCCGCCCGGCCTGGGCGAAGCTGGTGGCCCAGCGGGAGTGGGTGTGGACGATGCCCCCCAGCGCCGGGAACGCCTTGTAGAGCGCCAGGTGCGTGGGCGTGTCGGAGGAGGGCTTATACCGCCCCTCCACCCTGGCCCCGGCGAGGTCCACCACCACCATGTCCTCCGCCGTCATGCCGTCGTAGTCAACGCCGGAGGGCTTGATGACCACAAGGCCGCTCTCCCTGTCGATGCCGGACACGTTGCCCCAGGTGAAGGTCACCAGCCCGTGCTTCGGAAGCTGCAAATTCGCCTCCAGTACCTGCCGTTTAAGCTCCTCAAGCATCCGTATTCCCCCTTAGATCATAGTATTTTTCCAGAAAATCGGCTATGGCGTCGGAGTTTGAGTCCCCGATCACCGCGTCCGCGGCGGCCTTGACCTCCGGGACAGCGTTGCCCATGGCCACGCCCAGGCCCGCGGCTCTCAGCATCTCCACGTCCGCGAGGTCGTCGCCGAAGGCCATGATGTCCCGAAAGCCGATTCCCAGGGCCCCGCAGAGCTTTTCAATGCCCAGGGCCTTGGTGACGCCCTTTTTCGTGATCTTGTGCCAGTCGGAATTTACAAATTTTACTATATCCGCGAAGGGCAGCGCCTCCCGGAGCGCCTGGGCTCCGTCCCCGTCCCGGAGCTTCACGCAGAACATCACGGGCTCCGGGGGCGGCTCGGTGAAGTCCGTCTCCCGGCACTCCTCAAAGCCGGCGGCGAAGGCGTGCTCCGTCACCGGGTAGTTGCGGTAGTGGACGCCGGGGGTGTCCGCGTCCATCAGGGCGCCGGGGCCCGCCGCGGCGCGGACCGCGCTTATGACGCTCCGGGCCTCGTCCGGCGTAAAGGGCGCCGAGAAGATGACCCTGTCCCCGGCCCTGACGTGGGCCCCGGCGTTGGTGATGAGCACATCCGGGCACAGCGCCCGGGTGAAGGGCTCGGCGTTTTTTTCGCTCCGGGAGGTGCAGACGCCCACCGCCGCCCCGGAGCGGCGTATTTTGAGAAGCATCCCCAGATTTCGCGGCGAGATCGTCTTGTCCCGGCGCAAAAGCGTGTCGTCCAGGTCGAACAGCAGCAGCTTAAAGGCCGGCGCCTCCGGGGGGCGGAGTGTATCCCCCATCACAAAAGCCGCGCGGCCAGCCGCTCCACCGGCAGGCACCTCACATACTTTTCAAGGAACGCGTTGAAGCCGTCGATGTCGGACCTCTCCGCCATCAGCGTGGAGGAGGCGGCGGAGGCGAAGATCTTGTTCTCCAGGTAGTCCTCCAGCGTCTCGCCGTCCTCCCGCCAGAGCATGTATCCGGCCAGGAGCGCCATGCCGTAGGGGCCGCCCTCCCCGGCAGTCTCCATCACCGAGACAGGCACGCCCGCGGCGGCGGAGAGCATCCTCTGGCCCACCCCCGGGGTCTTGAAAAATCCCCCGTGGCCGTAGAGCCTGTCGATGCGGACGCGCTCCTGGTCCGTCAGGATGTCCAGCCCGATCTTCAGCGTGGCGAGAGCGGACAGGAGGTGCGCGCGCATGAAGTTCGCCAGCGTCAGCCTGGCGTCCGGGTCCCGCGCAAGGAGCGGCCGGCCCTCGTCAAGGTCGGTGACGCCCTCGCCGGAGAAGTAGTTGTAGCTGAGGACGCCGCCGCAGTCGGGCTCGCCCTCCAGGGCCTTTTTGAAAAGCAGGGTGAAGAGCTGGCCCCGGTCGATCTTTATCCCCGCGGCGCTTGCGAAGTCATCAAACAGGCCCACCCAGGCGTTGATGTCGGAGGTGCAGTTGTTGCAGTGGACCATGGCCACCGGCGCCCCGGCGGGGGTGGTGACCATGTCGATCTCCCGGTGGACGCCCAGGGGCCTATCCACCACCACCATGGCAAAATCCGACGTCCCGGCGGAGACGTTGCCGGTGCCCACCCGGACGGAGTTGGTGGCGGCCATGCCGGTGCCGGCGTCGCCCTCGCAGGGGGCCAGCGGTATGCCGGGCTCCAGGTCCCCCTCCGGGTCCAGGAAAAGCGCCCCGGCCTCTGTCAGCGCCCCGGCGTCCTCCCCGGCGGTCAGGACCCTGGGCAGCACGTCCCGGAGCTTCCAGTCAAAGCCCCGAGGAGCGATGAGGGCGTCAAACTTGTCCGCCATGGCCCCGTCGTAGTCAAGCGCCGCGCTGTCGATGGGGAACATCCCCGAGGCCTCGCCGATGCCCATGACGTGCTTTCCCGTGAGCTCATAATGGATGTACCCGGCCAGGGTCGTGAGGTGCCGCAGCCGCGGCAGGTGCTCCTCGCCGTTCAAAACCGCCTGATAGAGGTGGGCGGCGGACCACCTCTGGGGCACGTTGAAGCCGAAGAGCTCCGAGAGCTCCGCCGCCGCCGGCCCCGTGATCGTGTTGCGCCAGGTGCGGAACTCCGCGAACTGCCGCATGTCCTTATCGAAGGGCAGATACCCGTGCATCATGGCGGAGACGCCGATGGCGCCGACCCTGCGGAGCGTCACGCCGAATTTCTCCCGCACGTCCCGCTTCAGGTCCGCGTAGCAGGCCCGCAGACCCGCGTGTACCTGGGCCATGGGGTAGGTCCACACCCCGTCCACCAGGGAATTTTCCCAATCGAAGCTGCCGGAGGCCAGCGGCGTCCCCGCCCGGTCCACCAGCACCGCCTTTATCCTCGTAGACCCCAGCTCCAGCCCCAGAACAGTCTCGCAAAGGTCAGTCATCGCTCCCAGCTCCTTTATATAAATGTATTGCCGTATCCCCCGGCCGGTTTTTATTCCATCGCGCCTAAATTTTAATTAGACATTGATATGAAAATCACTTCTCCAGCAGCAGGCACCCGTGGGGGGGTATGATGTCCACCGGGGGCTCCCCGGTCCAGGCATCTATCGCCCCGTCAAGCTCCACGCCCGCCGCCATGGGCTCCCCGGAGAGGTTGAACACCGCCGTATAGCGCCTCCCCGCCGGGGTGACGGCGGTCCAGACGGCCCGGGTGTCCGTGTACTCCCGCTCCTCCCGGTCCACGGAGGGGTCAAGAAGCGTCAAAACCTTGTCATTTGTCAAAAGCGACAGCGTCCACGCGTCCAGCCGCGTCAGCTCCGCGCCCAGCATCAGCGGCGAGCCGAAGACGCACCAGAGGGTCATCATGCTCCGCTGCTCGTCCCGCGTCAGCCGCGTCCGCCTCTCGTCGCCGAAGCCCCCGCCGATGACGCCCAGGGGCAGCATGTCGCAGTCCGGATACGCCCCGGCCCGGCCCACGCCCCGCCAGACGTGGCACCGGTCGAACATGTTCCGCAGGTGGTCCCAGCGGTCCCACATATCGTCGGTGATTCGCCACATGTTGGCGTTCTCGCCGTAAAAATCCGCCTTCTCCCGCAGCGCCGGTCCCGGCGACAGGGACAGCGCCATGGGCCGCCCGCATTTTTCAATGGCCCGGCGGAGCATGAGGATCTCGTGGGCGCCCTCAAAGCCCCGGGGGCTCCCCGGGGTCTGGTTGTCCGTGTTGCAGATGTCGTCGCACTTTATGAAGTCCACGCCCCAGGAGGCGTAGAGGGAAATTATGGAGTCATAGTACGCCTGCCCGGCCGGGCAGTCCCGGACGCCGTACATATCCGGGTTCCACCGGCAGACGCTCATGGGGTCCGCAATCTCGTCCGCCGTGACGCCGGCGCCGAAAACCGGCATCCTGGCGTGGGCGGCGGCCCGGGGGATGCCCCGCATGATATGTATCCCGAATTTAAGCCCCAGGGCGTGGACGCGCTCCGCCAGCGGCCCAAAGCCCGCCCCGCCCGCGGATCTGGGAAAGCGCTCCGGGTCCGGTATGAGCCGGGAGAAGCCGTCGAGGCTCAGCTCCCCGAAAGGCAGATACTGGTACTCCGCCCGCCTGGCCCCGGGGTTCCTGGCGTACCACTGGATGTCCACCACCGCGTACTCCCAGCCGTGGCGCAGGAGCTTTTCCGCCTCCACGGCGGCGTTGGCCAGGACCCGGTCCTCGGTGACGCCGGTGTCGTAGTAATCGTAGCTGTTCCACCCCATGGGCGGGCGGGGGACGGCGTTTTTATCCATTCCACACCTCAAAATTCCGCCCTTTTCGGCGGATATATTCGGATACATTATATTAATTATATCACAAGGGCCAGGCGCTATCAACCCCCGAAATATTCAAAAATTACCTCTTCCCCCGGGCCGCCCGGAAGTCCCGGAGCGCCGCCGCCCCCACCTCCGTCACGGGCCGTATCCACCGGCCGGAGTAGAGGTGTATCTGCATCAGCGCGTACCGGATGGGCTCGTCGCAGTAGCAGCACAGGAAGATCGCCCAATAGGGCAGCCTCAGCGCGAAGCCCGACACCAGCACCGCCGGCACCACCAAGACGTACATGAAGACGATCTCCAGCACCGTCCCGGTGACGGCGTCGCCGGAGGCCCGGTAGGTGTCGTTCATGATCCAGTTGCCCATGCGCACCAGCGCCGCGAAGACGTAGATGACAAGGAACACGCACCCCGCCCTGTAGGACTCCCCGGACAGCCCCATGGCCGTCAGGATGGGCCTCCGAAGGCCGATGACCGCCAGGCCCACGGCGAACAGAATCCCGCTGCACAGGTACACCAGCCTCTTTGCCCGCTCAAACGCCCGCTCCGGCTCCCCGGCGCCCACGCACTTGCCCACCAGCACCGACGCGGCGGAAGAAAACCCCGCGAAGAAGCCGATGATCAGCCCCTCCAGCGTCCGGAAAACGGCCAGTCCGTCAATGACGGCCTCCGGCTGACGGCCCAGCGTCACGTTGATGACCATGTTGCCGATGCCCAGGAACAGCTCGTTCATAATAATGGGAAAGCACTTTTTGAAAAACACCCGCGCCTGAGCCCCGGTCCACCTGAAGTGCCCCCGCAGGCGGAAGAGATACGGGTATCTCCCCGCCGCGGCCATGATGTATATCGCCGCCACGTTCACCGCCGCGGCTATCGTGGTGGCCAGCGCCGCGCCCCGGATCCCCATGGCCGGCGCGCCCAGATGCCCGTAGATGAACACCCAGTTCAGGAAAATATTGGCCGCCACCGACGCCACGGACGCCGCCATGGGAATCTTCACCCGCTCCGTGGCCCGCAAAAGGGCGCTCATGGCCATGGACCACACCTGCAGGGGGTAGGCCAGCCCCACCACCCCCAGATACCGGGCGCCGATCTGGCGGATGACCGCCTTGTCGGTGTACACCCGCATCACCGCCTCCGGCGCGAAAAGCGCCAGCGCGGCGAAGACCGCCGCCACCGACATCATGCACAGCCACGTAAGGCCGTAGGAGCGCTGGATACCGTCGTCCTCCCCGGCGCCCCAGTACTGGGCGAAAAACAGCATCCCGCCGCCCACGAAGCCCCAGTAGCAGGAGAACATCAGCGACGAAAACTGTGCGCACAGTCCCAGCGCCCCCACGTTCGTCTCCCCCAGGGGCGCCACCATCATGGTGTCCACCATGGACGCCGTGGTGGTCAGCAGGTTTTGTATCGCCACGGGTATCCCGATGGCCGCCAGCGCCCGCAAAAACGGGCCCCATTTGAATTCGGACTTCCTCATAGCCGTCTCTTTTCGGATGATTTTTATACGATTATACCCCCCGGGTATCGCTATTTCAATACGCAAATCTTGCTTTCTCACGGAGGACGCAAAAAAACGCCGCCCTCCCCGAAGCTCCCTCCGGCAGGGCGGCGTCTGTTCATTTTTCCTCCTCCGGGGCGTTCTCCCCGCCCTGGGGCAGCTCCGCGGGGCTCTCCCCGGCGGGCAGGTCCCCGGCGGCGGTCCGGAGCTTTATGGGCTCCTCACGGACGAAGCGGTTGATATACGCCCCCACCAGCAGGATGAAAAGGCAGTAGTACATCCACAAAAGCGCCACGATCACCGTACCCAGGATGCCGTACACGCCGTACCGGTCGGAGTAGGACACATACAGTGAAAACGCCCAGGAGAATACGAGCCACGCCACGGTGGAGAAAAGCGCCCCGGGCCACTGAGGCAGGAGTTTGCGCCTGCCCGCCGGCATCCACTTATAAAAGAAGAGGAACACGGTGAAGAGGAACAGCATCATAACGGGATAGCGGATGATCTTCACCGCCCCCAGCAGCACCGCCTCGGCCCAGGAGCCGTCCAGATGGCGGCTCACAAGGTCCAGTATCTTCCCGCCGTAGACGATGCCGCACAGCGTCAGCAGCACCGCCGCCAGGGCGATGACCATGAAAAAGCACGCCCGGAGCCGGAACAGGATGAAATTGTCCTTGCGCTTCAAATCGTGTGCCGCGTCCATCCCCCGCATCAGCGACAGCATGGACAGCGACGCCGACCACACCGACGCCACCGCCGTGATGGACATGGTGGTGGTGGAGCTGTCGTAGATACTGACGATGATCCCCGAAAGGAGCCAGTACAGCTCCTCCGGCGCGAACCGCTGCAAAAAGCCCAGCAGCATCTCCTCCGTCAGCGGCGTCAACGGCAGCAGCGAGCAGAGAAGTCCCAAAATAGGCGCCAGCGACATGAAGAGGTAAAACGCCGCGGCCGCCGCGAACGTCCAGATCTTCCTGGCGCCGATCCCGTCCAGAAAATCCACAGCGACGGTGAAGGTTTTTTTAATTTTTTTCAATTGAAACCCCTCCCGTCATACAAGCTCCGATCCAATCTTTTTGCGGGGACGCGCGCCTCGAAAAAAACGCACGCATCCCCTTGGCATTTGAAGCCCTGCGGGCTTCAAAGCCAGCTATTTACAGAATTCCGCCACCGCCGCGGCGTACATCTGGCCGGCCAGCATCAGCTCCCGGACCTCCACCCGCTCGTCGGGCTCGTGCATGTGGACATCGGAGCCCGGAAATTCCGCGCCGAAGGCCACGCCGCCCTGAATCTCATGGACATACGTCCCGCCGCCCATGGAAAAGGCCCGGCCGGCCGTCCCGGTGTACTCCCGGTAAATGCGCAGCAGCCCCCGGACGAAGTCCGAATCCGCCGGTGTGTGGTGGGGTTTGGAGATCCCGCCGATCTCCACCTTCACGTCGCCGCCCAACGCCCTCGCAAACCCCGCGGCGATGGTCCTCCCGTCTCCGCAGACAGGTATCCGGCAGTCCACCACGGCGGAAAGGCCCCTCTCGTCGTAATTCATGACCCCCAAATTGACCGTCAGCTCCCCGGAGAGCTCGTCCCGGCAGTCCACGCCCACGGCGCGGCCCAGGAAATCCCCGTGGGGGAAGGCGCGTTTGAGGGCCCGGAACACCTGAAAGCCCTCCCCCTCCATGGCCGCCAGCTTTTCGACCATTTTTGTGACGGCGTTGTCGCCGTCCCCGGGGAGGCTCGCGTGGGCCGCCCGGCCCGTGACCTCCAGCCGCGTCCCGTCGGAAAGCTCCGCCTCGCACCTGGCCGGGACGGCGTTGGCCACCGACCCGCCCTGGAGCCTTGCGACGCGCGGCCCCGCCCCGGCATAGGCCGGCGCGGAAAGCAGCATGGTCATGCGCCCCTTTTCGGTGTTCGCCACCGGGAACGACCCGTCCGGCGTAAAGACCTTCCCCGGCACGGGGTAATGCTCCAGATACCACTCCAGATCCGACGACCCGCACTCCTCGTCCGAGCCCAGCAGGAGCTGCACCTTTTTCCTCAAAAGCCCCAATTTCTGCGCGCAAAGGATGGCCCACATGGACACCATGGCCGGCCCCTTGTCGTCGATGACCCCGCGGCCGTAGAGCTTCCCGTCCAAAAGCCGCATCTCCCAGGGCCCTGTCACCGTCCACTCCCCGGCGGGGGGCACCACGTCCAGATGCGCCAAAATGGCCAGCTCCGGCTCCCCCTCCCCGGCCTCGATGACCAGCATCCTGTCCCCCAGGACCCGGCCCTCCAGCCCGTGGGACCGGGCAATCTCCAGCGCCACGTCCAGCGCCCGCCGCGGCCCGGGCCCGAAGGGCGCCCCGGGCGCGGCCTCGCCCCGCACGCTCTCCACAGCCACAATGCGCCGAATATCCGCCAAGATCGCGCTTTCATTGTCCCGGAAAAATTCCCTGATCCCGTCCATACTTTCCTCCCGCGAAAAAAATATTAATGAGGATATTATACCATTTATTACGCCCCAGTCAAGTATTTGGTAAAATATGACTAATACACCCATAAGACACAACGCAATTGGAAATTCGTCCGAAAGGCCTTGAAAACAGCGGGTTTTGGGGCGGAGCATGGGGGCTGGGGTGTTATTAAGGAGGAAACACTACATGAAGACTCTGAAAAA
>CANROF010000053.1 GCA_947632155.1 uncultured Oscillospiraceae bacterium
GTGACATGGACGCTGCCCGACCGGCCCTCCGACGCCACAGGGACCGTGACGCTGACCGTGAAGGTCGCCATGCGGGCCCTGGAGGACGACAAGACCGTGGCAAACCAGGCATTCGTCCAAGTGGGCAACCAGCCCGAGGTGGAGACGGAGATACCCGAGAACCCCGTCAAGGAAACCGGAAACCTGACTGTCACCAAAACCGTCACCGGCGAGGGGGACAGGACCAAGGAATTCCACTTCACCGTGACGCTCAGCGACACTACGGTCAACGGCACCTACGACGACATGGCGTTCACAGGCGGCGTGGCGACATTTACCCTCAAGCACGGCGAAAGCGCCACCGCCACCGGCCTGCCCGCGGGCGTGAAGTACACCGTCACGGAGGCCGAGGCCAACGCGGACGGCTACACAACCAGCGCCACCGGCGAAAATGGCACCATCCCGACGGGCGGCACCGCCGAGGCGGCTTTCGTCAACGACAAGCCCACCACTCCGCCGCCTCCTCCCCCGGAGGAGCCCAAGACGGGCGGCCTCACGGTGACCAAGACCGTCACCGGCGAGGGCGACACTTCCAAGGCCTTCCACTTCACCGTGACCCTCAGCGACAGCGAGATCAACGGCGCCTACGGCGGCATGACGTTTGAAAACGGCGTGGCGGAGTTCACCCTCACGCACGGCCAGAGCGCCAGCGCCACCGGCCTGCCCGCGGGCACGACTTACACCGTCACCGAGGCCGAGGCCAACGCGGAGGGCTACCGGACCGCCGCTTCCGGCGACAGCGGCAGCATCCCCGAGGACGGCACGGCTTATGCGGAGTTTGAAAACAGCATGACCCCGGGCCAGCCCCACAAGACCGAGACGTCCCCCGGCGACGGTCAGTCCGTCCGGGTGGGCGACCAGATCAGCTATGAGATAAGCTGGACCAACAACGAGGCCCAGGCTGCCACGGTGATCATCCGCGACCCGCTGGACCCCGGAGTGGACTTCGTCAGCGCCGGGGAGGGCGGCGTATACGACGCCGCCAGCCACACGGTGACATGGACGCTGCCCGACAGGCCCTCCGACGCCGCCGGGACCGTGACGCTGACCGTGAAGGTCGCCATGCGGGCCCTGGAGGACGACAAGACCGTGGCAAACCAGGCGTTCGTCCAAGTGGGCAACCAGCCCGAGGTGGAGACGGAGATACCCGAGAACCCCGTCAAGGAGGCCGGGAATCTCACCGTCACCAAGACCGTCACCGGCGACGCCGGAGATACGGAGCGGTACTTCACCTTCACCGTGACGCTGAGCGACGACACGGTAGAGGGCACCTACGGCGGCATGACGTTCACCGGCGGCGTGGCCCAGTTCCACCTGAAGAGCGGCGAGAGCCGCACGGCGGTGGGCCTGCCAGCGGGCATCGCCTACACCGTCGTGGAGGCCGAGGCCGACGCGGAGGGGTACGTGACGGAAAAGACCGGCGACGCCGGGACCATCCAGGCCAACGACACCGCCAACGCGGACTTTGTGAACAGCAAGGAGACGCCTCCCCCGGAGCCGGGAGAGGGGGCCCTCACGGTGACAAAGACGGTATCCGGCAACGCGGTCAGCAACATGACGGCCTTCCACTTCACGGTGACGCTGGACAACGCTGAGATAAGCGGGACCTACGGCGATATGAAGTTTGAAAACGGCGTGGCGGAGTTCACGCTGCGCCACGGCCAGAGCCGGACCGCCACGGGCCTGCCCGCGGGCACCGGCTACACGGTGACGGAGGCCGAGGCCGGCACCCAGGGCTACCAGACCACCGTTACCGGCGCGGAGGGCGCCATCCCCGACGGGGACACGGCCCAGGCGGCCTTCGAAAACTACCGGCACGTCCCCGTGGAGGAGCCCAAGCCCGGGCCTCTGGCGGTGCGCAAGCTGGTCACCGGCGAGGGCGGAGACACGGAGAAGGAGTTCACCTTCCGGGTGACGCTGGATACGCCCCTGAACGGCGCCTACGGCGAGATGGAGTTTGTAAACGGCGTGGCGACCTTCACCCTCAGAAGCGGCGAGGTCAAGTGGGGACGGGAGATCCCGTCCGGCACGGGCTTCACGGTGGAGGAGCTGGAGGCCAATCAGGACGGCTACGACACCATCGCCCAGGGGACGGTGGGGACCATCGGGGATGTCCGGTCCGAGGTGCGCTTCCAGAATCACAAGGGCCTCTGGGAGCCGGAGGACGAGGAGCCCTGGGAGGAGCTGGAGGACCCGGAGGTACCTCTGGCGGACCTGCCCACGGACGAGATCCCGGCCACGGGCGACAGCACGCGCCTTGGCTTCTGGCTCGTGATGCTGATCCTGTCCCTGACCGGCACCGCCATCACCTCCGCCCTCCTCATCACCCAAAAACGCCTGGTGAGCCTGGACGGTAAGCACATAACGAAATAACTCAGATCGCCGGCAAGGGCCCACGGGCCCTTGCCGGCACAGACTGTCAAAAAAAGCCCTGTCGGATTTTTCCGACAGGGAGACGGGCTTGATTTTGAGTTTTTTGACAAACTGATACTAATCCCTGATTAAAAGCTCAAACCGAGCGGCGAGGATTTTTTGCGTCAGACGAGGAAGACTGCGCAGGGAATACTTTCGTATTTCCAAGCAGGCTGACGAAGTATGCGCGAAAAAGACCGCCGCGAATTTGAGATTTTGATCAGGGATTAGTATGAAAGGACGATACGGAATTTGCCGTATCGTCCTTTCGCTTTTATTCCGTTTCCCGTCCCCCGGGATGGGGGACGGGGTTTATCTTATTCGGCGTCGGTCCAGGTTTCCTTGCCGTCGGAGACGGTGTAGGAGTGGGGGACCGCGGCCTCAAGGAGCTCGTAGAAGGCCCAGTGGGCGGGGGTGAGGTCCGTAAATTCCGGCATCCTGGCGGCCTGGGACTTGTCGGCGGAGCGGCCGAGGACGTTATTGAGCACGCAGACGGCCTCGGCGCGGCTGATGGGGGCCTCCGGGGCGAAGGTGCTCTCCGTGCGGCCGGTTATCCAGCCGAAGGCCGTGGCGGCGGCGATGCTCTTTTCGGCCCAGTAGCCCGCCGGGACGTCGGTAAATTTGTTCTCCGCCTCGATGGCGTCGGCGAACTTCACGCAGATGGCCACAAATTCGGCGCGCTTGATGGGTTCGTCGGGCTTGAAGAGGGTGGAGGTCCTGCCGGCGATGATGTCCATGGCCCGCAGGGAGTTCACCGCGTCGTAGTAGTAGGCCAGGGGGCTCACGTCCTCAAAGACGGCCTCGCCGGGCGTTTTCTCCAGCAGCAACCCGTAGAGCAGCATAGCCGCCTGGCCGCGGGTGAGGGACGCGTCGGGCCGCATGGTCCCGTCGTCGAAGCCGGCGATGAAAGAGCCGTGATTGACCGTGTCAACGCGCTTGGCCGCGCCGTTGACCTGGGGATCGCTCAGGTCCTTTTCCTCCGGTTCCGGCTCGGTGACCGGGGGAATGTAGGGGTAGGCGTAGGTGGCGGTGAGCGTCACGTCCGCGGCGGGCATGGTGAATGTGGCGGTGACGGTATTGGGCACCGTGACGGGCTGGGAGCACTCCACGCGCCATCCCGCGAAGTATTGCCCCGCGGGGGCCGGGTCAGCCTCCACGGTGACAGTCTCGCCGGGGCGGACCGTGTCGCTGCCGCCGATGCCGTTGATGACGGTGACGGTGTAAAACTCCCGCGGCGGCTCGGTGATAAGCACCGGGGCGCTCCTGAGCGTCTTGTCCACTCCCTCGTTGTAGGTCTTGACATTTCCGGCGTACACGGTGACGGTGGAGCCGGTGAGGTCCACGTTATGCCGCCCGTTCTGGGGAGCATCCGGGTCATTGGGCGCGGAGGCGTCGAGGTAGACGATGAACGCCGTGGCGCAGTAGGTGCTGTTGTCCATTACCGACCAGTCGCCGTCCACGGGGGTGACGGAGGCGCCGATCTCAAGGCCGGGGACATCGAGGCTCGTGCCGAAGGCCATGGCCCGGACGGTGGAGACTTGGACCGGGCGGGAGAAACGGATGATGAGGGCGCCCAGATCCTCGCTGTATTCCACGGTCATGTCGGCGGGCGCGGTGCTCACCATGTTGTGATTGACCTCGGTCCTGACGGGCGGGACGTCCATCCACGTGCTGTGCTGAATCTCATACTCATCGGCGTGTTCGCCGGTGACCTTGTACTCCACCTGCCACCAGCCGTTGGGTACCATCCACAGGTACTGGCCCAGAAGGTCGGTCTGGAGTGACGCCGACTGGTCATAATAGTCCGCCTCGTCCCATGGCTGTTTGCTTGCTTCAGGTCCCTGATAGAGCGTCACGGTGACGCCGGAGATCCGGTTGGAGGGGATGCCCTCAAACACATACCCGGACGGGTCCTTGATGTTCTTCATGGGAGTATCCTGGGTGTGCTGCTTGGGGGATTCCTTGATGGGCACGTCGGGCTTGATCTTCACGTTCCAGAATTCCACCGTTGTTTCCGAGGCGGAGGGGACGACATACTGGGTTGTGGTCAAGGGCCTGTAGCCCTCGGGCCAGGAAATTTCGGTGATAACGTAGATATGATCCGCTACGGCCTCAAATACGAAAGCTCCGTCGGGACCAGTGGAGCGGACAATCAAGGATTGAGGGACATTGAGGTCCATGATTTGGAAGGTGGCGTCCCTGGACCCGCCGTCCTGGGTGTTCTTCACCACGGTGATGTTGACAGGGGAGTATTTCAGACGCTCAATCTTCCAAATGGTGTATTCGTCCTTGCCGCCGACCTTGTAGTAGACCTTGACGTCAAACTCAAATTCCTTGGAGGTGTCGGTAATCTTGAGCTTGCCGTCCTCCGTGAGCTCCACGGGAACATTATTTGTCAGCAGCTCGAAAGAGTAATTCTCCAGCTCCATGACGGCAGACTTGGTGTCCATATTTCCCACCAGCTCCTGATACGCAATCTCCAGATTCACCAGGTTCTTGAGGTCACAGTCGGAACTCACGGCGATGGGTCCCTCAGCGCTGTCGGACTGGACGCGGTTAAACTGCGTGGGCATCACCTTTGCGCCCCACTCCTGTATGGGGAAGGTGCGCTCAAAGAACGTAAATTCTGTTTCGAATAATTCTACGACCTTAAGCTCGGCCCCCAGGGCCACCCGTATGCCGAACTGTGCGGAAACCTCAGTATCCTGCGTCATGTTTTGATTGTTCCTGATTTCAAGCGTCGCGTGCCCCTTTACGGAGAACTCGGGGCCAATCTTGAGGAAAACGCCGCCGGATACGGCCTTGCAGATGGAGACGCCGATGCTGAGCTTCGGTCCGACGCTGATGGACCCCTGGACGTGGAGGCCGATGTCAATCTCCGCCGCCCCGGATTCGCCAATTTCCTTTCCCACGGCGACGGGGCGATTGCCCTTGATGACGTAGTGGGTGGTGACAGGCTGTGTCTCGGTCTTCATGCCGAACTTGAACTCGCCGAAGACCTCCCAATCCACGAAGGCCGAGATGCCCAGCTTGACCTGGACGGCGGGAGCCACGGGGATGGGGACGTAAATCTCTATGAGGTCCTTGGCGGCGTCGTTTTTCTTGAGCTTTTCAAGCTTTTCAAGGACTTTCTCCTTTACCTTTTCCGTGAAATACTCGTCCTTGAGCTCCTTAAAGCCAAACTCATCCTTGACGTCATCGTCACCGCTGCTCTTGCCCATGCGGGCGGAGATGGACAGCTCCATCTCTCCGGTTTTGGCTACGGTCATACGGCCGTTTACGGTGGGCAGCCAACCGAGAAGGCCCTCGCCGGAGCGCTGCATGAAAATGCGGTAGTTTATCGAGTATTCCTCCGTCAGAGTGAGGGTCACGACAATCTCCACGGGGGCGTGGAGCTGCTTCTTGAGAGTTTCACCCTTGAAAGAGACGGTGTATGTAAGCTCGGTTTCCAAAACAGCGTTGTCTCCTTCGACCTTTTTGAGCTTGTAGCTGAATTCCAGCTCGACCTCCACATTGTCAAAGTCTATGTCGATGCCGGTTTTGCCCTCCCATTGGGCCTCCACGGCCTCGGAAAGGGCCATCATCATGGGCGAGTCTATGAAAGCCGCCTTTGCCGCCTCCTCCTGATCCTTGGTGATGGTCACCTGGGTCCAGTCGGCCTGGGAAAAGCCGCCGATGTTGAGCTCCTTGTAGATCTCCGCGGGGTTCAGCTCCTCGTCGGTGACGTCGGTTACGGTATCGTCGTCATTGACGCGGTAGAGCTTTAACCCGATGACCAGGTACTTCTTGTCCTCAAGGCTCTTGCCCGCTGAGAGCGTCACATGCCCGGAGGCGTCCACTGTGGCTTCATTGTCTTGGAGGACGGAGTCGTCAAACTCAACCTTATAGGGCGTGTCGCCGCCGGTGAACTCCACCAGCAGCATGGGCATATCCTTGTACTTCTCATCCTTAAACGTTCCGGTGATGAGGTAGGTGTCACCGGCTGCCGCGCCGCTGATGGTCACCGTTCCGGTTTCATTATTAATTGTGGCATTGCCGGTCACCGCGATGGCTTCGACCGTGGCCGTGGTGTCCTCTGCAAGCTCCACGGAGAAGGAGGTATCGGCAGGGCACGTGACATAGTTCATGTTGGAATCGTCATAGTCTTCGGTCTGAAGACCGTCGGGGTCCTCGACATCGGAAAGGTCCGGCTCCTTACATTCTATTGAATCGAAGCCGGGAACGGTGGACTGGGCGGAGATTTCGTCGGCCTCGTCGTCGATTCCCCTCCACTCCACGCGGAGCTTTTCGGGGACGATGTTCTCGTCATCGCAGAAGTCGTGGGCGCCGACCCAGGCGCCGGTGGCGCTGTCATAGCCCAGATACACCGTCTGTTCTGTGCCGCGCCAGTCGGTGGCCACTACGGTGACGTCCTTCACCTTGTCCGGGGCGCCGGAATTGTCGGCGAACTTCACGCTGAAGGTGAACCTCGGCAGCTCCGGCCAGTAGGAGTAGTATTTGACGGGGTCGCCGTGCTCGTCGGTGACCTTGCCGGTCAGGTAGTTGATGACGAAGGTAGTCTCCACGTTGGGGTCCAGGCCCGTCCTTCCGTGAATCCAGTTGGTCACGGTCAGACTCTCTACCACCGCGGCGTCGGGGGAGTAGGTGACGGTGTAGTGGGTGGATTCGCTGGCGCCGACCTTGACGTAGACGCCATTTTCGCCCGATTTGAGGCCGGTCAACGTGTAACTCCAGTTTCCGGCCTTAGAGGCGGTGACGGTTACCACAAGGGTATCGTTTAAGTATATCTCCACCTCGGCGCCCGCGGCGGCGGTGCCGGAGACGGGGACGGTGGGCTCCTTTACCTGGGTGGGCACGGAGAAGGTGTAGGCGCTGGCGGTGAATGCGTATTCGTTGCTCTCGCCCGTTTTTCCGGTGGAGGCGGTTATTTTGTTTTCCCCATCGGCGGGGATAATCTCAAAGCGCACCACGTCGCCGCTGTTGATGCTGACGGCGAAAGCGTTGTCCGTGACCGTGACGGTCCTGGGGACGCTGTTCACGGTGACGCTCCCCTCCACAAGGCTCATGCCCTGGCTCAATGTGAAGGTCACGTTGCCCGTAGCGTCGGTGAGAGTCGCCATGTAGCGGACGTTGTAGCTCATGCCCGCGGTGACGGAGCCGGCGTTCACCAGCTCCAGGGTGCCGCTGTATTCCGCGGAGCCCTGCCGCGCTATGCGGACGTTGGTGTCCGGCGGGATCTGGGCATTGGGGTCGCTGAGGTCCACGTCGGGGTCCACCAGCGCCGCGTAGGTCCACCCGTCTTCAAGGGTTTCCTCCGAAAGCTGCATGGCGCGGTTGGAGCTGTCGTCCTTCACCACATTGGCGCTGATGCCGTCGGCAAAGGAGAGGGTGGGGGAGTACTGGTAGCTGTAGCAGACGGGCTGGGTGGCGCGGATGTTTACCTCGCCGCCGGTGACGCGCAGGGTGGAGCCGTTCCACACCGTGATGCCCTGGCGCATCTGGGTGTCCCTGTTGTCGCAGACGTTGCCCTCGCCCTGGTTTATGTCTATCTTTCCGCCGGCGATGACCCCGCCGGAGGAGCCGTTAAACTGGATGGCCGCGGCCCAGTCGTAGGATGTGCCGCGGGGGAGATTGAGGGTGATGTGCGTCGTGTTGCCGGAGACGGACATGGTGCTGTCCACAAGGTATATGCCCCAGGTGACGTTGCGGGTCCCGAAGGTGTCCACCGTGAGGGCATGTCCGCCGCTGACGGTGAGGGCGCTGCCGCCCTGCGCCATGACGCCCATGCTCAGCATACCGGTCAGGTTGAGGCTGCCGCCGCCCAGGTTGATCTGGCAGTCGCGGTCCGCCGTAACGCCCATGGGCGCCCGGGTGCCGCTGTAGGCGTTGTTCCCCTCGCCCTGAGCGGTGCAGGTGACGGCGCCGCCGGTCTGCGTGTAGACCGCGCGGTCGCTCAGATTCAAAAAGACTTGGAAAATGTTGACGCCGTCCACGGTGAAATCGACGGTGCCGCCGGAGACTTTGAGCGCGGAGCCCGGGCTCTCCACGTTGAAGCCGTTGAAGCTCGCCCAGTTATCCAGCGTATCGGCGTTGTAGGTGGGGGTGAGCTTGAGGTCTGCGGTGACGGTGGCGCCGGAGAGCGCCAGCGTCGAGCCCTCCCGGACGTTGAAGACGCTGAGGCTGGTGTCGGAGGTAAAGGAGACGCCCTTCTCGCCGGTGGCGGTGACGATGATTTGGCCGCCGGAGAGCTGCACGGAGGAAACCTTATCGAACTCGGCCCAGGAGCCGATGGAGAAGAGGTCGGAGTACCCGGGGGAGGAGCCGTCAGGGATGACCAGGCTGAGCTTACCGCCGGTCATTTGTACATTGCTGCATCCGACGTTCATGCCCTGGAAGCTGAAGCCGCTGCCGGTGGGTACGTTTACGGTGATGTCGGCGCCCGGGGCGACGGTGACGTTGGCGATGGTGGGCGTCCCGACGATCTGGCCGTTCTCGTCCCGCTGGACGTAGGGGAAGGCGTCGATGCCGCAGAAATGGGAGTCTTTGTCAAGGCCCGCGCCGCCCTTTATTTTGATAGTCCCTTTGAGCGTGACATGGCCGTTGGCGGCGATGCCCTTTTCGTCCACGCCGGGGGCGGAGGGGAGGGTTATGTCAACCGTACCGCCGATCTCGGAGCTGTTGCTGCCGGTGACGTTGACGCCCTCGTAATAGGGGCTTTCGTTTTCCTTCTCGGTCTTGTACTCGGTGATGCCCGAGAAGTCCAGGGTGACGCTGGCGCCGGTCCCGATGACCAGCTTTCCGTCGCTCAAAATGCCCCGGGCGTCCCGGATGGAGCCGGCGATGGCGGCCGTGAGCGTGCCGCCGGAGAGCGTGGCCTCGCCGGGGCCCAGGTCGCCGTTTCTGCCCTCCACCCGGAAGACATTGGCGTAGTCGGCGGCGGTGCCCGCGGGGACGGAGACGTTGACCGTCACCTTACCGCCGGTCTGGGTGTATGTGGCGTCGGAGTGTACGTTGATGGCGTCGCTGTCGGCGGCGCTGACGGTGAGAGTGCCGCTTCTTATCTCCGCCCTGCCGGCGACGACCAAGTTTTGGCTGCCCAGGTCTTCGGGGTCGTCGTTGAGGGCGGCGACGTCAAGGCCGCTGCCGGGGAGCGGGGAGTCTTTGATGTCGATGGCGCCGCCGTCCAGCACCAGCGCCGCGCCGCCGCCCACGCAGAGAAGCGGCTGATAGACCCTGTCCGCGCCCACGCCGTATTTTTCGCTGGTATAATCGCCGACCCAGTCGGTGTCTTGGGTGCCGTTGACGGTGAGTTTACCCTGGATCGTGGCGGTCCTTGTGTTGCCCGTCTCCAGCTTGTAATCCGAAAAGCCGCTGAAGTTCACGGCGTTGGCGGTGAGGGAGCTGCCGGCGTCGAGCTCCACATTGCCGTTGAAGTTCACGGCGGAAAAGCCGTCGGCTGTCACATTGGTGTTACCGGTGATTTTCACATTGCCGATATTGAGCCCCATGGCCGTGGTGTTGAACGAAAAGCTGTAGAAGTCGTTGTTGTGGTAGTCGTCGTGGCCTTTCTCCACCCATTTGTTGCCGTTGGTGACCGACAGCGTCACGCCGCTTACGGTGAGGCTGCCGTTGGGATTGGAAACCCACAGGGGGTTGGAGCCGGCATCGCCGTTTATGACGTAGCAGTCGTTTATCTCAAAGGTGGGCCCGCCGTAGTTGTTCTCATCCTTGGAGTCAATAAGCTTGTCGGGGTTTTCGTAGGACTGCTCGAGCCTCAGCGTGCCGCTGCCGCTTATGGTGATGTCGTGGCAGCGCCAGAGGCCCAGGGCCCGGCGGTCCTGGATGTTGTTGGTAATGGTGCTCGCACCCTTCACGGCGATGGTCAGCTTTTTGGCGCCCCAGTCGCTGAAATGGAGGGAGGTGAGATTGGCGTTGTTCAAGGTCAAAGTGCCGTTGCCGCTCTCGTCAAGGGCAAAGGTGACGCCATCGGGGAGAACGGGGGACCCGTCCTGATAGCTGTCCTTATTGAAGCTGACTTCCTTGCCCTTGCCGTCCACGATGGAGACGCTCCAGGAATAGTCCTGGTCGTCACCGTATTCGAGACTGACGGCTATCGGGGCCGGAATGTCCTCCGGGGAGGGCGAAGCCTCCGTCTGAGGCGTATCCGCCGCGTCTCCCTCCGGGGGAGGGGCCTCGCCGTTCTCCGCCGCCAGCGCGCCCGCCGGGGCTATGCCCAGCAGCATCGCCGCGCAGAGAAGAAAGCACAGAGCTCTTTTCATTGTACATCCTCCTAAAAATAGAATACCTCATATGAGGGCCCCGGCCAATGTCCGGCCAGGAAAATACAGAAATAATTATAGACCCGCATTTTCCATCCTCGTCCAACTCGTGTCCGAAAAACGGACAAAATCCACAAAAAAATCCGTCCATTAATTCATTTTTTCTCTTGACAGCGGCGGGGGAATGGGGTATGATATAAAACATACGTTGCATAACGAATGTTTTGTGAACGGAGGGACATCCTATGCCGCCGAAATGCAGATTTACCCGGGAAGAGGTCGTGGCCGCCGCCCTGGAGCTCACCCGGGAGGGGGGATTTGGCACTCTCACCGCCAGGGCCCTGGGGGAGAGGCTCGGCGCCTCGCCCCGGCCCATTTTCAGCCTTTTTCAGGGGATGGAGGAGGTCCGGCGGGAGGTCATCGCCGCCGCGGACGGGCTCTATCAGCAGTATATTAGCCGCGCCATGGCGGAGGGGCGCTATCCGCCCTACAAGGCCAGCGGCATGGCGTACATTGAGTTTGCCAGGGACCAGCGGGAGCTTTTCAAGCTCCTTTTCATGCGGGACAGGGGCGGCGAGCCGCTGACGCCCGGAGCCGAGATGGCCGCCATTCTTCCCGTTATCATGAAAAATACCGGGCTCTCCGAAGAGGACGCCCGGATGCTCCATATGGAGATGTGGGTATTTGTCCACGGCATCGCCGCCATGATCGTCACCTCCTACCTGGACTGGGAGACTAAGACGGTGAGCCGCGTGCTCACCGACGCCTACATGGGGCTGAAAGCACGTTTTTGTGAGGAGGCGGGAAAACAGGATGGAAGCCATTAAAACAGTTGCTCTTACGAAAAGGTACAAGGACCTGACCGCCGTGGACGGGCTGAATCTCACCGTCCGGCAGGGGGAGCTGCTGTCCCTGCTGGGGGTCAACGGCGCGGGCAAAACCACCACCGTCAAGCTGCTGACGGGCCTCACCCGGCCTACCTCCGGCGAGGCGTTTCTGAACGGGAAAAGCATTTTGACGGAGGCTGCGGCGGTGAAGGCCATGATCGCCGTGTCCCCCCAGGAAACGGCGGTGGCCCCCAACCTGACGGTCAGGGAGAACCTGGAACTTATAGCGGGCGTTCACGGAATATCCAAAGCGGATGCCAAAGACAAGATCGCGGAGCTCGGCGGCCGTTTCGGCTTGGGGGAGCTGGCAAACAAAAAAGCCGGAAAGCTCTCCGGCGGATGGCAGCGGCGGCTCAGCATCGCCATGGCGCTCGTCAGCGACCCGCAGATCTTGTTCCTGGACGAGCCCACCCTGGGGCTGGACGTTCTGGCGCGGGGCGAATTGTGGGAGCTGATTCGCGCCCTCAAGGGAAAGATGACCGTTATCCTGACGACCCACTACATGGAGGAAGCCGAGGCGCTTTCCGACCGCGTGGCCATCCTGAAAAGCGGACGGCTCCTGCTCACCGGCGCCCCGGCGGAGCTCAAGCGGCGGGCGGGGACAGACAAATTTGACGAGGCCTTCGTGCGCATCGTAAAGGGGGGACAGCCGTGAAAGGCATGGCTTTTTCCAAGCGGAACTATCTGGAAATATTGCGCGATCCGCTGAATCTCATTTTCGGGGCGGGTTTTCCCATCGTCCTTCTGCTTTTGCTGACCGCCATCCAGGCCCACGTTCCGGTGGCGCTGTTCGAGCTCCGGCGCCTTGCGCCGGGAATCGCCGTGTTCGGGCTGTCGTTCATGACGCTCTTTTCCGCCACGCTCGTTGCGAAGGACCGGGCCAGCTCGTTCCTCCCAAGGCTGTACACCACGCCCCTGACGGCGGGAGACTTCATTCTGGGCTATCTCCTGCCTGTTTTGCCCATCTCTGCCGCGCAGTCGGTCATTTGCTATGGGGCGGCAGTACTTTTGGGGCTTAAAGTGACAGTCCATATTATAGCTTCCGTCCTGTTCGCGCTTCCCGCGGCGCTGCTTTTTGTGTCGCTGGGGCTTCTGTGCGGCAGCGTTTTTACGGATAAGCAGGTGGGCGGCGTCTGCGGGGCGCTGCTGACGAATCTCACCGCCTGGCTCTCCGGCGTGTGGTTTGACCTGAAGCTGGTGGGCGGGGCCTTTGAGAGAATCGCCCATCTACTGCCCTTCTTCCACGCCGTGGAGGCCCAGCGCGCCGCCCTCAGCGGAGATTACCCGGCGGCCTTTTCGCACCTGGGGTGGGTGTCCGCCTACGCCGCCCTCGCCACCGCCGCCGCGGTGCTGGCCTTTCTGCGCCAAATGCGCAGCCGGTGAGCCGGAAAAAAGGACCGGGATACGACGATGTCATTAAGCTATACAAGAAAACGGGCGGGTTTTGGACCCGCCCTATGAAATATCCCGAAACTCCCATATCTTTTTTGGAGGGATGTGTTAGCTGGGGAGGGGGATTCATCTTCGCGCTGAGAGCCGCCCCTTTGGGGCGGTTGCGCTTCGAAAACAGCGCCTGCGGGCGCAGTAAACCCTCCCGCGTATGAGGCTCAGATTTTGATTGTCTTACGGCTATCCGCGCTTTTTTACCGCCTTTACGGGGCAAAACGCAAAGCAATTTCCGCAATGTAAGCAGTGGTTTTGTTGAATACGGCAGGGCTCTCCCGGCTCGATGCACCGCTGGGGACAGTTTTTCAGGCACCTTCCGCAGCCGATACATTTTTCGGAAATGAAATATCCCTTTTGGGTGAGGCTGCCCGCTCCGATGGTGTAGCTCTCCCGAAAGATCGGGTTGACGCCCAGATTGAAATACTCGATCTGGGCGTCCTTGATCTCAAAGACGATCCCCGCCATTTTTCGGGTGTCGCCGGGATAGACGTTGGAGAGGTAGGGCTGCTCCGCAAAAATCGTGTCGATCCACTTCTCCTGTTCGTCCTCCGGGACGGGGAGCGCCCTCGCGGAGAGGCGTATCATCTCCTTATACTTGGTGTACCCCAGCACCTGCACGCGCCCGTCGGACAGAAGCTCCCGGCAAAAGGCTTTTCCCCGGGCGGTGAAGAAGAGCATCCTGTCCGGCTCGTAGTGGATGGCGGAAATATTGCGTATCTGCGGCGCGCCGTCCGCGTCCACCGTGGCAAAGGCCAATACGCCCACATATTCTAATTTTTTGAGACAGGTTTGCGCGTCCATTCTCATCACCTCATTCAATGATTTTGCTTCGCCCCGCTTTTCATGGCGGGGTCGTCGATGATGCTGGGCTGGCCGCCACCGGCGTTGGGCGCGTAAGTTCCCGCCTCGACGATCGTTTCCATATCCTCTCGGGAGATCTGCCTGTCCTGATATTTGCGGATAGAACGGCGGGTTTTCATAAGCTCCAAAAGCTCCATCAGCCCACCTCCTTCCAGCACTGGGGGTCGGCGGCGTAAAAATCGCCGTTCGTCCCTTTTGCCACAGCGGGACAGCCCCGGCACCAGGGCTTCAGCTCGCATTTTCCGCACTTGACGAATTTATCGTACTCCCGGTACCGCTCCATCTCGCACACCCAGACGTCCGCCAGCCGGTCGGTGAACACGCTGCCCACCTTGCTCTCCGCCACCCGGCGGCAGGCGTACACGTCGCCGGTGGGCAGGATGGTGATGTGGCAGTTGCCGCAGTTGCACCCGCCGTAAATCACGCCCTCTTTGGCGTCCGAGGGGATTTTGAAGGCCCCCGTCTCGTACTCGTAGAGCGTCCAGAGGTGGTCCTTTTTGTTGAAATACGTCCGGCAGCCCTCCGCCTCATATTCCTTGAATTTCTTATCGCATATTGCCAATAGCTCCCGGTACTCCTGGGGCGTCATGGAGGCGTCCAAATCGCCGCCGCCGGGGACGTAGCGGGAGAAGGCGAACACGTTCACCCCCGCCGCCACCACCGCGTCGATGATGCCCGGCACCTCCATGCGGTTTGTTTTCGATACCGTGGTCATGATCACGCTTCGCATCCCGGAGCGGTTGACGCAGCCGATCTTATCCATGGTGCAGTCAAAGGAGCCGGGCTTGCGGAACCAGTCGTGGGTCTGACGCAGGCCGTCCAGGGAGAGCTGGTACTTCTCGCAGCCATAGTATTTCATCTCCCGGCACACCTGGTCGCTTAAGTGAAACGGGTTGCCCATGACGGTAAACGGGACATTGTGTTCTTTCATGAGCGCCAGCAGCCGCCAGAAATCCGGGTGCAGGATGGGGTCGCCGCCGGTGAGGTAGAAATACGGCCGGCGGCCATAGACCTCGCAGAAGTCCAGGCAGTTCCAGAAGGTGTCCTCCAACTGCGCCCAGGTCATGCTTTTGAGCTCGTGGCACTTGTCCCCGGAGAAGATGTAACAGTGCCTGCACCGCTGGTCGCACTCATCGGTGATGTGCCATTGAAAGGAAAAATACTGCATGGTGACAGCCTCAAATCTATCAAAAATCGTAACCGATGTGTTTTTGCGGCCCCCGAGGGGGCCGTTTTTCATTTGTCTCCGGCTCCGCAGGCCGTGCCGCAGGCGGCGGGCTTCTCCGCGGGCTTGTCGGCGGCTCCGCAGGCGGCGGGCTTCTCCTCCGGCTTGTCGGCGGCCCCACAGGCGGCGGGGGCCTCGGCGGGCTTGTCCGCGGCTCCGCAAGCGGCTCCGCAGGCGCAGGGCTTGACGTCCTCGGACCAGGAATAGAGATTTGAAAGCGCCATACTATTTGCCTCCTTGACGTATTCAGGGCTTCCCCTGTAATTGCCATTCTAAAACGGCCCCGATGGAGGCGCAAGTACGCACTTTTTTGTGGGGCAGGCACCTTTTTGTAACTGCTTGACGGGGGAGAGATAATACACTAA
This sequence comes from uncultured Oscillospiraceae bacterium, assembly GCA_947632155.1. Classification (GTDB taxonomy): domain Bacteria; phylum Bacillota; class Clostridia; order Oscillospirales; family Oscillospiraceae; genus RUG626. Next base: position 15,515 of record CANROF010000053.1, read on the forward strand.
AATTGAATGCAGCATCAGATTTTACTGTAGGAGGCGTTATAATGAAAACGAAAGCCGAGCTCATCCCGGAATGCCCCGTAGCGGCCACCGTACAGCTCATCGGGAATAAGTGGAAACTTTTAGTCATACGAAATCTGCTCCAACGTCCATGGCGTTTCAATGAACTTCAAAAGGATTTGAAAGGTATCAGCCAAAAGGTACTGACAGACAGCCTGCGGTCTATGGAAGCGGATGGAATCATCACCCGAACCGTTTATCCCGAAGTCCCGCCGAGGGTGGAGTACGCCCTTTCGGAGCTGGGCGCATCCCTAAAACCGATTCTCGACGCCATGAGGGCCTGGGGAGAGAGCTACCGGTCCTCAAAGCAAGACGGCGAGAATTGAACCCATATCTGAGGCTTACGCAACCGTCTCCGCTTCGCTCCGGTCGGCGCAAGCGAGCGTCTACCGGACGTATCGCGCCCCTTGGAAACCTCCCGTATTTCCCACGCCGGTGAGTATCACGGCGAGAAAACCAGAATTGCGCAAGAATACGAATATCCATTTAAAAGAAAGCACCGTACAAATCAAAAATTTTCAAAATCGTCTCATTGCGTGGAAACATAAATGGGAATAAAATAATCCCCCGAGGTGATAACAATGGCAAACGAAGAAAAGAAAGACTTCAACGCAATGCTTCATGACAACAAGGATATGCCAAAATTTCAAACCATTACCGATGAGGCCAGCATCAAAAAATATGGCGGGAGTAGAATGTACTTTGCTCCGCCGATAGAATATGATGCCATCATGAAAAACGTGCCGTATGGAAAAGTGATTACTGTCGGGAAAATCCGTGAACATTTTGCAAAGCAATCTGGAGCGGATTTTACGGACCCGATCACCGCTGGTATCTTTGTGTCCATAGCGGCATGGGCCAGCTTCCAGCGGAGCGAGAATGAGACGCCATATTG
>CANROF010000054.1 GCA_947632155.1 uncultured Oscillospiraceae bacterium
CAAGCCGCCTATGAGGATAAGGTCATGGGACGTATCCCGGAGAGTGTCTGTATCCAGCTTCTGAACAAGTACGAAGCCGAGCGGACAGAGAAGCTGGAACACAAGAAGGACATCTCCGCAAAGCTGGCAACCAGCCGGGCAAACGAGCAGTCGGTTGACGATTGGCTGGACATGATACAGGACTATACCCAGCTTGAGGAACTTGACCGTCCCACCCTTGTCCGGCTCATTCAGAAAATCGAGGTCGGAGAAAAATATCAGGTGAATGACCACATGGAACGGGACATCAACATCTACTATAATTTTGTAGGCTTTGTAGAACTGTAAACCCGTCATGCTTTATGCAAGGTTGACTAATTTTAATTTTTTTAATGGGCAACAAAAAAGACGGGTCAGACCCGTCTTTTTTGTTTGGCAAGTATCAGGCTTAGCCCTGATGCTGCTCGCGCATCTTGGCGAAGCACTCGCTGCAGTATACGGGCCTGTCAGACTTGGGCTCGAAGGGGACTCTCGCCTCGCCGCCGCAGTTGGCGCAGACGGCGGTGTAATACTCACGGGGACCGCGAACGGCGTTCTTGCGGGCGTCACGGCAGGCCTTGCAGCGCTGGGGCTCGTTCTGGAAGCCGCGCTCAGCGTAGAACTCCTGCTCACCGGCGGTAAAGACGAATTCCTTGCCGCACTCTTTGCATACCAGTGTCTTGTCTTCGTACATTTGTTGGACCTCTCTTTTGACAAATCTGCCCTTTGGGCTTTTATTTGCGTCAGCTATTGCTGGAAACGCCTGATTATTTGGGCCGCGTCAGCTTGTGCCTTATGCGCTGAACGGCATTATCAACGGATTTTACGCTCCGACCGGTCTTGGCGGCGATGTCGGTATAGGAGAGCCCCTCCAGATAATAGTCCAATATCGTTTTTTCCAAACGGGAGAGCTTCTCATTTAAGGAGGAGTGGAGTTCATCCGTTAATTCTCTTGTTATAACCAGTTCCTCAGGATCTCGCAAATTGCTTCCGGACAGGATCTGTCTCTCATCAAACTCCGGGGACTCAAAGGAGATGGAATCGTTGAGAGGGCGATGCTTGAATCTTGAAGCGGTGCGGATGGCCGTCACAAGTTTTGAGGTGACGCATTTTTCCGCGTAGGTCTTGAAGGAAACGTCCCGGCCGGGGTCAAAATTCCGGACCGCGTACAGAAGGCCGAACATGCCCTCCTGTATAAGGTCCTCGCTGTCGCCGCCGGCCAGAAAATAGGGTCGCGCGCAGATGCGGACTGTGACTGTATATCGCCGGATCAGCTCCTCCTCCGCGGTTGTGTCCCCGCGGTGAGCGGCCATCCAGAGCTCTTCGTCGGTCATGGTATCGGGAAATGCCATAGTTCTACCAATTCCCATGTCAGATTAAACATATTATACGAATTGATACAATTATTGTCAAGCTAATTTGTAAATTTTTTTAAACTTTTTGTGAATTTTCTCGTTTTTTCAGAGGTCGAGGGAGGTTTGGCCGCCAAGATCCTGCCCGTTGTCCACGTATTTGAGCCCCAGATGCTCGTAGGCCCTGCGCGTGACGCACCTTCCCCGGGGCGTTCGCGTGAGAAAGCCCTGCTGCATCAGGAAAGGCTCGTAGACGTCCTCGATGGTGACGGACTCCTCGTTGATGGTGGCGGCGATGGTGTCCAGGCCCACGGGCCCGCCGCCGTAGTTCTCGATGATGCTCATAAGGAGCCGGCGGTCGATGGCGTCCAGGCCCAGGGGGTCGATGTCCAGGAGCCTCAGCGCCTTGTCCGCCAGGTCCTTTGTGATGACGCCGCCGGAGTAGACCTCCGCGAAGTCCCGGACCCGCCGGAGAAGGCGGTTCGCGATGCGGGGCGTGCCGCGGCTGCGGGAGGCGATCTCCAAAGCGCCGTCGGGCTCGATGTCCACGCCCAGTATCTCGGCGGAGCGGGTGATGATCCTCCGAAGCTCCTCGGGCTTATAGAGCTCCAATTTAAGGTCGATGCCGAATCTGTCCCGCAGGGGGGAGGAGAGCTGCCCGGAGCGGGTGGTGGCCCCCACCAGGGTGAAGCTGTTGAGGGTGATGGTGATGCTGCTGGCCGCGGGGCCCTGGCCCACGATGATGTCGATCTGCTTGTCCTCCATGGCGGGGTACAATATTTCCTCCACCGAGCGGTTGAGGCGGTGAATCTCGTCGATGAAGAGGACGTCGTTCTCCTCAAGATTCGTCAAAAGCGCCGCCAGGTCCCGGGGCTTCTCGATGGCGGGGCCGGAGGTCTTGCGCAGGGTGGAGCCCATCTCGTTGGCGATGATCTGCGCCAGGGTGGTCTTGCCAAGGCCGGGAGGGCCGTGGAGGATGACGTGGTCCAACGGCTCGCCGCGTTTTTTGGCGCTCTCGATAAATACCTGGAGATTTCGCTTGGCCTTCTCCTGGCCGATGTACTCCCGGAGGGTCCGCGGGCGCAGACTGCCCTCGGCGTCGTCCTCGGGGGTGGCGGAGGCGGTCATCAGGTTGTCGGTGCTGGAGTCCAGCGTGTCCTTGGAATAGTCGATCATACGTTACCGCCTCACTCCCTCAGCGAGCCGCGGAGGACGAGCTTTACGGCCTCCTCCACGCTCATGCTCTCCAGGTCCAGCCCATGGAGGGCCGCGGTTATCTCCTGGGGCGCGTAGCCCAGGACCGTCAGCGCCCCGGTGACGTCGGCCAGCTTCTTGCCCTGCCCCAGGACCGGGACGGGGGAGGCGGGGCCCTGGGCGTTCACGGAGGGCATGTCCTTCGCTATTTTGTCACGGAGCTCCAGGATTATCCTCTGGGCGCCGCGCTTCCCGACGCCCGGCGCGGCGGTGAGCATCTTTTCGTTCTCCGTCACCACCGCCATGGCCAGGGACTCCGGCGTACACACGCCCAGGACGCTGACAGCCGCCTTGGGCCCGATGCCGGAGACGCCCAGCAGCAGCTCAAAGCAGCGCTTTTCCGACAGCTCAAAAAATCCGTAGAGGTCCAGGACGTTCTCCGCCACGTTGAGGTATGTATAGAGCCGCGCCCGCTCGCCGGTCTTGAGGCGCGAGAGGGTGTTGTTCGTGACGGTGAGCGAAAATCCCACGCCGCCGGCGTCGATGACGGCGAGATTTTTTTCAATGTGGGCGACCTTGCCCTCGATATAGTAAAACATGGCGCTTTCGTCCTTTCGATGGATCAGTCAGATCAGGGCGCCCTCGCTGCGGGACTCCCCGGCGGTGAGCAGGGAGCCGGAGAAGCGGGCGTGGCATATGGCCAGTGCCAGGGCGTCGGAGGCGTCGTCGGGCCTGGCGGCGGACTTGAGATTCAGGAGCCTGCGGACCATCTCCATCATCTGCCGCTTGTCGGCCCGGCCGTAGCCGGTGATGGCCTGCTTGACCTGGAGGGGGGTGTACTCATACATGGGCACCATCCTTGCGTTCCCCGCCAGGAGTATCACGCCCCGGCCGTGGGCCACGGCTATGCCGGTGGTGATGTTGGTGTTGAAAAACAGCTCCTCGATGGAGATGGCGTCGGGCTTGAATGTATCAATGAGCTCCAGCATATCATGGTATATCTGTGCCAGCCGCGTGGACAGGGCCGTGTGGGCCGGGGTGGTTATGGCCCCGCAGGTGACGAATTTGTTGGAGCCGCCCCGGGCCTCGATGACGCCGAAGCCCACCGTCGCCACGCCGGGGTCGATGCCCAATATGACCGCCATGCCGCTCACCTCCCGTCACCTTATATATTGTACCATACCCCATAAAAATCCGCAATATATTCACACAAATTTTGGGCCGGCATAGACTGTTATTGAAATACCGCGCCGATGGCGCGAGAGGAGGAATTTTTCCATGTCGTCAAAAATCGCGCCGGGACCGGTGCAGGGGGATGTGAGCATCCGGGAGGCCGTATGCGTACATACCAGCAAGATATACGACTCCTGCAAGGACAAGGACTGCCTGGAGAACATGCGGGTGTACCTCACGGCCAATTCCCAGGCAAACCTTGACAACGGCCTCAACGTCCGGGCCCGCTCCGCGGAGCTTCTTTGGGCCTCCCCGGTGGTGGAGCCGGTGAGCTTCAACCGGGGCTATTACACGGTGGACATCCGCTTCTACTACAAGATAAGGGCCGACGTGTGCATGTCCAGCGGCCTTGTGGCGCCCATCGAGGGCCTGGCCTCGTTCACAAAGCGCGTGCTGCTCTTCGGCAGCGAGGGCACCGCCCGCATCTTTACCTCCGACATCGGCCCGTCCTGCGTGGACAGGAACGTCATCGACAGCACCAATCTCCCCAAAGCCGTGGTGGAGGCGGTGGACCCCATCATCCTGAGCTTGGACACCGTGGACGCCTGCTCCGATGTGACGCCGGAGCTGGTGGAGCTGCCCCAGTATATCCTTGACATGTTCGACTCCCCCATCGTCACCGACGGGGCGGGGAGGAGAATCGTCGTCACCCTGGGCCAGTTCACCATCGTGAGGCTGGAGCGGGACAGCCAGCTCATGATCCCGGTCTACGACTACTGCATGCCGGAGAAGGACTGCGTCGGCACCGGGTGCGAGGACCCCTGCACGCTCTTCGCCCGCATCGACTTCCCCGTCAACGAGTTCTTCCCGCCCGACGCCATCTGCGAGCCGGAGGACTACCACGACATGGTCGCCGGCGACCAGAAGTAAAGCCCCCTTGCCATATGTGCAAAGCCTTACAACGAAAAACGGGCGGGTCTGGGACCCGCCCCTGCGAACAAGCTTGGAAGTGCCCGTTTCTACGGAAAATCCTTCAAATCAACTCGTAGGGGAGAATTTATCTCCGCGCTAAGAGCCGCCCCTTTGGGGCGGTTGCGCTCCGAAACCAGCGCCTGCGGGCGCCGTGAACCCTCCCATTCCTCTTATGGAAAAGCCCGGCTTCTCGAAGATTTTTCGCTGCCTCAGCCGTTCAATAAGAGCTCCACGATCTTCCCATAGAGCTTTTCGGCGTTCTTTTTGAAGTTTTCCTCCATCTGGGCGGCCTGCTTTCCGTCGCCGGTGAGCAGGTCCATGGAGAGGATTGGCCCCACCCCGTCGGAGAGGCCGAGGTGGACGGTGAAGCCCCCGCGGGAGCGCATCTCGTGGCCGGCCTCGATCATCTTGCGCCGGCGCTGGAGGCTCGCCAGGGTCGCGGCGGCCTTCTCGGCCCGGACGCGGACGGAATAGGGGAGCGACGACTCCATGGCCTCGCCGTTTACGCGGCCCTTGTCGGTGACGGCGTAGGTGTCGCCGGCCTTTTCCACATGCCCGGTGCGGACAAGGTCCGTAAGGCACTCGGAGAAGTCAAAATAACCGATGGCCCCGTCGCTGAGCAGCGTCATGTCCGTCAGCTCCTCCCAGGCGGCGGGCTCCGGGAGCCTTCTCAAAATGAAGAGTATCAGGACCTTCAGGTCCATTTCGCTATGTATAAAGCCAAGCGGTCCTTCCATGGCGGCCAGCTCCTTTGAATATGATCGAATCTATTATAAACGAAACGCCGCGGATTAACAAGCATTTTCTGCCGCTTTGGAAACATAGAGGTTGACGTAACGACAAAAAAAGAGTACAATACGTCATGATACATCGAATGGAGGGGATAATATGTCATCGGGAAAGCATCAGACAAAGACCACCCTTGACAGATTAGACGCCAAAACAGTGAAGATTCTTATCGTCGCCGGGGCCGCGGTGCTCCTGGCGGTGATCATCCTTGTGACGGTCCTGCTCGTCTCCGGCGGCGGCGACGGGGAGGATACGCCCACGCCCGGCGTGACCATAAATCCCGAACCAACCCCCGGCGACGATCCCGGCCCCGGGACCCCGGGCACGGAGAACCCCGGCACGGAGCCGGGCGGCCCCGGCACGGAGGAGCCCGGTACCCAGGACCCCGGGAATCCCGGCGGCGACGACCCGGACGACCCGGAAAACCCCGACGGCGACGACCCGGAAAACCCGGACGAGCCGGAGAAGCCCGTCTACTACAGCCCCCTCACCGGCCTGGAGACGGAAACCGACCTGACCTCCCGCCGGCCCTTCGCCGTGATGTTCAATAACCTCCAGATCGCCACGCCCCAGTCCGGCATTTCCGCGGCGGACATCCTCTTTGAGGTGCCCGTGGAGGGCGGCATAACCCGCTTTATGGGCATTTTCCAGGATTTCAAGGGCTCGCTGACCCTTGGCAGCATCCGGAGCGCCAGACCCTATTTCGTGGACCTGGCCATGAGCTTTGACGCCATCTACATCCACGCCGGCGGCAGCAACGACGCCTATCAGAAATTCGCGGATACCGGCATCGACCGCATCGACGGCGTCAACGGCAGCGGCGAGACTTTCTTCCGGGACGCGAACCGCATGAACACCATGGGCTACGAGCACAGCCTGATGCTGGACGTCACGACGCTGGACGGGTATCTGGAGAAGTACAGCTTCAGGACGGAGCACCAGGAGAGCTTCGGCCCGGCCTTCAAATTCGACAAGGAGGCCGTGCGCTCCGGCTTCCCCTGCAACGAGGTGGAGGCTCAGTTCGGCGTGAAGGGCACGACCTTCACCTACGACAGCGACAGCGGCACATATAAGATCAGCCAGTACGGCGGCCCCATGACCGACGGACTCACCGGCAGGCAGCTCTCCGCCAAAAACGTGATACTCCTGTCCGTCCGGATAACGCCCATCTCCGGCGACGACGCGGGGAGGCTGAAGGCCACCCTCAACGGCAACGGCAGCGGGTGGATCATCAGCGGCGGCGCGGCCGAGCGCATCACCTGGACCAGGACCGAAAGCACCTCTCAGTTCGTATTCACCAACTCCGACGGCGACGAGATCTCCTTAGCGCCGGGCGTCACGTACATAGGCTTGCTCCCCATGTCCTCCGGCAACGTCAATTTCAAATAATGTAACCAACATACCATCAGGGAGGCCCGCGCCTCCCTGATTTTTTATTCTGCGCGTCAGATTCGCCGGAGAAAATCTACTTAATGGGTAAAGGGGGTGAGGGCCGTGGAGGACGCGGCGATTTTGGAGCTCTATTGGGCGCGGAACGACGCGGCGCTGGAGGAGACGCGGAAAAAGTACGGCGGACTGTGCGCCGCGGTGGCGTCCAATCTGCTGCCCAATCGTGAGGACGCGGAGGAATGCGTGGCGGACACGTATCTGGCGGCCTGGAACACCATCCCGCCGGAGCGGCCGAGGCTTTTGCGGGCGTATCTGGCGGCGCTTACACGGAATATCGCCCTGGACAGACTCAAGCGCCTGCGCGCCCAGAAGCGCGGCGGCGGAGAGGCGGAGCTCATCTTCGAGGAGCTTTCCGAGCTCCTTCCCGGCGGCGATACACCGGCGGCGGAGCTGGAGCGGCGGGAGCTTCTGCGGGACATCGAAAGCTTTCTTGACAAGCAAAATTCCCGGGCGCGGCACATCTTTCTGCGGCGGTATTATTACGCCGACAGCGTTAGCGCCATCGCCCGGGGGCTCAAAATGCGGGAAAACACCGTCTCCGCCCAGCTCATGAGGACGCGGGGGAGACTGCGGGAGTATCTTTTGGAGAGGGGATATGACATATGACGGGAATAGCCATGTTTGAGCTCCTGGGGGAGCTGTCGCCGGAGATGGTGGACCGGGCGGCGGAAAAACCGGGGAGAAAGAGGAATATTTTGAAGCTGGTGACGTCCCTGGCCGCGGCGGCGTGCCTTGCGGCGGCGATTTTCGCCCTGCTGCCCAGAGGGTCCCACGCGCCCGTCCCCAACGGCGGCACGGGCGGCGGGGGCGACAACGCCCCGGGCTGGATCGACGGCGTGGTGGTGGAGACAGGGGAGCATATCGTTGTAGAGGCGGCGGAGTGGATGCCCTGGGAGGCAAAGCGGTTCGTCCTGACCATGACGGAGTACAGCCCCGCCCCCGGCAATATGCCGGAGGACCTCAGGGTGGGGGAGGGCGTCCGGGTGATGTGCAATATCAACAGCTTCATACCCGTGGACAGCGACACCGTGGAGGTCCCCGTCGTCTTCGCAATTTACCGCCACGTGGGGAACGTGGACCTCTTGGCCGGCCTTGACAAGAGCGAGCTTGCGCGGGAGATAAACGAGCTATACGGCGCGGAGCTTACTCGCCCGGTGACGTCGGAGGACATAGACCTTCGGCGGGCGGTCAAGATCTACGTGGACACCAACATCTTCGCCCTGCGGTCAGCCGACCGGGGGACGGTGCTGGAGGCGCTGGAGCACGGACGCCACGTCTACCTGCTGCCCGTGGAGGCGGGGGAGAGGACCGTCGTTGCAAATATCCAACTGGGCCTGCCATTGAATTCCGACGCCGGGTTATCCGAGGCGGAGCGGGAGGAGGTGCTGGCGCGGGAGGGTCACTATTTCGCCTCGTCCTTCGCGCTCTATACCACCGGCCGGGAGCCGGATTACGGCGAGATCATCCGGAAATACGCCGGGGAGCCGCGCCCGGACGCGGTGCTGGTGGGGGGCCTGCCGTTTTTCCGGGACCCCGTGGCCCTCGTGACCTTTGACGGCGTGGACGCCGTGATACCCCTCACGGGCAGCTTCGACGCCGCCGCCATCCGGGACCTGGAGCTGGCCCCCGGGGTGTACGACTACGGGAAGGTGCGGGATTATGTAAACTCCTTGCCGCCGCAGGACCCGGATCTGTGCGGTTAAGGTGACGGGAGTCGAACGCGCGTCGGTTTCTGACGGCGGATTTGCGCCCATGCCGCGTTAAAGCCCTTGACAATACACAAAGTATTCTCTGCGGGCTTTGCCTTGCCTGGACACAAATCCGCCGCCAGAAACTGCTTCGCACTCCTCGCGGAGCAATATTCGAGGGATTTTCGGCGCGGAGGAGGAAGCCACGGGGCCCCCGCGCAATCATGATTGCGTGGGGAGAGGAGGAGCGATGCCAGCGCCTGAGGGCGAATACTTGGAGCCCGAGGCAAAGCGGCATCTGCGACGACGACCGCAAGGCGACGACGACAAGGCGAAAAGCACCGAATAGGGCCCGCGAGGAGCGGCGCGGGTTCGACTCCCGTCACCTTAAAGAGCGAAGTCCTGGACATACGTCCTGCCGCCGGCGTCGATCTCAACGCGGAGCGAATACGAATCCCGCGAGGGCGTATCCGCGTCGGATTCCGCAAGCGGGACGGAGAAAAGGAGGACCCAATTGCCGTCCGGCGACGGGATGGGCCCCAAAGGATCGGCGTGGGCCTCGGAGTATACGTCGCCCTTTTGCAGCGCGCATTTTGAAAGGGCGCCGCTTTGGGAAAATACGGCGCGGTACTCCACCGCCATAAATCTACAGCCGTCGCCGGGGGTGAGAATATCCCCGGCCTCGGTCTGATACCCGGAGCAAAAGGCCGCGTCCACCACGCAAAAGGTAAATTGGTCTGTTTCCCAGGCCGTTCCGGCGGTAAGCATCCCTTTGCGGTCGGATACGGAGATCGGCCGTGAATTCAGGAGCTTCGGAACGCCCAAGGCCAGAAGAAGCGCAATGCAGGCCGCCGCGTATCCCCATTTGAGAAAGGCCGGTATTTTAGCGTCCTTTTTTGTATTGAAGCCGGTAAATTCGGCCGGTAAAGCCTCCTCGATATATTTTTCGTCCACTTTCCCGAGGACGTCCAAGATTCGTTTTTCTTTCATATGTCGATACCCTCCTTCTCCAAAAGCGTTTTCAATTCGTTTCTTGCGCGGAGCAGAGACATTTTCACGCTGCTTTCGCTGAGAGACAGGTCCTCCGCGATCTCCGCAATGGGGCATAGATACCAATAGCGCCGCATAAAGATCTTCCGCTTCTCCTTGGGCAGCGAAGCCAGAAAACGGTTGAATACCTCCGCCAGCACAAGATCCTCCACGACCCGGTCCGCCTTATCCGAAGCCGGAACGCACTCCCGCAGCTCCTCGAGGGCAAGCGGGACAGCCCCGGAGCCCCGCTTTTCGGCGTGATACCGCTCCCACCTGTGAAGCGCCAGATTGCGTGTGACCCTGCCGAGAAACGCGGAGAGCTTACGTGGGCGCAGGTCGGGCATGGCGTTCCACGCGGCCAGGTATGTATCGTTGACGCACTCCTCGCTGTCCTCGTCGCTGTGCAGGATGTTATAGGCGATGTAGTGACAGAACCTTCCGTATTTATCCGCCGTTTCGGATATGGCGTTTTCGGAGCGCGCCCAGTAAAGCTCCACGATCTCTCTGTCGTCCATAGATTTCTCCTTTCCCGGGTGATAGAGCCCTTGACCTTATAGACCGGAAAACCGCCGTCCCCGTCACGCGTTTTTCAAAAAATATTATACCTTTTTTCCGGTTGTTTTTCCACAGTGGACGGGAGAATTGAAAGATTCCTATTGAAATAATCGGAAGAAAGGGGTATAATATCAGCGAAATTAATGACGAGGAGGTCATTTTTATGGCATTTACAAAAGATACCATCGTGGCTGAGGTCATGATGAAGGCCCCCCAGGCCCAGCCCTTCTTCCTGAACATCGGCATGCACTGTCTGGGCTGTGCCCTTGCCACCGGCGAGACGATCGAGCAGGCCTGCAACGCCCACGGCGTTGACCCCGATTCCTTCCTGGAGGAGCTCAACGATTTCCTGGCCTCCGAGGCCTGAGGCATAAAGGCGGACAAACGTCCGCCTTTAGCTTTGTGTGGTGAATTTTATGATCAGACTGTCTCCAAGACTCTCCGCGGCGGCGAGGCTGGCCGGGACCGGGGAGAGCGTCATTGACGTGGGCACGGACCACGGGTATCTGCCGGTGTACTTCATCCAGTCCGGCGCCTTTTCCCGCGTGGCCGCCTCGGACATCAACGCCGGGCCCCTTTGGAGCGCCCGGTGCTCCGCCAGGGAGCGGGGCGTGGAGGAAAAAATCGAATACTACCTCTCCGACGGCCTCCGGGACGTGTCGGGGGAGTTTGAGGCTGTCGTCATCGCCGGAATGGGCGGGGAGACGATGGCTGACATACTGTCCGCCTGCCCCTGGATAGACAGGGCGCGGCTCATTTTGCAGCCCCAGAGCAGGCTTTCGGAGCTGGAGGCCCGTCTTGAGGCGCTGGGCTTTTTCTGCGCTCAGGCGGAGCTTGCGCTGGACGCCGGGAAGATCTATACGCTCTTCGAGGCCCGGGCCGGGGCGGGGGACTGCGACGTCCCGCGCCGCCTCATGGAGAGCCGCGACCGGCTGATGCCGGAGTACCTGCGGCGTGAGCGCCGGAGGCTTTCGGAGGCGCTTTCTGGCATGGAGCAGGGCGGACGGCAGGGGTCAGGCCAGTATTTTGAGGCCAAAAGAGAGCTTGAGACTGTAAACGACTATCTGACGGAGGCCGAAAAATGGTAAAATTACACGATATTTTTGACGCGATAAGCGAGCTTGCCCCGGTGGACATGAAGCTGGGCGACGACAACGTGGGGCTTTTGGTGGGCTCCTGGGAGGACGAGGTGGAGCGCGTCCTTGTGGCGCTGGACATAACCTCCGACGTCATTGAAGAGGGAAAGCGCCTGGGCGCGGACCTCATCGTCTCCCACCACCCCATGTTCTTCGGACTTCGCGCGCTCTCGGATTCCGACACCACCGGCGCCAGAGCCCTGGCCCTGGCCCGGTCCGGCATGAGCGCCATATGTATGCACACGAACCTGGACGTGGCCCCCGGCGGCGTAAACGACGCCCTCTGCGCGGCCCTGGGCATTGAGGACGCGGAGCCCTTCGGCGCGGAGGCCTGCGGCCGCGTGGGCTATGTCCCGGAGCAGGGCCTTTTTGACTTCATGGCCCATGTGAAGGCGGCGCTCCGGGCCGACGGCCTGCGCTACGTGGACGCCGGGCGGCCCGTCTGCCGCGTGGCGGTCCTTGGCGGCGCCGGAGGCGGCAACATGACGGAGGCGTTCGAGGCCGGCGCCGATACCTACGTCACCGCGGATGTGAAGCACCACCAGTTCCTCGACGCCCGGGAGCTGGGGATGAATTTGATCGACGCCGGACATTTTTCCACGGAAAACGTGGTGGTCCCGGTGCTCAGGGAGCTTTTGGAGAACGCCTTCCCGGAGCTGGAGGTCACCGTATCCCGGGCGCATTCCCAGCCGGAGCGTTTTTTCCGGTGATTTCGAGGGGGAGAGAGAATGCTTCTGGCCGTTGATATTGGCAACACCCGCATACGCATGGGCGCGATGCGCGGCTTTGACATCGTCCGCACGGTGCGCCTCACCACGGACAAAATGAAGACCGATTTTGAGTACGCCGCGGAAATAAGGCACTTTTTCGATTTCTTCGGCCTGGACGCGGGCGAGCTGGACGGGGCGATCCTCTCCTCCGTTGTACCGCCGCTGACCAACGTATTCGCCAGGGCCGTGAAGCTGGCCTCCGGCGTCCGGCCGCTTGTCCTGGGCAAGGGCGTCAAGACCGGCGTCAATATCCTCATCGACGACCCGGCCCAGGCCGGGGCCGGGCTCATCGCCGCCGCGGCCGGGGCGCTGAAGCTCTACGCCCCGCCGCTCATCGTCATCAACATGGGCACCGCCACCACCATCTCGGTCATCAACAAGCAGGGCTCGTTCCTTGGCGGCACCATCGGCCCCGGCGTGGCCTTGGGCCTGGCGGCGCTGAGCTCCGGCACCAGCCAGCTTCCCAACATATCCCTGGAGCCCCCGGCCAAGGTCATCGGCACCAACACCATCGACAGCATGAGGTCCGGCGCGGTCCTGGGCGCCGCCGCCATGCTGGACGGCATGATCGAGCGTATAGAAGCCGAGCTGGGCGCCTGCGCCAATGTGGTGGCCACAGGCGGCATGTCCGCCGCTATCGCGCCGCTTTGCCGGCGAAAGATCGAGGTAAACGACGACCTGCCCCTCATCGGCCTCGCCGCGATATACGAGAGAAACAATAAAAGATAAAAAAACGCCGCGCTTGACAACGCGGCGTATGTCTGCTATAATGAGGGCACAGGGGAAGCCGCCGTTAGACGGTGGTTCCTCGCGTTAAGCTACATCAAAAAGAGTAACCGCCAGCGTATGGGACACGGGGCGGTTACTTCTTTTTTGGCAGGCTTCTGTCAACAATGTACAGAACCAGCTTTATGATTGCTATGATGACAAGTGCGAACTGCAATAGGTCGCTCATTGACAGATCCACGCAATCACCTCCTTCCTTTTCCGGAAGGAGGCCAGAAGCTTCCTCCGGAATATCGGAGGAACGCACCGCCTGACGTCTGGGCAGACTACCCGGCCGCGCTCATTTGCATGCCCTCGGGCGCGGTTGACATAATGTTATCATGAAACGCGGCAAATGTCAACAAAAAAATACAAATGGAAATTGCTCTTGCAATTTATGTAATAAAATGCTATATTAATGGAGCGACACAGTTTAATCAAATTCCGATTAGGCATACTGTTGGTAAAAACGTATGCTTTGCCGCCTGTTCCTAATCGGAAGCAGACTGTGTCGCAGCAGAGGCAAACGCTGCGTTTTTCGGTGCGCGGCGTGCCGCGCACTTTTTTATTATAAGGAGTGAGAATATGCAGCTTGAACTTCGGGACATACATAAATCCTTTGGGGAGAAGAAGGTCCTGACGGGCGTGAGCTTCAAGGCTGAGAGTGGGAAGGCTTTTGGACTTCTGGGGCGCAACGGGGCGGGGAAGACCACCTCCATTCGCATCCTCATGGACGTTTTCCCGGCAAATTCAGGGGAGGTCCTCCTGGACGGCGAGCCTATCGACTACAAAAGGGTGGGCATCGGGTATCTGCCGGAGGAGCGGGGCCTCTACCCGAAGAAAAAGATCATCGACCAGCTCATCTACTTTGCACAGCTCAAGGGGATGAGGACGCCCGACGCGGTGAGGAGCGTCGATAAATGGCTGGAGCGCCTGGGGATGACGGAGTACCGCAATAAGCGCCTGGACACCCTCTCCAAGGGCAACCAGCAGAAGATACAGCTCGTGACGGCCCTGGCCCACGACCCGGAGATCGTCATCCTGGACGAGCCGTTTTCCGGCCTTGACCCGGTGAACGCCATGCTTTTGAAGGACGTGGTGAAGGAGGAGATCGCCCGGGGCAAGATCGTCCTCTTTTCCTCCCACCAGATGAGCTACATCGAGGAGTTTTGCGACTCCATCGCCATCATCAACAAGGGCGTGGTGGCCCTCACCGGGGACCTCCACGACATAAAGCGGGAGTACCCGCGGGACAAGCTGGCCATACGCTCCACGCAGCAGGAACAGATCGCCGCCGCCTTTCCCGGGAGGACCTCCATGGCGGAGAACGGCGAGCTCATTTTGAGGCTCTCCGACCCCGGGGAGAAAATGACCGTCATGCAGAGGCTCTCCCGGGAGTTTGACATCGACGAGGTCCGCGTATTTGAGCCCAGCCTCAACGACATCTTCGTTGAGTACGCCGGGGAACAGGAGTGAGGTGCGCTATGGGACAGTTTTCAAAGATATTCAAATTTGAGCTTAAGGGCTATCTCACAAACAAGGTCTTTGTGGGCGTGACGGCCCTCATCGTGGTGGTGCTGGCCGTGGTGCTGTTCTTCCCGCGGGTCATGGGCTTCTTTGACAGCGACGAGCCCGGCGATTCCGACGCCGCGGAGCCCGGGGAGCGGGATGTGATGCTGGTGTCCGGCGGGGATGAGTCGGTGCGCTCCGCCCTTGCCGCGGCTTTCCCGGGGTACGACGTGCGCCTTGAGAACGGCGACGTCAAGGCCCCGGTGACAAACGGCCAGGCCGCGTGCGCCGTGGAGCTCCACGGGCTCACGGATTTTGTCTATTACGTGGACAATCTGTCGATGTACGACACCAACGCCGACACGATAAGCCGGGTCCTGACGGAGCTCTACCGCCTCGCCGCCATGACCGAGGCCGGCGTCTCCCCGGAAAAGGCCCAGGAGATCATGTCCGCCGCGGCGGTGTATGAGGTCCGGAGCCTTGGCGTGGACCAGGGGCAGAATTTCTTCTACACCTACATCATGATCTTCGCGCTGTACATGGTCATCCTTCTCTACGGCCAGATGGTGGCGACGAATGTGGCCACGGAGAAGAGCTCCCGTGCCATGGAGGTCCTGGTCACCTCCGCCCGGCCCACCGCCATGATGTTCGGCAAGGTCGTGGCTTCGTGCCTGGCGGGATTTACGCAGCTCGTGTGCATATTCGGCTCGGCGCTCCTTTTCTACAAGCTCAACGAGTCCTATTGGGCGGGGACGGAGCTCATCGGGATGTTTTTCGACATGCCGGTGTCGCTGCTGGTCTACATGCTCGTCTTCTTCGTGCTGGGCTTTTTCATCTACGCCTTCCTCTACGGCGCCATCGGTTCCACGGCGTCGAAGCTTGAGGACATCAACACCTCCGTCATGCCCATTACCATGCTCTTCATCGCGGGCTTTTTTGTGGTGGTGACGGCTATGAGCAGCGGGAGCGTGGATAACCCCCTGATGGTGGCCTGCTCCTACATCCCCTTTACCTCGCCCATGGCCATGTTCACCCGCATCGCCATGAGCCACCCGGCCTTTTACGAGGTCGCCATCTCCATCGCCATCCTGGCCGCCTCCTGCGTGGGCGTGGGCATCGTGGCCGCCAAGATCTACCGCGTCGGCGTCCTCCTCTACGGCGCCAGCCCGAAGCTGAAGGACATTATAAAGGCCGTAAAAAACGCGTAAACAAGTTGTCAAAAAACTCAAATTCAATATTTTTTCCAAGGACATGTGCCTTGGAAAAAATTCATTTTGTCGCACAAGCTGGCGCCCGCAGGCGCCATGCAAGCGAGCAACCGCCGCTATGCGGCGGCTCTTAGCGAGTCGTAGTGCGCCCTTCGGGCGTGCGCGCAGGGCGACAGCAGGGAAATTTTCACTGAATTTCGCAAAATTCAGCGAAAATTTCCCGCACGTTCTCCTTGTCGGAAAAGCCCGTCAGGGCTTTTTCGACAGGCTGAAACACCTCCCGCCCAGGCGTTGTGTCTGGGCGGGAGGCGTTTATCTTATTTGAAATCAAACGGGTCGTCGGGGGAGTGGGGGGACTGGGTTTCCTCCATCTCGGTGCGGCGGGCGTCCTCCAGGGCCTGGGCGCGAAGCTCCTTCATGATGGGGGATTCCTCCTCGCTGTCCGCGGGCTTCACCGCGTCCGCGGGGGGCACGGAGCCGCTTTCGATGAGGGCCTTGAACTGCTCGGCGGTCATGGATTCGTTTTGCAGCAGGTACTCGGCGCAGGCGATGAGGACGTCCCGGTGGGTGGTCAGAATCTCCTCACACCGGGCGGCGGCCTCGTCGAAGATGCGCTTGACCTCCTCGTCGATGATGCCGGCCGTCTCCTCGGAGTAGGACTTGGTGGTGCCGAAGTCTCGGCCGATGAAGATGGAGTGGTCGGAGCTGTCGAAGCTGATGGGGCCCAGCCGGTCGCTCATGCCGTAGCGGGTGACCATGGC
>CANROF010000055.1 GCA_947632155.1 uncultured Oscillospiraceae bacterium
GGGGGCGGTCACTCGTTGGAGGTGGGGAGGTAGCCGGCGATGGAGCCGGCGAAGTTGGCTATGGGCATGGTCTGGAGCCAGACGTGGCCCGGGCCGGTGACTACGGTGTGGAAGAGCCCCTCGCCGCCGAAGAAGATGTTCTTGGCGCCGTGGACCTTTTCGATGTCCATGGTGCAGCTCGCCGTCATAGCCGCCAGGTGCCCCGTGTCCACGATGATGCTTTGCCCCGGGGCCAGGTCGTACTCCACCACATAGCCGTCAAACTCCGCGAAGGCCACGCCGGAGCCGGAGAGGCGCTGCATGATGAAGCCCTCGCCGCCGAAAAACCCGGCGCCGAATTTCCTGTTGAAGTGGACGGACAGCTCCACGCCGGCCTCGCAGGCCAGGAAGGCGCTTTTCTGGAGCACCAGATCCCCGCCGGGGCCGATCTGGAAGGGCCGGATGGACCCCGGGAAGCTGGAGGCGAAGGCGATAAGCCCATCGCCGCCGCGGCAGGTGTAGATGTTCTGGAAGATGCGCTCGCCGGAGAACATCCGGCCCATGGCCCGGCCGAAGCCCCCGCCGGTAGTCTCCATCTCCATATTCGGGCTCATCCAGCTCATGGAGCCGCCCTCGGTTATCATCCGCTCGCCGGACTCCAGCCGGCATACGACGACGGGAAGCGTCTCGCCAAGAATTTCAAAGCGCATTTTGTGACCTCCTGTTAAAAATCATTGTTCGGACAGCTCGATGTCGTATTTTCCGCTGTCAAGATCCGCCGTGAGACTGGCATAGCAGCGGCCCCGCCGCCAGGTGAGGGTGAGCGTACTGCCCCGGGCCTGGGCGGCGATCTCCGCCTCCGGCGAGAAGGCCGGGTGGGTGTTCCGGAGCCTCAGAAGCCGGAGCTGCTCCCGGACCGTGGGCGTCTCAAGCCGCCTCCTGGCCTCTTCGAGGGTGAGGTTGGTCCTGTTTATCTCCTTGTGGCCGCCCTCGCCGGCCCGGCGCACCGCGTCGTAGTCGTTAAGGCCGTTCAAAAGGTCCAGATACCACACCTGGGGCTTGCCGGGCATGAAGACCTGCACCGCCCGGGCGAGGCACATGCGCGCCTCGTCCCCGCCCAGGGCGGAGAGATACGTGGCGTTGACCTGGTAGTACATGTTTTTCGCCCCGTGGAGGTCCTTCACAAACCCGCCGCGGGCCACAAGCGTCCGGATGAGGGCGTCGATGTCCCCCTCCGGCAGGAGGCCCTTCAAATCCAGAAGCGGTATCCCGTCGTGACAGCCCAGCATGTTGACCGTGCGGATGCGCTTTTCCGTAAGCTCGTCGGCCCATTTTTTGAGGTACACGCCGCTCTTGCGCTCAAGGGCGTCCAGAATAAGGCCCGGGAGGAAGAAGTCGTAGGTCATGTAGCCGTTGGCGGCTATTTTTTCGTAGACCCCCTCGCCGTAGGCGGCGTGAATCTCGGGCAGCAGCGTAAGATCGTACTTGTCCGCCAGAGAGCGCACCCGGTCCAGCACCTGCCAGGTGTCCGGCTCGTTCATGAAATTCCGCTTCCCCGGCGCCTTGGGGGCGTAGGCGAAGGCGTCGAGACGTATGATCTTCGCGCCGTACCCCGAAAGCCGCCTCAGAGTCTCGTCGTAGAACTCCCAGACCTTGGGGGAGGCGATGTTCAGGTCCATCTGCCCCAGATACCGCCGCTCCCCGTTCTCCTCCCAGACCTTCTGGTAGAAGGTGTTCCAGTAGGGCCGCTCGGACCCGTCGGGGAACCGGACCATGAGGATGGGGAGGCCGGGCTTGCGGAAGAACATGTCCTTTATATATTCCTCACGGGGCGCGATGTACCCCTCCGGCGTCAGCTCCCCGCAGCCGTCCCAGAATTTGTTCCAGTCGATGAAGAAGTCCCGGTATTGGGACCTTTCGCCGTTTTTCAAAAGGTCCTGAAACTGCGGCGACTGTACGGAGGCATGATTGAGGACGATGTCCAGCTTCAGCGTGAGGCCCAGGGCCCGCAGCCGCGCGAGGTCGTCCTCCGTGGCCAGCTCTTCATTGAGGCCGTAGTCCACCACGCAAAAGCCCCGGTCAAGGTCAGAGTGGAAGAGGCTCGGCAGCACGTAGACGGAGGAGAAGGCGCCCCGGAGGGCCGGCGTCTCCAAAAGCTCCGCCGCGGCGGAGAGCGTTCCGCCCACGCTGTCGGGGTATAAATTCAGCATCGGTCCCAGGTCAGCCATTTTCCGCCTCCATGAGCCTTAAATATTCGCCGTAGGAGACGATCTCCCCGGCCTTTGTGACGATGATCTTCGCCTTGTGGGCCTGGCGGTGGAGCTTGGCCTGCTCCAGCTCCAGCACCATGGTGGTGAAGGGGCTGTCCACGCCCTTGTCCCGGGCCCGGCGCCGCCGGTGCTCCAGCGTCTCGGCGGGGGTGGAGTTTAAGAGGATGGGCACGTCCACGCCGGTTATGAGGTCGCTGTTGCCGTGGGTCCACTCCAAAATGAGCACGGAGACGCCGGTGAAGTCCACCTCGTCATACCAGAGCTCCTCCGGCGTGCGGCCCATGCGCTTTAAGGGGATTTTGGCCTCCCCGGCCTTGAAGCGGGCGAGGATGGAGCTGACGAGCTCGAAGTCTATCTCCTTCTGAGAGCCCAGGTACCCGTCCAGCGCCTCCCGGCCGCCCTCCCGGTAGACCCGCTCGCGCTCGGCGTCGTTCTCCACGGGGATGCGGTGGGGGTAGTTGTCGCCGCTCATGACGTAGGCGCCCACGCCGTCGGCCCGAAAAAGCCCCGCTAAGAGCGACGCGATCTCCGATTTGCCCACGCCGGAGCCGCCGCAGACGCACACCACCGTCTTGGGCGGCGTCAGCATGGTCTTGAGGACAGGGTAAATTTTCTCCGCCTTCTCGATGTGGTGCTCTTCAATCTCAATCTTATCCCCGGGCATGTCGCCGTGGGGGAGCGCGGTAAGGTCAAGCGCGGTCATAGTTTTTTCCTCCTTGTATAGAAGTAATTTATGGATATGCCCCTCAGCCGTTCCCTTTCGCGGGGAGGCGGCGCTGGAGGGCGTCGCCGTTTTCCCGGAGCCAGCGGCTGTGCGCGTAATAATCCGGGCACACCCGCAGGACCTGGGCGTAAAACCGGGGGGAGTGGTTGGGCTCCAATATGTGGCACAGCTCGTGGACCACCACGCTGTCCAGCACCTCCGGGGGAGCCAGCGCCAGGAGAATATTGAAGCTTAGATCTCCCTTTGCCGAGCAGCTTCCCCAGCGGGTCCTCTGGGCGCGGAGGGTTATCCGCCCGTATCTCACGCCCACGATGGGCGCGAAATGGGCGACGCGCTCCGGGATGGCGCGGAGGGCCTCCGCCCTGAGCGCCTCCAGCTCCGCCTCCGTCATGGGCTCCACGGCGGAAAGCGCGCGCTCACGCGCCTCCACCCGGGCGGTGTGGAGGGCTATCCAGTCCCGGCGGCTCTCCACAAAGCGGTCGATGTCGCGCTTTGCCATCCTGAGCGGCGCGCGCACCACCACCCCGCGGGGCGTGACGGAGAGGGACACCGTCCGCCTGCGGCTCCGAATAAGCTCATATTCCATAGCTGTACTTCCCTGATTATTCCGCGTTCTGCGCCAGGAGGCCGTCTATGGCCGCAACCAGCTCGTCGCCGCCGGCGTAGCCGTCGGCGTAAATGCGGTACATGCCGAAAAGACACTGGGGCAGGCCGCGAATCAGGGTGTTTACCCCGTGGCGGGTGCTCAGCGTCACCCGGACGCCGCACTCCGAAAGCGCCCACTGGCTCAGATCGTCGTATACGCCGCCGGGGTAGGCCAGCACGTCCACGGTCTTGCCGGTGACGGCCTCGATCTCCCCGCGGCTCTTGGCGAAGTCCGCCTGAAGCGCCTCCACGAACGCCGCCTCGCTCTCGCCAGGAAAGCGCTTTACGCCGTCGCGGATGTCGGGCCCCGTCTCATAGGGCCCCCACTGGTGCATGTCGTAGGTGTGGCTCTGGATGGATACGACGCCGGAGTCGGACATCTCCGCCATCTCGGCCGTGCCGAAGTGGGGCGTCATCGCCAGGCCCGTGTCCTTGTACGTCTCGTGCCCCACGGAGGCTCCAATCACGAATATCGTGGCTTTCATGCCGTATTTTTCCAAAAGTGGGAAGGCGTACTGGTAATTGGAGGAATAGCCGTCGTCAAAGGTGATGACGACGCTCTTTTCGGGGAGCTCCGCGCCCTGATAGACGTAGGCCTGAAGCTCGTCGAAGGTCACGGCGGTGTAGCCCGCGTCCCGGAGGGCCCTGAGGTGGTCCTCAAGCTGCCCGGCGCTGACGCCCACGCTGCCGTCGGGCGTGACGTCGTGGTAGAGGAGGATGGGGACCTGGCAGGTGTAATCGCTCCTGTCGGGCTCCGTGCCCAGGAGCCGGTCGTTGCGCTCGATCAGGCTCTCCACGTTCTCCGGCGTCACATAAACGCCGAAGTCCTCCGGGATATAAACGCTCTCGTCGCCGAACATCCGGGCCTCGGCCATGACGCCCACGCAGTTTCGAAAGTGCGTCAGGTCATAAAAGTACCGGGGCTCTAAGCTTATGCTGCTGATGGAGAAGTCCCAGAAGGGCGTCACCTCCGCCAGGGCCCTGTAAAACTCCGCGGCCTCCTCCCGGGGGATGCCCTCCATATACCCGGCGTTCACCGGCCCGCAGACCACCGTGAGATGGACGCCGGCGTCCTCGCACATGGCGACGATGCGCCGCAGGCTCTCCATGGCCGGGCCTGTCTTCGTGAGGCGCACGGTGTAGGTGGGGTAGTCGGCGAATTCCGCGTAGGCCGGGCGGGATTCGTACTCCGGGAGGTCCCCGATGTACTCCACGTCCCGCTGGCGCTTGTCGTAGGTCCCGGAGGTCACGTCGAAGACGTCGAAGGCGTCGGCGAAGAGCCTGTTTTGAAAATAGCGCTCCACCTTGTCCAGGGACCAGCGCGGGCCCAGGAGAAGATATTTCCCGTAAAAGCCCAGCTTGGAGCTGCCGTCGGCGGCATAGTGCATGGCCCCGGTGAGATTGTCTATCCCGGGGTCGTCGTAGATGGCGCCGTTGTCGATGTAGACGTTGAGAAGGATGTTTTTCACCGTGTAGTTCCGGAGGATATACCGGGTCATGTCCTCCGTGTCCAGCATGTCGGCGCCGTAGACGAAGAGGTTATAAAATTTGGCGTCCATGTACTCGTTGAGCTCCTCCACCGGGAAGGAGCTGGTGGAGGAACAGCCCAGGATGTAGGAATCGTACTCCTCATAGTGCCGGTCCAGGTACTCCAGCTTCCCCACCCGGGGATTGAGCGTCTCGCTGTAGGAGTCCCAGTGAAAGAGGACGTCCCCGAACACCCCGAAGGGGTCCACCAGGACGTTCAGCACCGGTATCAGCAGCGCCAGGGCCAGGGCGGTGCCGAAAAAGGCGGCGAGCCATTTTTTGGAATTCACTTCGCACCACCTATATCCTTCCGTAGATGAATTCGCTGCCTCCGCCGCCAAGGGCGCCGAAGAGCAGGATGACGGTCAGCGGGATGAAGATGAAGAGCCACTGAACCAGCGCCCCCTTTGACGCCAGGGTCTTGCGTATCCTGACGCCCCGCTCCTGGAGGGCCTCCACCGTCAGCACGGCGGCGCAGCCCAGCCCCACCACGACAAGGTCCGTCCAGCTCATGCCCAGGGCCAGAATCCCGGGAATCAGCCGCCGGCGGTGGAAGTCAAAGACAGTGCGCCAGAGCATGATGAGCGACATCTTCAGCCACGGCGCCCGGGTGAGATACCGGCCGACAAAGACGACGGCGCTGGTCCGGGCCATGCAGAAAAGCTTATAAGCCCCGCTGTCCTCCCGGACGCGCAGGGCCTTTTTCAAGCGGCTCCAGAGGGGGGCCAGGAGGATGGACGAGGTTATGATGACGCCGTTATAGAGCCCGAAGGCCAGAAACGTCAAATTCGCCCCGTGCCATATGCCGATGATGAAATAGACGATGAAGGTGGCAAGGGAGGTGGGAAGTATCCGCCCGGCCATGCCGCCCAGGTGCTTTCTGGAAAAACGTCCCAGCGCCGCGAAGGCCCCGGAGAGGCTCAGCGGGTAGAAGACGTAATTTTTCATCCATTCGCCCAGGGTGATGTGCCACCGGCGCCAGAACTCCGCCAGGGACAGGGCGAATATGGGCCGGCGGAAGTTTTCCGCAAGCTCGATACCGAAAAGCCCCGCGGCGCCCCGGACGATGTCGATGCCGCCGGAGAAGTCGCAGTAGAGCTCCACGGTGTACATCAGCACCGCGAAGGCGATGACGCTCCCGGGGTAGGCCCCGGCGTCGGAGTAGACGGCGTCCACCACGGTGGCGGCCCGGCCGGCGATGACCAGCTTTTTGAAAAAGCCCCACATCATGAGCTGGATGCCGTCGCGCAGCTCGTCGGCGTCCGGTTTTCTGCCGGAGAGGAGCTGGGGCGAGAGATGCCCGAAGCTGTCGATGGGCCCCTGGACCATCTGGGGGAAGAAGGAGACGAAGAGCAGGTATTTTGCCGGATCGCGCTGGGCCCGTATCTTCCCCCGGGAGACGTCCAGCACGTAGCCCACGGACTGGAAGATATAAAAGGAGATGCCCACGGGCACCACCAGCCCCAGAGGCCGGAGCCCCAGGGCGGAGGCGGTGCTGTCCCAGTATTTTACGGCGAAGAGCATCCCGAAGCACACGCAGCAGACCGCCCCGGCTGTGAGATGCCGCTTTCGGTCGTGGGCGCGGCGGGAGGCCCGGCGGGCCTCCTGGTCCATGGCGGCGCGCCGGTCGTTCAGGCGCTGCAAAAGGAGCGCGCCAATATACGTCGCCGCCGCCGTGACGCCCAGATACGCCATGGCCGCGGCGCCGCCGCAGGCATAGAAAAGCAGGCTCGCGGCCAAAAGCGCCCACCAGCGGCGGTTTTGGGGCAGCAGGACGTAGGCCGCCAGAGCCGCAAGGAGAAATACCGGGAACCGCCAGGAGGTGATGTCCATTACTTAGACCCAGCCCGCTCTATGAGCGCATGGATGGTCCCGGCGTTCATGAAATTCTCCGGCACCAGGTCGTCCACGTCCAGCTTTACGTCATATTCCGCCATGAGCTCCGAGACGATCATAACGATGTCGAGGCTCGTGAGTATGCCGCTGCCCACAAGGTCAGTCTCCGTCTCAAAGTCCACGTCGGGGCAGACGGAGCGAAGTATCTCAATAAGCTTGTCCATTTTCCTTCTCCTTTACCTCCACCGCCGAACGCCAGCCGTCCGGGGCGAAGCCGCATTTTTTGTATAGAGCCAGGGCCGGGAGATTGCCGCTTCCGGTCCAGACAAAGCGCGTTGTCCCGCCGCAGCGGGA
Organism: uncultured Oscillospiraceae bacterium; assembly: GCA_947632155.1. GTDB lineage: Bacteria > Bacillota > Clostridia > Oscillospirales > Oscillospiraceae > RUG626. Next base: position 7,336 of record CANROF010000055.1, read on the forward strand.
GAGAAAAGCCCGGGTCAGCGCGGAGGCTATGCCCCGCCCCCGGTGCTCCGGCGATACAGCGAGGTGCCGTATCTCGGCGCGCCGCGCCTCCCGGGAAAAGCGGAGCGCCCCGGCGAGGGCCCCGCCGCGCCGGACGATAAGCACGTTGCCGCGCTCCAGGTCCTCCCGCAGCGCCCCGGGGGAGGGGAGACACCCCGTCAGCGGGTCGAAGGCCCCGCGCAAAAGCGCCAGGACCCCGTCCAGGTCCGCCGCATCCGCCGTGGAAACGCCGGGCTCCGGGGGAAATTCGATGTCCGCCGGGGCGGTGAGCCGGAGCCGCCGGAGCCGCGGGGCAAAGCCGGCGCTCTCAAATATCCCGGTGAGCTCCGCGCCGCCGTCCCCGGGCCGGAAGACCAGCTCCGCCGCCACCCGCCCCGGGAGGGGGGGAAGCCACGTCCCCGTCATGAGGAAGGTGAGAAGGCTCCACGTCCCCCGGTCCCGGAGGATAAAGAGCCCGCTGTCCGCCTCCTCGATGAGGAGCCTGTCGGCGGCCAGCGCCCGGGGGGAGGCGAGATTTGTCCTGAGCCCCGGCCGCATGTACCTGGGGATGAGGGAGGATACCTCCTCAAAGCTTGCCGGCCTTGTCATTTTCGTGGTCCCTCCTGAGGGCGGGCCTGTCCAACTTGCCGTTCCTGTTGCGGGGCATGGCGTCGTATTGCTTGAAGATATTCGGCAGCATATACCGGGGAAGCGAAGAGCGGAGCTGGCGGGTGATACTCTCCGGCGTGGCGGGGCCCTCGTAGGCGCAGACGATCCTGCCGGCGTCTTCGTCGTAAAAGCACGCGGCGGCGGTCACGCCCTCAACGGCCCCCAGGGCCGTCTCGATCTCCCCCAGCTCGATGCGGTAGCCCAGGTGCTTTATCTGGCCGTCCGCCCGGCTTGAGAAATAGAGGAGCCCGTCCTCCCCCAGGCGCGCCAGGTCCCCGGTCCGGTACAGTATATCCGGCCAGTTGGGGTTGAGGGGGTTTTGTATGAACGAAGCCCGGGTCCGCTCCGGCTCGCCGAAGTAGCCCAGGGCAAGGCCGGTGCCGCGCACGCAGATCTCCCCGGGCTCGCCGGCCGGGACGGGCCGCAGGCCGCCGTCCAGGAGCAGTACGTCCATGTTTTCACAGGGCCGTCCGATGGGTATGGGCTCGCCGTCGGCAAATTCCCGGTCCACGATGTAATAGGTGCAGTCCACCGTCACCTCGGTGGGGCCGTATAGATTGATGAACTGCGCCCCGGGTATGGCGCGGCGCCAGATGTTGAGGTCCCGGGCGCGAAGCGCCTCGCCGCCGAGGATGACCTTCCGGACCGTCTCCGGAACGTGCTTTTCGAATACGCCCGAGGCGGCGGTCATGGAAAAGGCGGAGGTGGCCCAGATAAGCGTGGTGACGCCCTGGGCGTTGAGCTCGTCCACCAGGAGCTTCGGGAACATGAAGCACCCGGCGGGGATGATGTGGGCGGAGGCGCCGCACTTCACGGTGAGCCACAGGTCCTTCACCGAGAGGTCGAAGTAAAACGGAGCCTGATTGCCCATCTTGTCCTCCCGGCCTATCCCGCAGGCCGGGGCCATCCACTCCACAAAGTCGATAAGCGCCCGGTGGGGGATGAGTATGCCCTTGGGCGCGCCGGTGGAGCCGGAGGTGAAGATCATATAGGCCGGGTCGCAGTCCAGCACGCCGCCGCGCAGGGCGGAGAGCGCGCCGGGGCGGGCCTCATGGCCGTAGAGCGCGGATACCGGCACGGCCGGGACGCCGGAAACGCCGTCGCCGTCGCACAGCACCGCGGCGGGGGACAGGCGCTCCAAAATACCGGCCAGGCGCTTTTCGGGCATTTTTTTGTCCAGGGGGACGTAGTAGCACCCGGCGGCCAGAGCGGCCATAAAGGCGCAGACCGCGTCTACGCTCCGCTCGCACAGCACCGCCACGGGGCTGCCCCGGCGGCAGCCCATGTCAAGAAGCGCCGTCCCGGCGCTCTCGGCCCGTTCCAGGAGGCCGCGGAAGGAGACGGACCCGGCCTTTTCGGAGAACGCCGTCTTGTCCGGGCTCTCCCCGGCGCTGGCGATCAGGTATTCAAAAGCGTTCCGGACAGACAAGCCCCGCACCCCCATGAAAGCATAAAAACATTAAATTAGTTATAACATAGCTCCCCATGAAAGTCAAGCCAAACGCCGCCCCGCAGGGGCGCGCCGGAGGCGGGGAGGGACTTGATTCGCGGCCCTTTTCGTGGTATCCTGATAGAAAATCAAAATACCGGGGAGGGGCATTATGGATACAGAGTATTTTCCCGACGGCGTGACGCCCATTGACGGCTGGTTTTATGACCTGCGCGTGCCGGAGCTTTCCGGGCTTGGGCGGAAATACGTGCTGACGGACTACGACATACTGGACGACGGGAGGCTCCACACCGAGGAGATCCAGCGGCTCATCGACCTGGCCGCGGAGTCCGGCGGGGGCGTCATCGTGGTGCCCCGGGGGACGTATAGGACCGGGGCGCTCTTTTTCAAGCCCGGCGTCCATCTCTACGTGGAGGACGGCGGCGTCCTGCGGGGCAGCGACGACCCGGCCGACTACCCCCTGCGCAAGACGCGGATAGAGGGGGAGACGTGCCGGTATTTCTCCGCCCTCATCAACGCCGACGGTGCGGACGGCTTTACGATGTGCGGCCCGGGGACCGTGGACGGCAACGGTATGCGCTCCTGGCGGGCCTTCCGCCTGCGCCGGATGTGGAACCCGGACTGCACCAACAAGGACGAGCAGCGGCCAAGGCTGGTCTACGTCTCCAACAGCCGGGACGTGACCGTGGCGGGGCTCCGCTTGCAGAATTCCCATTTCTGGACCACGCATTTTTATAAGTGCCAACGGGTGAAGCTCCTGGGCTGCTCCATCTATTCCCCCGCCTCCCCGGTCCGGGCCCCCAGCACCGACGCCGTGGACCTGGACGTGTGCTCCGACGTCCTCATCAAAAACTGCCGCATGGAGGTCAACGACGACGCCGTGGTCTTAAAGGGCGGCAAGGGCCCCTGGGCGGACGAAGACCCCGACAACGGCGCCAACCAGCGCATCTTAGTGGAGGACTGCGTCTACGGCTTCTGCCACGGGTGCCTGACCTGCGGGTCGGAGTCCGTACACGACAAAAACATCCTGGTCCGGCGAATCAGGGTCCTGGACGGGAACAATCTACTCTGGCTCAAGCTCCGCCCGGACACGCCCCAGCACTACGAGCACATCGCCGTGGAGGGGGCGGAGGGGAAGGTCCGCAATTTCCTCACCGTCCGGCCCTGGACCCAGTTTTTCGACCTGAAGGGCCGGACCGACAAGCCAAAGTCCCTGGCCGAGCACATAACCCTGCGGGACTGCCGCGTGAAGTGCGATACCTTCTTCAACGTGGAGCCCTCCCCGGAGCAGTATACCCTCCGGGATTTCACCCTGGAGGACCTGCGAATCCTCGCAAGGTCCGGCCCCATCGACGGGAGCGCCATCGAAAACCTCACCGTAAACCGCGTGACGGCGGAGAGCGCCGATCAATGACAAACCGCGGCACAGCTCAAAAAAGCTGCGCCGCGGCAAACTGTCGAAAAAGCCCTGACGGGCTTTTCCGACAAGGGGAACGTGCGGGAAATTTTCGCTGAATTTTGCGAAATTCAGCGAAAACTTCCCTGCTGTCGCCCTGCGCGCGCCCCGTTGGGGCACACTTGTGCGACAAAAGGGATTTTTTCCAAGGCACATGTCCTTGGAAAAAATATTAAATTTGAGTTTTTTGACAAACCGCGGCACAGCTCAAAAAAGCTGCGCCGCGGTTTTTGCGCGTATATTATAATTATGTAGTCCCCCGGGTGATCACCGTGGAGGCGATGTATATGACCTGGTTTGAGCGGACGGGGCCGGTGACGCGGTCCAATAGGACGGCCGTCAGGCGCTTGCCCAGGGAGGTCTTGTTGACGTTGACGGTGGTGAGGGGCGGGTCGGTCTTCTTCGACTCCGCCACGTTGTCAAAGCCCAGCACCCGGACCCGGCCCGGGACCTCCACGCCCATGGACCGGAGGGCCGTCAAAAGCGATGTGGCGATGGTGTCGTTGGCGCAGACGAAGCAGTCGGGCAGGTCCGGCATCCTCCCCATGGCCGCCGCCAGCTCCTCCGGGCCGTAGGGGATGGCCTCCGCGCCGGTGACGCTGTAGGACAGGTCCACCGGCAGCCCCGCCACGATGAGCGCCTCCGTCATCCCGGCGAAGCGCTCGTAAAAGGACCGACAGTGGCGGTACTCCCCCACAAAGCCGAAGCGACGGGCGCCCTTTTCCTCCATGAGCTTCAGGCAGAAGTGCTTCACCGCGTCCCGACTCTCCGGGAGGACGATGTCGTAGCTGCCCTTTATCTCCCGGTCCACCGCCGGGAAGTCCAGGAAGATGACGGGCACCTCAAAGCGCAGGAGCTCCGCGATGTACCCCGGCTCGAAAAACTCGATGCAGACGATGCCCTCCACGTGGGCCTGGGAGAGGTAGGTCTTGAACCGCTCAAAGGACTCGGGGCTGGTGACGCAAAACTGGATGAGGTCGATGCCCAGGCCCGTCAGGCTCTCCTCCATGCCCCGGAGGACGTGGACGTAGTAATTGATGTTCATCAGCAGGTGTGAGGACAGCAGGATAAAGCGCCTGGGCCCCACGGGGGAGGCGGAGCCCGCGGCCAGGCCGTAGCCCCGGTAGCCCATCTCGATGGCGGCGTTGAGGACGGCGGAGCGGGTCTTCGCCGGGACGTGCTTTCCGTTCAGCGCCTTGGAGACGGTGTTGCGCGACAGCCCCAGGGCGTTGGCGATGTCCTGTATGGTGACGGAATTGTTCATGGGCGGCCCTCCGGGAAATATTGGATGGGTGTCAAATTCGGCGGGGTAAAATGCACAGATTTTATTGGGAATTTGTGCATTTGCACATTTTTCACCGGCGCGCCGGGATTTGGTTGACGCGCCCACGCGTTATATTTTATACTTACGATAGGAATATTTCAAGGATTTTTCTGTAAAATCCGACGAAAACGACAAAAATGCCATTTTTCAGGAGGGAAACGACATGAGTAAAAAGCGTATTTGCGTTCTTTTGGCCCTGGTCCTCTGCGCGGCGCTGGTCCTCGCTTCCTGCGGGGGCGGCGGCGAGAACGGCGGCTCCGGCGATGACGCTCCCGCCGCCTCCGGCGCCCTGCCCACCAAGGCGCTCCCGGAGCACTGGACGGCCGAGGACGGCGGCATCGTCTTCGACGGCCAGGAGTGGGAGAGCTGGTATCTGAGCGACCTCACCATGAACGACGACGACTTCCGCTTCACCGCGGACGTGGAATTCTCCGAGGGCAACGTGGGCACCGCGGCTCTCATCGTCCAGGCCGGGGACGACCACGCCGACTGCTACGTGGCCAGCGTCAGCGCCATGACCGACCAGGCGGAGCTCTACAAGTGCGAAAAGGGCGCCCAGGTCCAGCTCGGTTCCATCCTGGGCCTGGAGGAGAAGAGCTCCTACAGCCTCCTCGTCACCGTGGTGGACAACCACGTGGCCTTCTTCGTGGACGACCAGCTTGTGTGCAGCACCGGCGACGCGCCGGACATCGGCCAGGGCGACGCGCTCCTGTCCGGCAAGATCGGCCTCTACGCCGGGGACAGCAGGATAACCTTTAAAAACGCGGCCTACAACGTCTACGCCCAGGGCGAGGTCCCGGCCGTCACGTCCCTCGCCCTCACGCCCTCCGCCGGTACGGTGGAGGAGGGGCTGGACGCCTACATCAACGGCTGGTACACCACCGTCCAGTATGTCTCCAACGACTGCCAGTCCGTCACCATCGCCCCCGCCACCCCCGAGGGCGTGGGCGCGGTGGTCATCGACGCGGAGGGGAATGAGGTCACCGGGCCGGCCGCCCTGCGGGAGGGCACCAACGACTTTCAGATCTTCACCACCCTCACGGGGGAGGACGGCGCCAGCCGCCGGCAGCTCTCCTATAAGCTCCACATCATCCGCCGGGGCGCGGTGGAGTACTACGCCGAGCCCTACCGCCCCGTCTACCACTACTCCGTGAAGGAGGGCTGGGCCAACGACCCCAACGGCGTCATGAAGCTGGGCGACACCTGGCACTTCTTCTATCAGGCGTATCCCTTCGGCACCAACTGGGGCACCATGCACTGGGTCCACGCCGAGAGCCCCGACCTCATCCACTGGGAGGAGAAGGGCGTCGCCTTCTATCCCAATGAGTACGGCTCCATGTTCTCCGGCTGCGCGGTGCTGGATAAAGACAACGTCTCCGGCCTCTTCGGCGAGAACGGCGGCGTCATCCTCTACATCACCGGCAACGGCAACGGCCAGCGCATCATCGCCGCCTACAGCGAGGACGGCGACAACTGGCAGTACTACCGGGGCCGCAATGAGGACGGCAGCCTTAACGGCGACGACGTGCTCATCGACTGGCGGGACGACCCGGTGAAGAGCGACGCCTTCCGGGACCCCAAGGTCTTCAAGTATCAGGATAAGTGGTTCATGGTCATCGCCGGGGGACTGCTGCGCATCTACTCCAGCACGGACCTCATCCACTGGAGCCTGGAGTCCACCTACACCGGCGAGCCCATCGAGTCCGCCAACGCCGCGAATCTCCGGGTGGAGACGGAGTGCCCCGACCTCGTCCGGCTGCCCATCGAGGGCGAGGACGGCTATAAGTGGGTCCTGAGCTACGGCGGACGGCGCTACCAGGTGGGCGACTTCAACAACCAGAGCGGCAAGTGGGAATTCGTGGCCGAGTCCCAGGTCCTGCCCATGAACATCGGCAACGACTCCTACGCCGCCATGACCTACTACCTGGGCGACTCCTTCAACGGCGACACCCAGGACCGGGTCATCGAGGTAAACTGGATGAACTCCTGGGATTACTGCAACAACGTGGACGATTTGAGCTCCAACACCCGCTTCAACGGCGTCTATAACTTAAATCTGGAGATGTCCCTGGTCCGCGACACCAACGGAAACCTGGTCCTGAAGCAAAAGCCGGTGGAGGAGTACGCCCAGCACGTCTTCCCGGAGGCCAACACGGCCCTCAATACCACGGTCACCGCCGCCGACGGCGAGATCGCGGCGTTGGAGTACACCGGCGACGCCTACCTTTTGGACGTCACCGTCACCCCCGGCCAGGGGACCGAGAAGGCCGGCGTCTGGCTGCGCTGGAACGGCGAGCGGGACGGCGGCGAGCGGGGCGTACAGGTGACCTACGACTTCACCTCCGATACCCTCACCGTGGACAGGAGCAGCCTGGGCGGCTTCTCCGCCTCCGTCCGCTTCTCCGCGGTGGTGGCCGAGGAGCGGGCCGACGGCTCCGTCACCGTCCACCTCTATGTGGACAGATCCAGCGTGGAGGCGTTCTCCGATAACTACACCGTGGCCTGCGCGGCGCAGATCTACCCCAACCTCGAGACGAACACCGGCCTTGCCGTCTTCTCCCAGGGCGGAGAGAGCTCCTTCGACGTCACCGTGGTAAACGCCAACAACATGCGCGCCGAGTAAACGAAAAGTAAACAAAATTTCGCCCGCCCCGGATTTTCGGGGCGGGCGACAGCCTGTCGAAAAAGCCCTGACGGGCTTTTCCGACAAGGGGAACGTGCGGGAAATTTTCGCTGAATTTTGCGAAATTCAGCGAAAACTTCCCTGCTGTCGCCCTGCGCGCACGCCCAAAGGGCGCACGCTTGTGCGACAAAAGGGATTTTTTCCAAGGCGCATGTCCTTGGAAAAAATATTGAAATTGAGTTTTTTGACAAAATTTCGCCCGCCCCGGATTTTTGACCCGCGCCCCGTCAAGAGGACAGAGAAAAGATTAAAATAAAGTTTACAAATCAGACAGCGCTTAGGTTGC
>CANROF010000056.1 GCA_947632155.1 uncultured Oscillospiraceae bacterium
TTGGTGGACGATGTAGGACTCGAACCTGCGACCCTCCGCACGTCAAGCGGATGCTCATACCAGCTGAGCTAATCGTCCGTCAGCGTCACCTATTGTACCCCATGCCCGGCGGGTTGTCAACACTTTTTTTGGTACAAATCAAAAAATCCCTGAAAAATAAAAAATAATGCTTGCATTTTCCGCGGAGCGATGCTATTATAGTAAGGCGCTTGAAAAAGCGTCTTAAATGCGCCTGTAGCTCAGCTGGATAGAGTGCGCGGCTACGAACCGTGAGATCGGGGGTTCGAGTCCCTTCAGGCGTACCAGGAAAAGGCAATCCCTTTTTGGGGATTGCCTTTTCCTGGTACTTACGGCCTTTGCCGGAGGCAAAGGCCGCCCCCGCCGCTTTGCGGCGGGGGTTTGATTTAACGTGAGGGCGGGACCCTGACGGTCCCCCCTCACAGACCCCCTCCCTCCGATGGCCGGGGGGTTTCGGGTTATAGGGACTCTTTGGGGATGAAAATGGGGGGCAGGATGGGTGGGGAGAGGGTGGCGACGGCGGAATAGTAGGGGGCCAGGCGTTGGAGGGCGCAGGCAGCGGCGGGGTCGGGGGCGAGGATGGCGGCGCCGGAGCGGGCGAAGCGGGCCTCCCACATGGGGGCGTCGGAGCCGCCCCGGAGCTTATAAAAGCTCTCCTTCAAGGTCCAGAGCTCAAAAAAGTCGAATTGGGCCAGCTCCTCCGGGGTGCAGACGCGGCGGAGGACGCTGTCACGGACGGGGCGCTCACGCTCGATATCGCAGCCGCAGGGGGCGTCCGAGAGGCACACCATCACCGCGCCCCGGGTGTGGCTCAGGGAGAAAAAAATATCCGGCCGGGCGGGGAAATACGGCTTGCCCCGGCCGTCCTTTTTTACCTCGGGACACGGAAGGCCGTACACCTGCCCCACGGCGTGTTCCAAAAGCCGGTAGGCCCCCGCGTTGACGGGGCTGTCGGACCAGAAAGCGTGCGTCACGGGCAAAGCTCCCCCCCTTTTTAAGACTGTGTTTCCAAAATATTAGCAAACATATTATATTTTTGCAATATGCACTACCCAAAAAATTTTTTATGTGGTATAATTATAATGTATATCTGTGCAAGACGGGAGGCGGCGGCGTGAAAAAGCTCATATTTGTCCTTCTGGCCGCCGCGGCCATGTGCCTGGGGCTGGCCGGGTGCATGGAGACTTCCGCGGACGACCTGTACGCGCTGCCGGAGCTTTCGGAGGGGTACCTGAAGCTCCAGAGCGCCGTGGACAAATTTCTCTCCGCCGGGGCGGAGTACGCCGCGCCCGCCTCGGGCGCCAACCGGCAGCCCATACAGCGGGAGGACATCGACGGCGACGGCGTCCGGGAGGTCCTGGCCTTTTTAAGCGTGGCGGGCTCCGACAGGCCCCTGAAGATCGTGATCTTCCAGAACATCGACGGCGAGTACAGCGAGATCGCCCGCATCGAGGGCGAGGGCAGCGGCATCGAGAGCGTCTCCTACCTCGACATGGACGGGGACGGCATCCGGGAGCTGGCCGTGGGCTGGCAGATGGGCGCGGGAATCAACATGCTGTCCGTCTACTCCATGAAGAGCTGGCAGATCAGCCAAATCGTGAACACCAACTATTCGGAATTCACCGTCTGCGAGCTGGACGGGGAGCGTGGCAGCGAGGTCCTGGTGCTGAGGCTGTCGCCCTCGGACCTCACTGGGGAGGCGGAGCACTACATCCTCACCCGGGACGGCGAGGTGGTCAGCTCCACCGCCAGGCTCTCCTCCGGCCTTGAGGCCATCGAGCGCGTCCGGGCGACGCCGCTTTTGGGCGGCGCCAGCTCCGTGCTGGTGGAGAGCACCTACAACGGCAGCGGACTTGTCACCGACATCCTGGCCTACCGGGGCTCGCGGCTTGTGAACATCACGGTGGACGAGGCCAGCGGCGTCAGCGACGCCACGGTCAGGAGCTACAAGCCCTACTGCCGGGACATAAACGGCGACGGGGTGCTGGACGTGCCCCGGCCGGTGCTGCTCCCCTCCGTCAGCGAGACGCCCTATTACATGCTGGAGTGGTACTCCTACTACAGCTACGGCGGGGCGCGGCAGGTGGCCACCACGTACAACAACTACACGGACTCCTGGTATCTCCTGCTGCCCCGGGAGTGGATCGGCTCCTTCGCGGTGTCCCGGGAGGACGGGGCCTCCGGCGAACGGACGGTGGTGTTCTCCCTGGTGGACGGGGACGGCCAGCGGGGCCGGGACTTTTTGGCCATCTACACCATCACCGGCGACAACCGGGAGGAGCGGGCCTCCGCCGGGGAGCGGTTTGTCCTGCTGGAAGAGGAGGAGACGGTCTACGCCGCCAGAATCTTTGTAAATCCTGACAATTTCCCCCTGCCCATAAGCCGGGAGCTCCTTAAAGACAGCTTCGGGGTCATTTACTCCGAGTGGATAACAGGTCAGACGTGATATGCAAGGAGGCGTCATGAAGAAGGTACTTGTGCTTGAGGATGAGACAAGCATCCGCAGCTTTGTGGTGATCAATTTAAAGCGCTCCGGCTACGACCCCGTGGAGGCCGGCACCGGCGCCGAGGCCCTGAGACAGATGGAGCTGAATCCCGACATCAAGGTGGCGCTTTTGGACATCATGCTGCCGGACATGGACGGCTTTGAGGTCTGCCGCCAGATACGGGCCACGAATTCCAAGATCGGCATCATCATGCTCACCGCCCGGACGCAGGAGATGGACAAGGTCACGGGCCTCATGACCGGCGCCGACGACTACGTGACAAAGCCCTTTTCCCCGGCGGAGCTGACGGCCCGCATCGACGCCCTCTACCGGCGGGTGGGCGGCAGCGACGACATGCCCTCGGACGAGGTGGTCCACGGGCCCTTCCGCCTCAACACCCGCAACAGGACGCTGGAAAAAAACGGCCAGCGCGTGCGCCTGACGCAGGTGGAGTACGCCATCGTGAAGCTCTTCATGGATAACCCGGGCCGGGCGCTCTCACGGGAGGACATCTTAAACTCCGTCTGGGGCCGGGACTACTTCGGCGAGGTGAAGATCGTGGACGTGAACATCCGGCGTCTGCGCATCAAAATCGAGGACGACCCCACCAACCCCACCTACATAACCACCGTGTGGGGTTACGGATATAAGTGGGGATTTTAGCTGGCTCGAAAGCCCTGACGGGCTTTCGATGCCAAGGAGGATGCGTGCGGAACAAATAGAATGAATTTTGCGAAATTCATTCTATTTGTTCCTGCTGTCGCCCTGCGCGCGCCGCCGCAGGCGGCACACTTGGGCGACAAAAGGGATTTTTTGCGACGCGCATGTCGCCGCAAAAAATATTAAAAGGGGATGCTGAGCGTGGCGAAGACGGCGAAAAAACGGCATTTTTTGAAGATTCGGGGCCTTAGAAAACGGTATATGTTCACCACCATGCTCGTCATGCTGCTTTTGGTGGTCATCGCGGTGACGGCCTACTCGCTGTCCATGATGAACAGCATCTATCTCAACATGCTGGAGGGGCTCCACACCAAGGCCAAGACGGCCACGGACTTTTTCGCCAATTACATCACCCGCACTTACGCCGAATATTACGACAGCGCCTACATGTACATCGCCAATTTCGACGACGTGAACCGGCTGGAGCTCCAGTTCATCAACGTCTACGGCCAGATCGAGCTCAGCTCCCACTCCATGACCGCCGGCAGTATGCCGGGGACCCAGGACATCGCCGACGCCCTCTCCACCGGGGCCATCTCCGACTGGGACGGGTACTCCGACTCCACCGGCGAGCACCTGATGAGCGTGGCGGCGCCCATGACCTACTCCAACGGCCAGATCATCGGCGTCATGCGCTACGTCACCAGCCTCAAGCCCGCGGACAGGCTGGTCCGGACGAATATCCTGGTGGCCTCCGCCTTCGGGCTTTTGGTGATGCTCATCGTGGCGGTGATAAGCATGGTGTTTCTGCAAAGCGTGGTGGAGCCCATGCGGGAGATCACCGCGGCGGCCAAGCAGATCTCCGGCGGCAGCTACGGCATCCAGATCGGCAGCCGCTACCGGGACGAGATGGGCGACATGGTGAAGGCCATCAACGAGATGAGCCTGAAGATCAGCCAGTCGGAGAAGGCCCAGACGGAGTTTATCTCCTCCGTCTCCCACGAGCTCCGGACGCCCCTCACCGCCATCACCGGCTGGGGCGAGACGCTTATCTACGACGAGAACCTGGACGAGGAGACAAAGCGCGGCATCGGCATCATTTTGCAGGAGGCCCGGCGGCTCACCAAGATGGTGGAGGAGCTCCTGGAATTCACCCGGATGCAGGACGGGCGCTTCACCCTGAACGCCAGGCCCTGCGACGTGGCGGCGGAGCTGGAGGACTCCATCTTCGCCTACAGGGAGCTTTTAAAGCAGGACGACATGCGCATCGAGTATGAGCCCTCGGACGAGGAGCTGCCCCTGATAAACGGCGACCCGGCCCGGCTCCGGCAGGTCTTTTACAACATCTTCGACAACGCCGCCAAATACGCCCGGGAGGGCAAGCGGATCAACGTCTCCACCCGCACCGACGGGGAGAACGTGTTCATCTGTCTCCGGGACTACGGCCCGGGCATCCCCGAGGACGAGCTGGAGCGGGTGAAGCTCAAGTTCTACAAGGGCAGCTCCAAGGAGCGCGGCAGCGGCATCGGTCTTGCCGTCTGCGACGAGATCATCAAGTATCACGGCGGGGACCTGACGCTCTCCAACGCGGAGGGCGGGGGGCTTATGGTGACCATCCGCATCCCGCTGGAGCCGAAATTCGACAATATATAAAACTGGAGGCGCGAAATTGGCTAAGGAAAAGGGTTATTTCCGTACCTCCATCGGCGGACAGGCGCTGATGGAGGGGATACTTATGCGGGGCGTGGACAAGCAGGCCATCGTCATCCGCCGCCCCGACGGGGAGCTTGAGAGGAAGGTGGAGCCCATCCACCCCCTCCGGGAGCGCTGGCCCATCCTGGGCTGGCCCCTCATCCGGGGGTCGGTGAATTTTGTGGATTCCATGGTCAACGGCGTCAAGGCCCTGATGTACTCCGCCAGCTTCATCCCCGAGGAGGAGCAGGGCGAGCCGGACAAGGTGGACCTCTGGCTCCAAAAGCACCTCTCCGGCGAGAAGGCGGAGAAGGCCGTCATCGGCTTTTCCGTGTTCCTGGGGCTGTTGCTGGCGGTGGGACTTTTCTTTATGCTGCCCACTATCCTGGCGGGGCTCTTTACCGGCATCGTCAAGAGCCGGATCCTCCGGAATCTCATCGAGGGCGTCATCCGGATCCTCATCTTCCTTGCGTACATCATACTGGCGTCGCGGATGAAGGAGATAAAGCGGGTCTGGATGTACCACGGCGCGGAGCACAAGACCATCTTCTGCTACGAAAAGGGCCTGGACCTGACGGTGGAGAACGCCCGCGCCCAGCCCCGGCTCCACCCCCGGTGCGGCACCAGCTTCCTCTTCATCGTGATGATCGTCAGCATCTTAGTCACCAGCGTCGTGAGCTGGTCCAACGTGTGGATACGCCTGGTGCTGCGGCTGGCGCTGCTGCCGGTGATCGTGGGCATAAGCTACGAGCTCATAAAATACGCCGGCCGCCACGACAACGTTTTGACGGCCGTGCTCTCCGCTCCGGGCAAGGCGCTGCAATTGGTGACCACCGCCGAGCCCGACGACTCCATGCTGGAGGTGGCCATCGAATCCTTAAAGCTGGTCCTGCCCGACGAAAAGGGCACGGATGCTTGGTAAAAAAATCGGGGGTGATCAGGATAAAGACGTATAACGATATGTACTTAGACCTCCGCCGGGCGCTGAAGGCCGCGGGGGTGGAGGATTTCAGCCTGGAGGCGCGGCTGCTCATCGGCGCGGCCTCCGGAAAGAGCCGGGAGGAGCTGCAGCGGGACATGAATCTCTACGCCTCCTCCGAGGCGGAAAAGCGGGCGGAGGAGATGGCCGCCCGGCGCCTTGCCGGCGAGCCCATCGCCTACGTGCTGGGGGAATGGGAATTTATGGGGCTGCCCTTCAAGGTGGACAGACAGGTGCTCATCCCCCGGCCGGACACGGAGGTCCTGGCCGAGCGGGCCATCCAGTACCTGCGGGCCGGGAAGGGCCAGGGCGCCAGAGTCCTGGACCTGTGCTGCGGCACGGGGTGCGTGGGCATCTCCATCGCCAAATACGTGGCCACCTGCCGCCACGTGGTGCTGGTGGACAACTCCATGCACGCCATCATGATCTCCCGGGCCAATATTCTGAAAAACGGCGTCACCCGGATAACCCCCTGCATCGCCGCGGACGCCCTGAAGGCCCCGCCGGTGAGCCTGGACAAATTCGACCTCATCGTCTGCAACCCGCCCTACGTCCCCACGGCGGAGATCGACACCCTGGACCGGGGCGTGAAGGATTTCGAGCCCCGGGAGGCCCTGGACGGCGGTGAGGACGGCCTCGACTTTTACCGGGCCATCATCAAATACTGGGCCCCCACCGTCAAGGAGGACGGGGAGATCATGTTCGAGTGCGGCGAGGGCCAGGCCGAGCGCATCGGCGATATGCTCCGCGCCGGAGGCTTTTCGAAGATCGCATACCACCTGGACACCGCCGGCACAAAGCGCGTCGTGGAGGCGGCGAGATAATCAATATTGGAATAAACGCATAAGGAAAGACCACAGATTTAAGGAGGACAGAAAATGGCACAGAAGAAAGCGGCGCCCGCGCCCCTCAATATCCCCGCGGATCAGGAGGCCCGGAAAAAGGCGCTGGACACGGCAATCTCCCAGATAGAGAAGAGCTACGGCAAGGGCTCCATCATGCGCCTGGGCGACGGGATGCAGGTGAACGTGGAGGCCCTGCCCACCGGCTCCCTGGCGCTGGACTTCGCCCTGGGCATCGGGGGCGTCCCCAAGGGGAGGATCGTGGAGATCTACGGCCCCGAGTCCTGCGGCAAGACCACTCTGGCGCTGCACATCGTGGCCCAGGCCCAAAAGCGCGGCGGCGAGGCCGCCTACATCGACGTGGAGCACGCCCTGGAGCCGGCCTACGCCAGGGCCCTGGGGGTCAACATCGAAAACCTCCTGATCTCCCAGCCGGACACCGGCGAGGACGCCCTGGCCATCACGGAGACGCTGGTGAGAAGCGGCGCCGTGGACGTGGTGGTGGTGGACTCCGTGGCGGCCCTGGTGCCCCGGACGGAGATCGAGGGCGAGATGGGCGACTCTTCCGTCGGCGTGGTGGCGCGGCTCATGAGCCAGGCCCTGCGGAAGCTGGCCGGCGTCATCTCCAAGACCAACTGCATCGTCATCTTCATCAATCAGCTCCGGGAGAAGATCGGCGTCATGTACGGCAACCCCGAGACGACTCCCGGCGGCCGGGCGCTCAAGTATTTCGCCTCCGTGCGCATCGACATGCGCCGTGTGGAGACGCTGAAAAACGGCTCCGAGGTGGTGGGCAGCCGCACAAAGGCCAAGATCGTCAAAAACAAGGTGGCGCCCCCCTTCCGGGAGGCGGAGTTCGACATCATGTACGGCGAGGGCATCTCCCGCTTTTCCGAGCTGGTGGACCTGGGCGTGAAGCTGGAGCTCATCGAAAAGGGCGGCGCCTGGTTCACCTACGGCGACGTGCGCATCCAGGGGAAGGACGGCATGCGCCAGTACCTCGCCGACAACCCGGACGCGGCGGACGAGCTGGAGGAGAAGATCCGGGCAAACTCCTTTAAGCTCCTGTCCCCCCAGGCCCAGATCGCCGCCAAGGCCGCGGGCCGGGCGGTGGACGTGTCCGCTGAGGACTTCGAGGGCTGATGCTCCGCACGGTAACGAAGCTCACCGAGTCCACCAAAGTCAAGGGCCGGTGGTACGTGGAGCTGGACGGCGGGGAGAGCCTCCCCGTGAACGTCAATATCATCGCGGACTTCTCCCTCTTCACCGGCCGGGAGCTCACGGAGGAGGAGTGCGAGGCCTTGCGCGCCGCAGCCTTAAGCATGAGCGCTAAAGCCCGGGCCCTGGAGCTTCTGGGCCGCCGGGCCATGTCCCGCCGGGAGCTGACGGACAAGCTCACGGAGAGGGGCGTAAGCGACGGCGACGCCCAGGCCGCCGCGGACTATTTGACGGGCCTTGGGTATCTCGATGACGCCCAGTACGCCGCCACCCTTACCCGCCACTACGCCCAAAAGGGCTACGGGAAGGCCCGGATACGCCAGGAGCTCTACCGCCGGGGCGTGCCGAAGGAGCTCTGGGACGATGCCCTTTCGGAGATGCCGGAGGACACCGGGGCCATCGACGCCCTCATCGACCGGCGCCTCCGGGGGGAGAAGCCGGACAAAAAGGAGCTCAAGCGCCTCACCGATATGCTGCTGCGGCGGGGCTTTTCCTGGGACGAGATCAGATCGGCCCTATCAAGATACGACTTTTCGGAGGGATACGACGATGAATAAGGTATGCCTCATCTCTCTTGGCTGCGCCAAGAACCTCATTGATTCCGAGCAGATGCTGTCGCTCTTGGACGACGCCGGGTTTGAGCTCACCGACGATCCCGGCGAGGCCGACGCGGCCATCGTCAACACCTGCGCCTTCATCGAGAGCGCCAAGTCCGAGGCCATCGAGAATATCCTGGCCATGGGCAGGCTCAAGGAGACGGGAAAGCTCCAAAAGCTCATCGTCACCGGATGCCTGGCCCAGCGGTACAAGGACGAGCTCCTCACCGAGATGCCGGAGATCGACGCGCTTCTGGGCACCGGCAGCGTGGGGGACATCGTGAAGGTCCTCCGGGACGCCGGGGAGAAAAAGCCGGAGCTCTACGGGGACATAAACGCCCCCCTGGACGAGGCCGGGCGGGTCATCTCCACCGGCCCGGGCTGGGCGTATATCAAAATAGCCGAGGGCTGCTCCAACAACTGCGCCTACTGCGTCATCCCCTCCATCCGCGGGCGCTACCGCTCCCGGCCCATGGAGAATATCCTCTCCGAGGCCCGGGCCCTGTCGGAGACGGGCGTCAAGGAGCTCATCGTGGTGGCCCAGGACCCCACCATGTACGGCATGGACCTCTACCGCCGCCGGGCCCTGGCGGAGCTCACAAGGGAGCTTTGTAAGATCGAGGGCATCGAGTGGATACGCCTCCACTACCTCTACCCCGACGGCCTGACGGAGGAGCTTATCGACACCATCGCTTCGGAGCCCAAGGTCCTGAAGTACCTGGACATCCCCATCCAGCACATCAACAATAAAATCTTGAAGGACATGCGCCGCCGGGGGACGGGGGACGAGATACGCGCCCTCCTGCCGCGGCTCCGGGAGCGCATCCCCGGCGTCGTCCTCCGCACCAGCGTCATAACGGGCCTTCCCGGCGAGGGGGAGGCGGAGTTTGAGGAGCTGTGCGACTTTTTAAGGGAGAGCAAGATCGAGCGCGCCGGGGTCTTCCCGTTCTCCCCGGAGGAGGGCACGCCGGCCTTCGACATGCCCCATGTGGACACCGAGGAGGCCCAGCGGCGGGCGGACCTGGTCCGTCAGCTCCAGGCGGAGATCATGGAGGCGTACAACGCCTCCCGGGTGGGGACCGTGACCCGGGTGCTGTGCGAGGGCTACGACGGGGAGACGTGCCTTTACGTGGGCCGCAGCTTTGCCGAGAGCCCGGACGTGGACGGGTACATCTACTTCGGTTCCCCGGAGGAGTGCGAGGCCGGCGAGCTGTACGATGTCATCATAAGAGGCGACCTGGACGGCGATCTGGCCGGAGAGAGGATTTGAGCGTATGAATTTACCTAATAAATTAACCATTCTCAGAATGATCCTTGTGCCCGTGTTCATGGCGGTGCTGCTTCTGGGCAGCCGCTGGGTCGCGCTGGCGATATTCATCGTGGCCAGTCTTACGGATTTTGTGGACGGGAAGATCGCGCGGGCGAAAGGTCTGGTCACAAACTTCGGCAAATTTATGGACCCCCTGGCCGATAAGCTCCTGGTGATCTCCGCCATGGTGGTCTTTGTGGAGCAGGGGGCCATGCCCTCCTGGGTCTGCATGGTGGTCATCGCCCGGGAGCTGGCCGTCTCGGGCCTGCGGATGGTGGCGGCGTCCAACGGCATCGTCATGGCCGCCGGGTGGAGCGGGAAGATAAAGACCGCCTGCACCATGGTGGGCCTGTGCGTCATGATGGTCCCCGCGGCGGCGGACTTCGCCCTGGCGGGCTCCTTCACGGTCAACACCCTCATGTGGATCGTCATCCTCGTCACCACCGTAGTCTCCGGCGTAGAGTACTTCGTCAAAAACGGCGCGGTGCTGGTGAGGGAGAAGATATAAAGGGACAATTGCCGTGAAAACAGGGAAAAGCCGGCTGGATATTCTCCTCCATGTGCTGTGCCTTCTTCTGCTCACCGGCGTGCCGGTCTGGCTGGCCGTCACCTGGGGGCGCATCCCGGAGGAGATTCCTATGCACTACATCGCCTCCGGCGCGCCGGACCGCTTCGGCCCAAAAAGCGGGCTCATCACGCTCCAGGTCATCCCCTGGGCCGCGTATATCCTGTTCACGGCCGTGCAGCTTCTCCCGCGCTCCATGTGGAACACCGGCTTTGCGGAAAATGAGGAGGAGCGGGCGCGGGTCTGCGCCCTCACCGTCCACCTTTTGAACAGCGTGGAGCTGGCGGTCACGGTTCTCTTCGCCTACTGCACCGTCACCTCCGCCCTCGCCGCGGGGTTCTCTCCCTGGGCGCTCCTGGCCCTCCTGACCGTAGCC
Organism: uncultured Oscillospiraceae bacterium; assembly: GCA_947632155.1. Taxonomy (GTDB): domain Bacteria; phylum Bacillota; class Clostridia; order Oscillospirales; family Oscillospiraceae; genus RUG626. Next base: position 10,742 of record CANROF010000056.1, read on the forward strand.
ATCGGGACTCTCCTCTACTGGCTGGGGAGAATCATAAGGGTTGGAAAAAAGGGCTGAGGGACAATTATAACGAAAGCGTATTACCTCTGTAGGGGCCGCGCGTCTTGGCGCTAAGAGCCGCTCTTTCGGGCGGTTGCGCTCCGGCACACGCCTGCGGGCGTAGTCTTGGCGGTCCGTTCTTTCGATTTGCGTCAGACTTCCGGCGAACGCTGAAACCTCGATTTCCGCCGTAGGGGTCGCTGTCCCCGGCGACCCGTCTACTGATTTGCTCTCACTTTCCCAAAAATGTACACACCCCAACCCCGCCGTAGGGGCCGCCGACTGAAGGAAGTGCGTTCAACGGTAGTTGAGTTGTAAATTGAGGGACGGGTCGCCGAGACGGCGACCCCTACAGGCGAGGACTGGCGGGGAAAATCCTTTCCGCCCCTTAAAAAACTGTTGACGATTTGCACGTCATCTGTTAAACTATCATAAAATAAAGTACCGCGATGAACGGAAAGAGTAACGGCGGGGATGCCACAGAGAGGGCGCGCGGAAGCTGGAAGCGCGCCCGGCGTGAGCCGCCGTGAAGTGCGTCCGGGAGCGGGAGGGCAGGAAATGGCCCTCCGTGGCGCCGCGTTAAGGCGAGAGCCGGTGAAAGCCGGAAAGCTATAAACGGGAGTGGAACCGCGCCAACGCGCCTCCCATGGGCTGTGCCCATGGCGGGCGCTTTTTGTTTGTCCGCCCCGGAAAGGAATGACCGTATGTTTGATAAGACCCGCGAAACCGTACTTGCCTACCGGGCCCGGGACCCGGCGGCCCGCTCCGCTCTGGAGATCTTGCTCCTATACCCCGGCCCCCGGGCCGAGAGGGCCTACCGGAGGGCACACTTCTGGTGGGTCCGGGGCCATAAGCTCATTGCCCGGGCCATTTCCGAGCACGCCAAGCGCCGCACGGGCATCGAGATCCACCCCGGCGCCACCATCGGCCGGCGCCTCGTCATCGACCACGGCATGGGCATCGTCATCGGCGAGACGGCCGTCATCGGCGACGACGTGCTCATCTACCAGGGCGTCACCCTGGGAGGCACCGGCAAGGACCACGGCAAGCGCCACCCCACCATCGGCAGCAACGTCCTCATCGGCGCCGGGGCCAAGATCTTGGGGCCCTTCACCGTGGGGGACGGGGCCCGCGTGGCGGCGGGAGCGGTGGTCCTGAACGCCGTGCCGCCGGACTCCACCGCCGTGGGCGTCCCCGCCCGGGTGGTGCGCATCGCCGGGGAGAAGGTCCACTACGCCGACGACGTGGACCAGGTCAGCGTCACCGACCCCGTAAAGACCGAGCTGTGCGCCCTCCGGGCCCGCGTCGGCCAGCTTGAACAGAAGATAAAGGAACAAGGAGAATAGATATGTACCTCTACAACTCAGCCACCCGCAAAAAGGAGCCCTTCGTCACCCACACCCCGGGGCACGTGGAGATGTACACCTGCGGCCCCACGGTCTACCACTTCGCCCACATCGGGAATCTCCGAAGCTACATCATGGAGGACGTGCTGGAAAAGCTCCTGCGCTATGAGGGCCTGGACGTCAACCGGGTCATGAACATCACCGACGTGGGGCACCTCACCGGCGACAGCGACGAGGGCGAGGACAAGATGCTCAAGGGCGCGAAGCGCGAGCACAAGTCCGTCATGGAGATCGCGAAATTTTATACCGACGCTTTCTTCTCCGACTGCGCGAAGCTCAATATCAAGACCCCGGACACGGTCCAGCCCGCCACGGGCCTCATTCCCGAGTTTATCACCATGATTCAGGGCCTTCTGGACAAGGGTTACGCCTACGTCGCCGGCGGCAACGTCTATTTCGACACCTCGAAGCTCCCCCGCTACCACATCTTCTTCGACCACGACGAGGCCGACCTGCAGGTGGGCGTCCGGGAGGGCGTGGAGGAGGACCGGAACAAGCGCAGCAAGAACGATTTCGTCCTCTGGTTCACCAAGTCCAAGTTCGAGGACCAGGCCCTGAAGTGGGACTCCCCCTGGGGCGTGGGCTACCCCGGCTGGCACATCGAGTGCTCCGCCATCTCCCTGAAATATAACGGCGAGTACCTGGACCTCCACTGTGGCGGCATCGACAACGCCTTCCCCCACCACACCAACGAGATCGCCCAGTCCGAGAGCTACCTGGGCCACCCCTGGTGCGGCTGCTGGTTCCACGTCCACCACCTCAACACCGGCGACGGCAAGATGTCCAAGTCCAAAGGGGAGTTTTTGACCGTCTCGCTTTTGGAGGAGCGCGGCTATGACCCCCTGATCTACCGCTTTTTCTGCCTCCAGAGCCACTACCGCAAGGCGCTAATGTTCACGTGGGAAAATCTGGACAACGCCCGGGGTGCCTACCGGAAGCTCATCGCCCGTGTGGCCGCCCTGAAGCCCGGCGGGGAGCCGGACGGAGAAATCCTCAGCGCCCAGCGGGAGAAATTCATCAGGGCCGTGGGCAACGACCTCAATACCTCCCTCGGCATCACCGCGGTCTACGACGCCTTGAAGCTCCCGGTCAGCGACGCCACGAAGCTGGCGGTGCTGGAGGACTTCGATAAGGTCCTGGGCCTGGGGCTTCTTGACCGGGCCGCCAAAAAGCGGACGGAGGACGCCCGCCTGGCCGCCTCCGCCACCGCCTCCGGGGACATGACCGTGGAGGGCGAGGGCGACCCGGAGATCGACGCCCTGGTCCTGGAGCGCGCCCGGGCCAAAAAGGCCAAAAACTTCGCCGAGGCCGACCGCATCCGGGAGGATCTGAACGCCCGGGGCATCGAGCTCACCGACGTCCCCGGCGGCGTCAGGTGGAGGCGCGTATAAAAGGCAGAATTTTGGCACTCTCGATATGAGAGTGCCAAAATTAACAGAAATTTCATATAATAACCACCAAATATTCACAAACCGGGGGTATTATATCTCACGTAAGCAAGGCAAGAGGCCAAGCGGAAAACCGAATCCCCGGCCTGCCCCGTCGGTAATAAAACTAATATCCAATTAAAATAAGCCATTCGCGCCGGTCTTTTTCGCGCCATGCTGCGTCAGCCGCCTTGGAAATACATACAGTATTCCCTGCGGCGTCTTCCTTGCCTGACACGAAAAATCCTCGCCGCTCGGTGTCTTCTTTTAAATGGATATTAGTATAAAACAAGCGAGGGCGGACATAATAAATTTATTTGGAGGTTTTTATTATGTTTGAACTCAGACCCTTCCACAGGAACGATCAGGAACTCACCTACAACCCCTTCAAGGCCATGGAGGACTTCGAGAAGCGCTTCTTTGAGGACCCGTTCACCGGATTTTTCCAGAACGGCGACATCGCGGAGTTCAAGACCGACATCTCCGACCAGGGTGACAGCTACCTTTTGGAGGCGGACCTGCCGGGCTTTGAGAAGAAGGACATCCACCTGGACGTCTCCGGCGACGTGCTGACCATCAGCGCCCAGCGCCACTCCAAGCACGAGGACAAGGACAAGCAGGGCAATTATATCCGCCTGGAGCGCTCCTACGGACAGTACAGCCGCCAGTTTGACGTCTCCGGCATCGACGCCCACGGCATCCGCGCCAAATACGACAACGGCGTCCTCAAGCTGACCCTCCCCAAAAAGCAGCCCCAAGTCCCCGAGAGCCACACCCTGGAGATAGAGTAACCCCACACAGAGCGGCGGACAGCCAGCGAAAGCGGCCTGTCCGCCGCTCTTTTTTTGTCATGCAAGCAAAAGCACCGGCCTCTGCGCGCTTCCCCAAGAAAGCGGCGTCAAAAGCCGGTGTTTCTTGCGCCCTTGACGCGATTCGAACGCGTGGCCTTTCGCTTAGGAGTACAGCGTACCACCTTTTTCGCGTCTCTACCTCTATTCACCAAATTCCATAAATCCTTACGGCCCCAAGGCTTTTCACAGTTTCCCCATCCCGACCGCGCCACCCCCATCTCCCCCAATTCCACCCCATTTCAGGGCGTTTGTAGGCAGATGTGGGCAAAAATGGAGCTTGACTATATCTACCGCAGCGTCACCCCGTTCACCATGCCGCCGGACAGATTCCGGGTCCTGCGGCGTGTCGCAAGGCCCCTGGAGGACTACGGCGGCGAGGCGCCTGCCTCCCCGTTCCCGCCGCTGCGCCGCTTGGAGGCCGCGCGGTACTCCCTGGGCGCCATGCGGTACCTGGCCTTGAACTGCCTGTTGAAGTTGGACAGGTTGTTAAAGCCCACGCTTTGGGCGATGCTGAGGACCTTGCCGTCCGACTCGCACAGCGCCTCCGCCGCGAAGGTCAGGCGGCGGCCGATGAGGTACGCGGCGAAGCTCGAAC
>CANROF010000057.1 GCA_947632155.1 uncultured Oscillospiraceae bacterium
GGTTTAACCGTGGTCTATGTCGCTGAGGAGGACGGTTTTGCCGCCGTCGTGGCGGCTTATTTCGGCGGCCAGGCCCATGAGGTGGCTCTCCACGGAGGCGTCGATGCCCGTGAGGCCCCGGGTGTCGCCGCTCTCCAACAGGTCGCACAGGTAGTGGAGCATCCCGAAATCCCCGCCGCCGTGGCCGGCGTACTCCTCGATGATCCGGCCGATGTCGATGACCTCCTCGGGCTCGCCGAAGCGGTGGATCTTGAGGATATTGTCGTCCAGATTCCCCTCGATGTCGCCCATGGTCCCCGTGACCCGGACGTAGCGGTAGCACGCCTCGGTAAAGGCGGAGACGGTGAAGGTGGCCAGGACCCCGTTTTCGAACTCCATGCTCACCGTCTGCCGGTCGCAGACGTCGTTGTCACAGTGGTAGACGCACCGGCCGTAGGGGCCGTGGCGCAGGTGGTCGTAAAGGGCTTCCTCCGTGGGGCGGTCCACCAGCACGTTCCCCGGCCAGCGCGGGCCGATGGAGCGGAAGCCGCTGGCCTTATTGGTGATGTAGATCTTCTCAGCGTCGTAGGGGCAGGCGTCCTTTACCCCGCAGTCCAGGCACCGCTCCGCCGAGCCCTGGGGGGCGTTCTCCGCCCTGAACCAGTCCAGGGACCCGAAGCTCTGGACGCTCCGGCATTTGGAGCCGGCAAGCCAGCGGATGATGTCCATGTCGTGGCAGCACTTGGCCAGAATCATGGGGCTCGACTCGTCCTCCCGTCGCCAGTTGCCCCGGACGTAGCTGTGGGCGAAGTGCCAGTAGGCCACGTGCTCCATGGCGTCGATAGTCTGGAGCTTGCCCACGGCGCCCTCCCGCAGGAGCTTTTCGAGGACGGAATAGAACTTGGTGTACCGGAGCACGTGGCAGACCACCACGGCCCGCCCGCATTCGTGGGCCTTCTCCCGCAGGGCGATGCACTCATCGAGGGAGGAGGAGATGGGCTTCTCCAAAAGGAGGTGGTAGCCCTTTTCCAAGGCCGCCATGGCGGGGCGGATGTGGAGCCGGTCCTGGGTGGCGACGATCATGACGTCCGCAAGCCGGGGCTGGGCCAGCAGCTCCAGGTCCGAGGCGAAGCACATCTCCTCAGGCACGTCGAAGCGCTCCCGGAGCATACGGAGCCTTTCGGGCTTTATGTCCGCCCCGGCCACGACCTTCATCTTGTCGGGATATTTGAGGGCAAAGGGGGCGTAAGCCTCCAGCCCCCGGTTTCCGCAGCCGCAAATGGCGACGGTAATGGGCTTGTTCATGGTTTTTACCTCCTAAAACAGTCTTTATTCCACGAATTTTATATTTTTCCCGGCGGCATGTACGTCGGGAAAAATCCCTTTTGTTTTGCTTAAGTACGCGGCCCTGCGGGCCGTGCGCGGAGCAAAACGGCAGGGAAATTTTTCTGAATTTCGCAAAATTCAGAAAAATTTTCCGCACGTTCCCCTTGGCATTGAAAGGCCGGAACGGCCTTTCAAGCCAGTTAGTCTATTTTACAGGCGGAGAAAATCTCTCCAACGGCGTAGCTTCCGAAGAGCCTTCCGCCCTCCCGCAGGGTGTAGGGCAGCGCCGGCTCCAAAAGCTCCGGCAGAGTCTCCCCGCCGCCTGCCGCCCAGTCCTCCACGCGGCTCCGGGCGGTGTCGAGCCGGGCGCACACGGCGCCCATCCGGCCGTCGATGACCTCAAAGCCGTAGGGCTTGTTGGTGAGGGCCCAGAGCTCCCGCCAGGCCCGGCGAAGCTTCTCCGCGTACTCCCGGGCGGCCGCAAGCTCCTCCGACAGGGCCAGAAGTCCCCGCCGGTCCCCGGCCCGGGCCAGCGCCGCCGCGCCCTCGTGCCAGCGGCACTTGTGGGCCAGCGTCCCGGCCAGCAGCGCATAGAACCGGAGCATGGGGGCGTATTCCCCGCCCTCCCCGGCCGCGGCCCAGGCGGCGTACTGTTCCTCCAGGGCGGCGTAGTGGTCCGCCATGGCAAGGCCCCGGGTGTCCGCCTCGAAGAGCTGGACCATGGGGTCCTCATAGAGCAGGAACTTGGCGGCGTTCACGGGCCGCAGCGCCGTGGGGACCATGCCGGGGACGGTGTTGAACCCGGAAAGTCCCGTAAACCACGCTGCCTCCGCCCCGCAGCAGACTTGAAAGCGCCGTTGCAGCCGCTCCGGGTCATATTCGCCGGCGTAGGCGAACTCCGCGTAGAGCTGCATCCCAAAAAGGGCCGTCAGGATATTGGCCTCGGCGCCGTTGTCGCCCCAGGCGCAGCCGATACAGAAGGGCAGTCCCGCGGCCTTGGCGGCCCGGAGGCCGGCGACGGAGGCGGTGACGGTCTTTTCATAGTCCGGCGCGGGGCCGGTCCAGGTCCAGATCCCCCCGGCGAAGAGAGGCGGGTCGCAGAGCTTCCGGTGCTTTTCAATGTTGGCCGCGTACTCGGCCTCGGTGTTGTGGTAGTAGTCCCAGTAGACGATCTCCACCCCCGGCACGCGGGCCTCCAGGGAGGCGGGGGAGGGGTCCCCGGTGTCGTAGTACCCGCCGGTGGGGGAGTCGGGCCGGAAGAACATGTCGCCCCACATCATGGGCCGAAGCCCCAGCTCGTCGCACAGCTCCTTCACCCGCCGGAGATGGCGCTTGATGATGGCGTGGGGCGTCTCGTAGCCGAAGCGGCCCAGGTGTGCGCCCATGCCGATGCCGTGCGTCTCGTCCATGCCGATATGGATGCGCCTTGTGCGGTAGGGGGCGCTGGCGGCCCGGAGCATGGCCCGGATAAGCGCGTAGGTGTCCTCGCTGTCGGCCAGGAGCACCTCCCCGTTGTCGGCGTACCGGTACATGTCCGGCCAGTGGAGGATGCGGTTCAAGTGCCCCAGCGTCTGGATGAAGGGGATGAGCTCAATGCCCAAGACGTCGGCGTAGTCGTCCAGCTCCCGGAGCTCCGCCTGGGTATAGCGGCCCCGCATATAGCCGAAATACGGGTACTCCGGGACCTCATAGGTGTCCTCGGTGTACATCATGCCGGTGTCCATCCCCATGAGCGCCATGCGCCGGAGGACGCGCTTGAGGCCGTCCACGCAGGGCACGGCGTTGCGGGAGGCGTCGATCATAAAGCCCGTCTCAAAGCAGGGCCGCTCGGTCAGGGTGAGCTCCGGCCGGTCCAGCCCCTCCGCCAGGAGCGACAGGGCCCGGTAGAAGTGGACGGGCTTCCCCCAGCCCACGCGGACGGTATCCCCCTGCCTCCGGACCTCCGGACCGGGGGCGGCGTACCCATCCAACCTGAGGCCACCGGGGCCCTGGGCGAGGCCCAGCAGGGGCAAAAGCTCCGGCAGAGCCTCCCGGAGGCGGGAGGGCAGGACGCCGGTAAAGGTAATATTTGTCATATTCGCACCTCAGAGAAGCGACGCGCTGTCCGCGTCCAGATAGAGGACGGCGTTTTCGTGATGCCGGAGGACGGAGGCGGGGCAGGCCTCGGATACGGGGCCCGTGACGGTGTCCCGCACCGCCCGGGCCTTGGAGGCCGCCGGCACCACGCAGAAGACGCGCTTTGCCGCCGTCAGGGCCGGGACCGTCAGGGTCAGGGCCATCCGCGGCACGTCCGAAAGGCGCGGGAAGCACCCGTCGTGGACCTGCTGCATCCGGCATACCTCGTCCAGCGTCACGGCCTTCACCGCCGCCGGGTCGTCGAACCGGGCCTCGTGGGGGTCGTTGAAGGCGATGTGGCCGTTCTCCCCGATGCCCATGACGGTGATGTCCGGCGGGTATTCCGCAAGGAGCGCGGCGTAGCGCCGGCACTCGGCCTCCGGCTCCGCGGCGCAGTCAAGGCACCGGACCTCCCCCAGGGGCACCCGGTCAAAGAGTGCCCGGCGCAGGAAATTGGCAAAGCCCTGGGGCGCGTCGGGGGACAGGCCCAGATATTCGTCCATGTGGAAGGCCCGGATACGGGCCCAGTCGATTGTTTTCGAGCCCGCCAGCCCCGCCAGGACCTCGTTCTGACTGGGTGCGGCGGCGAAGATCATGTTGCAGAAGTCCTTTTCCGCCAGGACCTCCAGCACCGCGGCCTCAATATCCGCCGCCGCGGCGGCGCCCATCCCGGCGCGGGTCCTGTAGACGCGGACGCGCAGGGCGTCCGCCGTAAATTCCTTTTCCATTTTTCTCCTTTCAGCGGATGACGCCGCCGGTGAGGACGTATTTCACATTCACGTCCCCGTCAAAAAGCACCAGGTCCGCGGCCCGCCCGGGGAGGACAAAGCCGGTGCTGTCCTGAAGCCCCAGAATCCTCGCCGGCGTCTCGGTGACCATCTTCACCGCGCCGGCAAGCCCGGCCCCGGTGAGGGACGCCATGGTCCGCACGAGCCTGTCGGCGGTGCAGATGCTTCCCGCGAAGGCCTTCCGGTCGGGCATTTTGGCCACGCCGTCCTCCAAGATGACCCGCTGGCCGTTTTGGAGGCTCCCCAGGACGCTCTCCCCCCGCGTCTCGCCCGCCGCCCGCATGGCGTCGGTGACGAGGCACAGCCTGTCCGGCCCGATGAACCGCCAGGCCATCTCCAAAAGGCACCCCGGCAGGTGACAGCCGTCGGCGATGACCTCGCTTGTGAGCTCCGGGATGAGGTAGGCGCTCTCCACGATCCCCGCGTGGCGGAAGCCGCCCCGGCGGACGACGGTGGACATGGCGGAGTATAGGTGCGTCACGTGGGTGTAGCCGTGACGGGCGGCCTCAAGGACCTCGCCGTACTCGGCGTCGGAGTGGCCGACGCTCCCCACGATGCCGCGGGAGCGCATCCAGTCGCCCATTTGGAGGGCCCCGGGGCGCTCGGGGGCCACGGTCCAGCGCAGGATGTCCGGACACAGATCGAAAAGGGCCTCATACTCCTCCGGGTCCGGGTCCCGGATGAATGCCGGGTCCTGGGCGCCGGACTGTGAGGGGGCCAGGTACGGCCCCTCCACGTGGATGCCCAGGAGCCTCGCCCCGTCGGGAAAGCCCGGCTTACAGGCGTTGTAGACGTGAAAAGCCCGCTCCAGCTCCTCCCGGCCGGCGGCCAGGGTGGTGGGGACCATGCCGGTGGTGCCGTGGCGCAGGTGGAGGGCCGAGGCGCCGTGAAAGGCCTCCTCCGTGCCGTCCATAAAGTCGTATCCGCCGCCCCCGTGGACGTGGATGTCGATAAAGCCGTGGGAGAGGTAGAGTCCCCCGGCGTCAAGAAGCGTCTCGCCCTCCAGAACGCCGGGGGGCATCATGGCGGCGATGAGGCCGCCCTCAATGCCCACGTCACGCTCTACGATCTGCCCGCCCGTGATGAGGCGGGCGTTTTTGATGATTTTCATGAAAGTGCCTCCAGCATGGTTTTCATAGCCGCGGCGCTCTCCCGGGCGGCCTCCAGGCCGCCGCGGGTGAAATCGGAGCCCGCGGGCAGGCGCATCTGCGCCTCCGTCAGGACCGTCCCCTTTCGGTAGTGGGGCTCTAAGGACAGCCAGCCGCCGTAGCCGCAGATCTTGAGGTCCCGGAGGATGTCCCGCCAGGGGACCAGGCCCTCCCCGGGGGCCAGACACCGGGGGCGCCCATCCGGGCCGTACACCGCGTCCTTCACGTGGACGTGGAGAAGGTATGGCCGGACCGCCTCCAGGCCGTCGGGCCAGGGCGCCTCCCCGGCGGTGTCAAAGAGGTCGTTCCCCGGGTCGTAGACCGCGCCGAAGACCTCCGGGTCCAGCTCGGAAAGGAGCGCCGCCAGAGACGCGTGGTTGGGCGTATTCACCGAGGGGTCCGCTTCCAGGACCATTTTAAGGCCGCTGCCCCGCAGCAGGGCGGCGGGGGCCTCGAAATATTTCGCCAGGGCCCGGGGCGGCAGGGGACCGGCCTCGGGCGTGAAGAACGCAAAGCCCCGGATGAGCCCCGCGCCCAAGATGTGCGCCGCCTCCATGAGACGCCGGAGCTTATCAAGCTCCCGGTCCCGGCCGTGGATGGGGCACTTGTAGAAGCTCCCGGAGAGGCAGGGGACGCGCAGTCCCTCGCCGTCCAGGACCCGCCGCCACTCCCGAAGCGTCTCCGACGGGATGAGGTCCACGGGCATGTCCCCGACGCTCCGCAGCTCCAGACCCGCGAGCCCCGCCGCGCGGGCGAACCCCACCGCCTCCGCGAAGCTCTGGGTGGCCTCGTCGGTGATAAAGGATAGCCTCGGCATGTCAAAACTCCACCGGCACGCCAAGCCTCGCGCTGCGGTCGATGCCGCAGATGGCCCGGACGGCCCGGATGGCCTCCCGCGGCGGAATCAGGGGCTCCCGGTCCTCCCGCACGGCGTCCGCCAGGTCCTGAAGGAGGTAGGCGTGCATGTTCCCGTAGTAGGGCTTTAAGCTGATGGGGGCCTTCTGGCTGAATTCCGGCACGTCCTCGGGGCGGGGCGGGGCAGAGGCGGGGTCGGTGAACTCCCAGATATTGAGCCCCAGGTCGTCGAAGCCCACGGTCCCCTTTTCCCCGTAAACGGTGAAGCCCGTGGGGAACTCGGGGTAGGCCAGCGTAGTATTTTTGATGACGCAGACAGCGCCGCTCTCCATGGTAAGAATTCCCGCGGCGGTGTCCTCCACGCCTGTTTTGCGGGCCAGAGTCCCGGCAAAGCCGAAGACCGTCTTCACCGGCTCCCCCAGCATCCAGAGGATGAGGTCGATGCCGTGGACTCCCTGGTTGAGCATGGCGCCGCCGCAGACGTTCCGCCAGCCGGCGCTGTCGTAGTAGGCCTGGTCCCGGTAGTATTTGAGGTCCGCCTCCGCGAGACAGATCCGCCCCAGCGCGCCCTCGGCCACGGCCTTTTTCACGGCCCTCGCCGTGGGCAGGAGACGCCGCTGAAAGATGCACTGGATCTTCGCGCCTGTCTCGTCGGCGGCGTCGATGATGGCCTGGGCCTTCTCCACGGTGACCTCCATGGGCTTTTCGCAGACGACGGCCTTGCCGGAGCGCATGGCGGCGACGCTCATCTCCCCGTGGAGGTCCGAGGGGGTGCACACGCACACCGCCTCCACCTCCGGGTCGTCCAAAAGCCGGCGATAGTCGTAGTAGACCTTGGGGACGCCGTATTTTTTGGCGAAGGCGTCGGCCTTCTCCGGGAGGATGTCACAGCACGCGCAGAGAGTCTGCTCCGGCAGGCGCTCCAGCGCCATGGCGTGGGTGTGGGCCACCACGCCGCATCCGATAATGGCAAACCGCATGACTTCACGCTCCTGTCCTTCAGAATTTCACGGGCCTGCCCGTGCGGGAGGATTCGTAAACGGCGCAGATGACCTTTACGGCCAGGACCGCGTCCCGCGGGGGGAGCATGGGCTCCCGGCCGTCCCGGACGGCCCGGGCCATGTCCCGCAGTAAGGTGATGTGCCCGTCGATGGTGATGTTCACGTTGCTCTTGGAGCCGCCCATGGCCTCCCCCAGACGGTCGGGACGGGGCGGGGCGTCCGTGGGGTCGATGAAGTTCCACTCCACGATCCCCTCGTCGTTGAAGATGATGGTGCCCTTTTCCCCGTAGATGGAAAAGGAGGTGGAAAAGCCCGGATAGGCGGAGGTGGAGCTCTCAATAACGCAGACGGAGCCGTCACGCATTCGCAGCACCGCCGCGGCGTTGTCCTCCACCGCGATGGCGTGGCTCAGGGTGGCGGCCTGGCCGTAGACGGTGTCGATTTGGGCGTCCAGCATCCAGAGGATGAGGTCCACGCCGTGGACGCCCTGATTCATGAGGCACCCGCCGCCGTCCAGCTCCCAGGTCCCCCGCCAGTCGCCGCTGTCGTAGTAGGCCTGGTCCCGGTAGTATTTCAGGTCCGCCTCCGCCAGGCACACTTTTCCCAGCTTGCCCTGGCGGATGGCCTCCCGGGCGGCGATGGCCGCGGGCATGGTCCGGCGCTGGTGGATGGACTGCATCCGGACGCCGTATTTTTCCGGCAGCGCCGCGGCGGCGGCCGCCCGCTCCGGAGTGATCTCCAGGGGCTTCTCGCAGACGATGTGCTTGCCCGCCTTCGCCGCCATCTCGCAGACCTCCCCGTGGCTCCCACTGGGGACGCAGACGCAGACGATGTCCACGTCGGGGTCGGCCAGAATGGAGGCGTCGTCGTGGTAGACCCTGGGGACGCCGTGGCGGGCGGCGAAGGCGTCGGCCTTCTCCGGGACGATGTCGCAGCAGGCCAGCAGGCGGCAGTCCTCCGCCTCCAGGGCCTTCAGCGCCGTGGCGTGGGTATAGGCGATAACGCCGCAGCCGATGATTCCGAAATTCATATGGTTTTCTCCCCCTTTTTCGATTTTATCCTCTTCTTTTCTCCGGCATGGCCGGTCAAAGCGCGTACATCTTCCCCGAGGCGGCGGCGTAGCCCTTTTTGAAGGCCGGTCCGTCGTAGGATGGGCCGTCCTCGGTAAGCGCCGTGAGCTCCACCTCCGCGCCGCCTCTCCGGCGGGAGTCCGCGGCGGCCAGGGCGATGGCGACGCTCTCAAAAAGCTCGTCGGGGCAGGCCAGGTGGTTGGGCCTGCCCTCCATGTAGTCGCAAAGCTCGCCGATGAGCGCGTCGTAGAGGCGGTTGGAGTCCAGCTTCATGGCAAAGGTGGTCTTTGTGGTCATCACCGTCACGGCAAAGGGCTGCCAGGTACCGGTGAAGAGGGTATAGACGGCGCTGCGTCCGTCCTCATAGCGCACAAAGTAGCTCTCCGTGTACTTCCCGCCGGCCTCGCCCCGGCCCATGTACCGCACGGACCGGGCCCCGGGCCCCATTATCCCGCCGATGGCCTCCACGATATGTATGCCGTAGTTGAACTCGTCCACCCCCGAGGTGCCGTAGACCGTGACGATCTGCCCGCGCTCCTCCGCCGGCATGTCCAAAAGCGCCCGTATCTCAAAGGCATAGCGGGCGCTGGAGGAGCCTAAGATCACCGCGCCCTGACGCGCAAGCTCCCGGGCCCTTTTGAGGTCCCGGAGATTCCCCACCAGGGGCTTGTCAATGAAGACGGGCTTCCCCGCCCGGAGAAAGGGCTCGGCACAGCGAAGGTGCTCGTCCCAGTCGCAGCCCTGGATGAAGCCGATGTCGCACATCCCGGCCAGCTCCTCGATGGTCCCGCAACGGCGCTCAAGCCCGTAACGGGCGATAAAGCCCTCCACCTCCGCGTCCGACCGGAAGGAGTCGTTGTACACCCCCACATATCTCATGCGGCCGGTCTTCCGCATGGAATCCGCGAACCCCATAGGGTGCGAGGTGTCGATGTTGACTGTTCCAACACGTATCATAGCTGTCCCTCCAATGAAACTATTCGGACCCACCTTTATTATAAAACCGAAAAGGGCCATATTTCATTGCGAATTGTCCAGTATTATTGGCAGTTTATCAAAAAAGAGAATCGAAGCTGAACACGGGGCGGATTTTATGCTACTATATCATTGCTATATCATACAGAAATCTTTCGCGCCGCGCTCCGGCGCGGGAAAAGAGGCGGATATGTATCATTTTGACGCGCTCACGGATTTTCTGGACTGCCTTCGGGAAAAGGCGGACATCCCCGCCTGCGAATGCGCGGTGACGCTGGAGGGAGAGCTGGCCTACCACCACTGTGCGGGCTTTTCCGACGCGGAGGGGACGCGGCCGGCGTCCCCGTCGGACACCTACTGGCTCTACTCCGCCACAAAGGTAGCCACCTGCACGGCGGGGGCGAGGCTCTTAGAGGAGGGGCGGATGCGCCTTACCGACCCCGTGGCGGCGTATCTTCCGGAGTTCCGGGACCTCACCGTCCGGGACCCGGACGGCACGGTGCGGCCGGCCAGGACCGAGCTTTTGATCGGGCATCTCTTCACCATGACCGGGGGACTGGATTACGACCTGGCGGCGCGGCCTCACTTCCAGGAGGCCCTGCGCAGCTCCGGCGGCTCCACCCGGGAGCTGGCCGCCGCCCTGGCGGCGGACCCGCTGCGGTTTGACCCCGGCGCCCACTATCTGTACAGCATGGCCCACGACGTCCTTGGCGCCGTCATCGGCGCCGTCACCGGCGGGACCCTGGGCGCGTACATAGAGGAGGCCGTCACCGCGCCCCTGGGCATGAAGGACGTGACCTTCCATCCCACGGCGGAGCAGCGCGGGCGCTTGTCCGCGCAGTTTGCCCACACGGGGCCGGGGGGCGCGGCCGTGCCCATCGGGCAGGGGAATCCCTACGTGTTCTCGGACCGCTACGAGTCCGGCGGCGCGGGGCTCCTGGCCACGGCGTCGGATTACGTAAAGCTCCCCGCGGCGCTGTCCCTGGGCGGGACGTCGGCGGGGGGCTACAGGCTTCTGAGGCCCGAGACGGTGGAGCTGATGCGCGCGCCGCGGCTCACGGGAGCGCCCCTCCGGGATTTCCTGGCCCGGAGCCCCGCGGACCGGGACTTCAACTACGGTTTGGGCGTCCGGGTGCTGACGGACGGCTCCCGCACCGCCGGGACCCCCGGCCAGTTCGGCTGGGACGGCGCCGCCGGCGCGTTCCTGGTGGTGGACCCGGCTCATCGGGCGGCGCTTCTCTACGTCCAGCACGTGTGCCAGTCGGGCCCGACCTTCCAGCGCCTCCACCCGGCCCTCCGCGAGCTCTTCGACTCCTGCCTCACCGGAAAACGCCCCGGCAAAGCGTTTGATACCTTTTTCCAATAAAGAGTAGACAAAAGGACCTGCTTTTCGCCCCTCGAAAAACAGGTCCACTTGTTATACTAATCCCTGATCAAAAACGCCAACCGAGCGGCGAAAATTTTTTGCGTCAGGCGAGGAAGACGGCGCAGAGAATACTGTATGTATTGTCAAGCCGTCTGACGAAGCATGGCGCAAAAAAGACCGTCGCGAATTGGAGTTTTTGATTAGGGATTAGTATTATTTGCCAATTTTAAATGTTGACCGTCTTTACGATACCGCCCTTTTCCTCGCATCCGCCGCGTCAGCCGCGGAGAAACGCCTCCACCTCCGGACGGCGCGGGTCGTCGTTGGTCAAAAGCTCCAGCAGAGCCTCCAGCCACCGGGCGCAGTCGTAGTGTACACGGTACTCCCGGTCAAATTCCTCAGCCGTTCTGATGCCGTGCTCGGAGCAAATCCTCCGCGTTTCCTGAAAAGCGTCCAAAAGGAGATCGCGGGCCTGCCTTCTCACCCGGTACTCCTCCTCACGCGACCGAAGGACAGGACCGCGGAGCAGCTTCAGGGCCCTGTAAGCCGGCCTGTCCACGGCGATGGCATCCTGACTGTAAAGATCCGCCAGCCCCGGGCGCCCGCCCTGACCGGCGACGGGGGGATAGGGGTCACGATCACGCTCCGCGTACCGCATGAACTGGGCCTCCTGCTCCTCCAGCGTTTTCAGGCAGCACTTTTTGAACTTCTTCCCGCTTCCGCAGGGGCACGGGTCGTTCCGCCCCACCTTCCAGCTCCTGATCTCGGCGACGCTGGGCTTTGAGGGCTTTTCCCTTTTGAAGCACGCCCAGCCGGCCAGCTCCGCGGCGGCATCCGCCACATACCGCGTCTGCTTCTCGGGGCGGGTTTCCCAAAAAAGGCAGTCGAGAAAGCCGTCAAATTCCCCTAAGAGAGTTTCCTCCACTTTCCCCTGGCGGTAGGCCCGCCGGATATCCTCCGTCAGCTCAAATAGGTCCGCGTCGGCCGTCGTTTCGACCAGCATGGCCGCGAAAAGCTCCTCGTCCTCGCCGTCCCCGATGGCCTCAAGACGGTCCCGGATAAAGCCCGCCAGCGCTTCGCGGCTCATGCGCCCGTCCCGGTGTAGTCCCCGCATCAGATTCAACGCCGCGTCTCTGGCGAAAGGGTCCAGGGAGGCGTCGGCGGCCAGCGCCTGGGCCGAGGCCAGGTCCCCGTCGTAGGTGCTGTAAAGCAGGTCGCCTGCCTTGCAGACCTCGTCTCCAAGGGCAATCTCCAGCCGGTCCTTGTCCAGGCTCAAAAGGCGTATGAGCGTTGGATACGCCCGCTTTTCCCGGAACTGGGCAAGCAGGAAGAGCGCGTACCAGCTCTGGCCGTACTCCGGCTCACCGTATACCTCATCCTTCCGCTCCCGGACGTTTTTCAAAAGCCAGTCCAGCCTGTCCAGCAGCACAGGCGTTATGGCCTCTCTTTGCCGTGCCGCCTCGGCCAGCGCCTCCCTGGGAAGCGGCCTGTCCTGCCCAAATACGGAGAGCCGTTCCATGATTTCCTTTATTTCCATAATTTCGCCCCCGGATAAAATATAATTCATTTTACCACACCCGCAGCTTTCATTCAAGCCGCTGACCGCTGGCGAGAAATTTTTTTGCGGTTTTGGGAAAACAACAGTATTATTGAAAGCATTATTTGATGCAATTTTCACATTTTATCGACATTTTTCAACAATTCTCTTGCGCCAATGGGACGGAGGTGGTATTTTTTAGGTGTAATTATTTGGGGTAAACCCCCGCCTGGGCCGGATAGGGGCCGGGGCGGGGGATATTTTTTTGAAAAGAGGTTGTGGCTATGAAAAAGACAAAGCTCATCGCCGGGAGGCTCGCGGCGGCGCTTTTGGCGCTGGTTGTCTGCGCCGGAGTGCTGGGCACCGCCGCTCTGGCGGAGGGGGAGCCCGCGCAGGATGTGGCGATGGCGGGGGAGGAGGCTTTTCCGACACTCCAGGCCGCCCTTGACGCCGTTCAGGATGGCGGGACTGTCACGCTTTTGGAGGACGTTGCCGAGTCCGTCTTCGTGGTTGGCAAGAGCTTCACCCTGGACCTGGGCGGGAAAACGCTGACCTCAAGCGGCGGGACAGCCGTCAGCGTGACGCTGGAGAACGGCGGCAGCGTGACCATCCGAAACGGCCGCGTCACCGGCGGCGGGGCCGAATGCCGGGGGATATACATCAGCTCCAACGGCGCAGACACAAAGGCCGTGCTGGAGGAGCTTACCGTCAGCGGATTCAATTATCCCGGCAAACAGTCGGTAATGGGCTCCGGGGCGGCCTTGTATGTGGCCGCCTCCAAGACAAATATCTCCGGCTGTAAATTTGAGAGCAACATATTTGGCTGCGCCGCCGTCTATCTTTGTGGTGTATACAAGGGACTTGCACTTACAGGCGAAGCCGCCCTGACCGGTTGTGAATTCAGAAACAACACCGGAAGCGGGAGCCTTTCCGCCGCGGTGTGCGCAAGCGTTCCGACGACGTTCGACGCCTGCGTGTTTTCCGGAAACTCCGCCGTAAGGGCCGGAGCCGTGTACGTTTCAACCGGCGCGGCGGTCACAATTACTGGCTGTACGTTTGAAAACAATACGGCTATTTGCGATGCAAACGATAAGTGCGCCGGAGCCGTTACCACCGTGAGCTCCAAGGCCGAGGTTACGATCAGGGAATCAAAGTTTACCGGCAACAGCTCCCAGGGACTGTACGGGGCGATAGCCAACGCGGGAACAGTCACGCTGACGGACACGGAAGTCACTTACAATTACGCGGCTAACAGCGATCATGCCGCCGCCGGAGGGATAGGCGGCGGCGCCGTCGTCTATGTGTCCGGCGCGGTCTACGGCAACACGAAGGGCACCGGCGGCCCCGGCGACATTTACATTGAGAGCCCGGAAAGCGAGCTGATGTCCCTGGACGGGATGACCGTGGAGGGTGTCGAGGGCCCGTTTGTCTGGAGGTCCGCGGCGACACCGTATGAGGAAGAGAAAGTTTGGCCCGGTAAGGTCGAGAATGTGTACGGGCGGAGCTTTTATGCCGCCGTGGCGGAGGCTTTCGGCTCCCTCACCGTCACCAAAACCGTCTCCGGCGGCGGGGAGGAGGCGGCGAACAAGGTCTACACCTTCACCGTCACCGGCCCGAGCTGCCCCGACGGGGTGGAGCTGACCGTCACCGGCGGCGGCAGCGCGACACTGGAGGACCTCGCCCCCGGGGAGTACGCCGTCACGGAGCGGGACGCCGAGATCGAGGGGTACACGCTGACCGTCACCGGCGAGGCCGCCGTCACCGTGGAGACCGGGAAAGCCGCCGAGGTCGCCGTCACCAACACCTACACCCAGAAGCTGGGCAGCCTGACCATCGCCAAGGAGGTTGTCGGCGGCGGCCGTGAGGCGGCGAACAAGGCTTACGCCTTCACCGTTACCGGCCCCGGCTATCCTGACGGCCACGAAGTCACCGTTACCGGCACCGACAGCACCACCCTTACCGGACTTGTCCCCGGGACCTACACCGTCACCGAGCAGGACGCCAACATCGACGGCTACACCTGGACCGTCAACGGCACGGGTGAGGTTGAGGTCAAAGCCGATGAAACCGCCGAGGTCGCCGTCACCAACACCTACACCCAGAAACTGGGCAGCCTGACCATCATCAAGAAAGTTGTCGGCGGCGGAAGTGAGGCGGCGAACAAGGCTTACATCTTCACCGTGACCGGCCCCGGCTATCCCGACGGCCACGAAGTCACCGTCACCGGCAGCAATTGCACCACCCTTACCGGACTTGTCCCCGGGACCTACACCGTCACCGAGCAGGATGCCGACATCGACGGCTACACCTGGACCGTCGGCGGCACGGGCGAGGTCACCGTCGAGGCTGAGAAAACTGCGTCTGTCGCCGTCACCAACACTTACGAGCCCATACTCATCTCCATCCCCGTGGAGAAGTTCTGGAAGAACATCGACGGTAACGTAACCACCAATAATCTTCCGGATTCCGTCACCGTGTACCTTTA
>CANROF010000058.1 GCA_947632155.1 uncultured Oscillospiraceae bacterium
GTAGAGCCTACCATTGATAGAGAGGAAAGAGAAAGATAACTTCCATAGGCTGTCCCCCGGACACACAGCGTGTGTCCGAGGGACATTGCTTTTTGTGGCTGGGTGTGGTAGAATAAAGCAACGATAAATCGGTATTTGGAGGTGGAAACATGGCGTCAAGCAAAGAATATTTAGATTTTATTTTAGGGCAATTATCCGAATTGGATGAAATTACAGTTCGGGCTATGATGGGAGAATTTATCATCTATTACCGCGGCAAGATCGTAGGCGGTATCTATGATGACAGATTGCTTGTAAAACCAATAAAAGCAGCGATCCGCTATATGCCAACAGCAATCTATGAAAACCCCTATGAGGGAGCAAAAGAGATGTTGTTGGTGGACGAAGTTGACAACAGAGAGTTTTTGACAGGTTTATTTAACGCTATGTATGAGGAACTGCCAGCGCCAAAACCGAAAAAGAAGATATAGACAAATTCCCGTTTGTCTGGCTGATAATAGTTAAGCGTCGGTTCTGAAATGCCTTTTTTTGGCTCATAAAACAGCAGATAACTAACGGGAAAAAACTGCCCAAAATTCGGCAGGATTGATTCTATTTTGCTTTTGCTGCGGGAAGGCGGCTTACAAATTTCGCCATTAATTGTTCCGCTTCGGTTTGACAAATAGGGATATAGCTGGTATAATATTAGATTATTAAATTTTGACTTTCGTTCTGGCAGGAATTTTCCGTCAAAGGAGATGCCGGTATGTCTCGGAAGAGAAAGATCATCATCGCTCCGGTGGTCCTCGCGCTTATTTTCTCGGTTTGCGCCGGGCTTGCCGCCCTCCCGGCCAGGGCGGAGGGGGAGACGGCGGGGCTGGAGCTTTCGGAGCTTGAAAAGAGCTGCGTCGCGGCCCACCCCACCCTGAAGATAGGCTATGTCCAGGACCGGGTGCCCGTGTCCTTCACCAGGGACGGGGATATGGCGGGAATCGCCCGGTACATATTCGACAGCATAAGCCAGCGGTGCGGCATAGCCTTCGAATACGTGCCGCTGCCCGCGGGGCAGGTGACCTACGAGTACCTGCTGGGGCAGGGTCTGGACCTCGTCTCCAGCGTTGAGTACAATGAGGAGAACCTCACCGCCAACGGCATCCTCATAAGCCAGCCGTATCTTTCCTGCCGCAAGGTGGTGGTGGCCAAGGAGGGCCTGGAGTTCAGCTCCGCCGCCAGCTTCACCGTGGCGGTGTCCACCGGCTCCCAGACCCTGCACAAGGTCATGGGCAAGATGTTCCCCAACTTCACCCTGGAGGACTACGAGTCCATCACCGACTGCCTGGACGCCGTCCGGGAGGGCGAAGCCGACCTCACGATCCAGAACCAGTACGTGGCGGAGCACTGGATCGTGAAGCCCATATACGAGGACCTGCAGGTCATCCCGGTGCCGGGCCTTGAGGACGAGCAGTGCTTCTCCGCCGTGGTGGCCTTCGGGGACTACAGCGGCCCCAGCCAGGAGGACGGACGGGTGCTCATCGGCATCCTCAACAAGGCCATTGCCGCCATGACCGAGGACGAGACGGGCACGTATATCATCCGCGGCGTCATGGAGAACCAGTACGAGTTCACGGCGCGGGATTTTCTGTACCAGTACAAGTACACCGTGATGCTCCTGGGCGCCGCCCTGGCGGTCATTCTCGTCCTGATGCTCCTGCTGACGCGCCAGCGCATACGCTACGCCGAGGACCGGGCCAACGCCAGGGCCCGGGCGCAGTTCCTCTCCACCATGAGCCACGAGATTCGGACGCCCCTGAACGGCCTTATCGGCCTCAATTACCTGATGGCCCAGAAGCTGGACGACCGGGAGACGCTGAATAAATACCTGGACGAGTCCACCGTCACCGCCAAGTACCTGCTGTCGCTGGTAAACGACATCCTGGATATGTCGGAGCTCCAGGACCGGCGGGTGGAGCTCTCGGAAAAGCCCGTGGACCTGGAGCTTTTGATGAACACCGTGGATTCGGTGGTGCGGGGCGGCATGGAGGAGAAAGGGATACGCTACGCCGCGGACATCCGGATATCCAGCCCCTATATCCTCGGCGACGAGGCCCGCATCCAGCAGGTGCTCTTAAACCTCCTGGACAACGCCCGGAAATTCACTCCCGGCGGCGGAAATGTCACCCTGACGCTGCGCCAGGAGCCGGCGGGGGACGGCGCGGTGCGGAATATCGCCACGGTGGCCGACACCGGCTGCGGCATGAGCGAGGAATTCCAGAAGCGCATATTTGACGTATTCTCCCAGGACCTGGGCACAGTCTCCAAGGGCAACCAGGGGACCGGGCTGGGGCTGGCCATAAGCCGGAGCCTTGTGAAGCTCATGGGCGGGGAGCTGGATTTCAGCAGCCGGGCGGGGGAGGGGACTACCTTCACCTTCAGCTTCACCTCCAGGCTGTCCGGGACCCGGCCCGCCGGGAACGCCGGGGAGCCCCACGGCGAGGGCGGAGCGCCGGCCCGGACCGGGAAGATCCTGGTAGCCGAGGACAACGAGCTCAACGGCGAGATCCTTTTGGAACTCCTTGCCGGGGAGGGCTTTGAGGCGGACCTTGCGGAGAACGGCAAGATAGCGCTGGACACGTTCGCGGCCTCCGCCCCCGGGACCTACGGCACGGTCCTGATGGACCTTTTGATGCCGGAGATGGACGGCTTCGAGACGGCCATGGCCATCCGGGCCCTCCCGAGGCCCGACGCCGGGACGGTGCGCATCTACGCCTGCACCGCCAACGCCTTCCCGGAGGACCGGGAGCGCGCCCTGGCGGCGGGGATGGACGACTTTTTGACAAAGCCCATCGACGTGACAGAGCTCATGCGCCGGTTGGAGAGCTGATACTGATCCCTGATCAAAATCTCAAATTTGCGGCGGTCTTTTTTCGCGCCATACTTCGTCAGACGGCTTGACAATACATACAGTATTGTCTGCGCCGTCTTCCTCGCCTGACGCAAAAAATTCTCGCCGCTCGGTTGGCGTTTTTAATCAGGGATTAGTATTACGGTCAACACCCTTCTCGCCAGGGCCCGCGGCCGGGCCGGATTTGCCACTGTCTCGGGGAAAGCGAACGACCCCACAAACCCTGAGCACCTCTACCGCCGCTGCGGGTTTACGGGGGACGACGTCTGGCATGTGCTCACCGCGAAATAAGGCGGCCTGAGCATTGACCTTTGGCGGAAAAAGGGGTACAATGGAAAAAATCATGGAAGGGAGGCACTTTATATGAGTGTAATACTGATTCTTATGAGCATCCTGATGATCGTCTGCGGGGTGGACTGCATCGCCACGCCTGTGGCGACCTTCTCGGCGCTGGGGTGGCTGGCCGGAGGGTCCATTGTGGTGGTGGGCGTCTCGGCCATCTTCCGCTTCGCCGCGGGGCGCGAGGGGCGGAGCGTCTGGGAGCTCATCGGCGGCATCGCCGGGGTGCTCTTCGGCGGCTTCATCGTGGTCAACGCCTTCGCGCAGTTTGCCACGAACCTGGTCATCGCCGTGACGGCGGCGGTGTGGATGGCGGTCTACGGCGTGTGCGGCATCTCGGAGGCATTGGCCCTCCGGAAGCTCAACCAAGCGCTGCCCGGCGAGCTTCGCACCGCCGGTTGGCTGGTGGTGCTGATTTTAGGCGCCGCCACCGCCGTCATCGGCATCGTCTGCGTGTTCCAGCCCTGGATCACCATGATCTCCGTGGGGCTCCTCATCGGCGTCTCCATCCTCATCTCCGGCATCAAGACGCTGATTTTATCCATCCAGATCATCAAATCCAGGTAAAAGCGCGCCGACAGGAGAGAGAAATGAAAAAGATTCTTCACAGGGCCATTGCCGTGGTCCCGGCGGTATTGCTCCAGGCAGCTCTATATGTGCTGCTCTTTACGTGGCTGCGGCACTGGGCCACGGCTGTCGGCATCATTCTTGGGGCGCTGGGGCTCGTCATGGTGCTGTACCTCATGATGAAGCCGGACGAGAGCACCTACCGCATGCTGTGGCTGGCGCTGATCCTCACCTTCCCCCTGGCGGGGGCGCTGACGTACCTCATTTTGGGCAACAAGCGCTCCATGGCGCCCATCCGCAAAAAAATCGCCGGGGCCCCGCCGCTGCCGCCGGAGGAGGACGCCTCCGGGCCGCTCTTTGAGGAGCTGGAGCGGGAGGACCGGCGCCTGGCCCAGACCCTGCGCCTTGTACAGCGTGAAACCGGGCTGCCGCTGCGCCCGGGCCGGGAGACGGAATACTACCCCCTGGGCGACGATATGTTCCCGAGGATGCTGGAGGAGCTTGAAAAGGCGGAAAAATTCATTTTTGTGGAGTACCTCATCATCGAAAACGGGCGTTTCTGGGATTCCCTCACCGAGGTCATGGCCCGGAAGGCCGCCCAGGGCGTGGACGTGCGGGTGATGTACGACGACCTGGGCAGCATCTCCACCTACACCAAGGAGGACGCTGCGGCGCTGCGCAAAAAGGGCATCCGGTGCGTGGCCTTCAATCCGCTGCTCTATGTCAGCGGCACCCTGAGCTGCCGGACCCACAGGAAAATGCTGATCATCGACGGAAAGACCGCCTTCAGCGGCGGCGTGAACCTGGCGGACGAGTACATCAATCACATCACCCGCTTCGGCCACTGGAAGGACATCGGCTTCATGGTGCGCGGCGAGGCCGCCCGGAGCTTCACCCGCATGTTCGCGGAGCTCTGGGACCCCTTTACAAAGGACCCGGTACCGGCGGAGTACCTGTCCGCCCCCGTGGGGGAGACGGGCCCGCGGGACGGCCTGGTGCTGCCCTACTACGACTCCCCCCTCCGGCCCAAGGGGACCACAAACGAGCTGTACATCGACCTTTTGGCCCAGGCGGAGGACTACGCCTGGTTTTATACCCCCTATCTTCTCCCCAGCGAGGCGCTGGTGGACGCCCTCATCCGCGCCGCGCGCCGCGGGGTGGACGTGCGGATCATCACGCCGGGGATACCGGACAAAAAGCTGGTCTTTCGCATGACCCGCAGCTTCTACCCGGTGCTGCTGGAGGCGGGGGTGAAAATTTACGAGTACACCCCCGGCTTCGTCCACGCCAAGGCGGCCCTGGTGGACGGCAAGGTGGGCGCCGTGGGCACTGTCAATCTCGATTACCGCAGCCTCTTTTTGCAGTTTGAGAACAACACGGTGTTTTATAAATCCTCGCTCCTCGCCGCCCTTAAAACGGACTACCTGGACACCCAGTCCAAATGCCGGGAGCGGACCCTCCAAAACCTGGGCCTCTCCTTCGGCAAATGGCTGATCGACGGCTTCCTGAGAATCGTCGCGCCGCTGTGCTGAAAAAAGCCCAGTGCGCCGGGAAAGACACCCTGCCGCAAAATGACAAAGGGGGCGTTTACCAACGTGTCATGTTTTTTTCAAATTTTTCGGTATATGCCTTTTTTAATTCGCCGGCGGATATGTCATAGCACAGCATAACGTCATTGTAATACATTTCATTGATGCGCAAATCCGTTATAACGGTTTCCGTTTGTTCTCTCCTTTTTAAAAAATCGGATTGAAACGTACCGGGGCGCCGCGAAAGCGGCGCCCCAGCTTGTCAAAAAACTCAAAATCATGAATTTAGCAGCCATGCCACACAACCCCGATAGCCGGAAATCGTTCATGTAGGGGCCGATGACCACATCGGCCCGTCCCCCCGATTCGCGCTCGCTTTCCGGCAAACGATGATTCCCCCATTCCCGCTGTACGGGCCGCTGCCCACAGCGGCCCATCCCCCGATTTTTCACCGCGCTCCGTTGAACGGAGGGCGGGAACGCAACGAAAGCGCGGGCCGATGTGGTCCGCCCAGGGGCACTTCCTTCGGTCGTCGGCCCCTAAAGGGACCGATTGATGGAAAACGGGCGGTGAATCGGGAAGATGGGCCGCCGTGGGCAGCGGCCCGTACAGCAGTATTGTTGGCTATCACGTTGATTTGGGATTTTCAATAATTGCACCGCTCCTGATCAACTCGTAGGGGAGGGTTCCATCTTCGGCCTAAGAGCCGCCCCGTTGGGGCGGTTGGCCTCCGAAACACGCCTGCGGGC
Source organism: uncultured Oscillospiraceae bacterium (assembly GCA_947632155.1). Taxonomy (GTDB): domain Bacteria; phylum Bacillota; class Clostridia; order Oscillospirales; family Oscillospiraceae; genus RUG626. The sequence goes on from CANROF010000058.1 coordinate 6,066, forward strand.
GTAGAAACCCTCCCGCGTAGGAGGCCCCGATTTTTTGCGGATTTATACGGTCGTTCTCCCCTTGGTGAGGATGTCGGCGATGCGGTGGGAGGCCAGGCCGTCGCCGTAGGGGTTTTGGGCCCGGGACATGGCGTTGTAGCGCTCCTCGTCGGTGAGGAGCGTCCGGAACTCGTCGTAGACCACGTCCTCCCGGGTGCCGATGACCCGCAGGGTCCCGGCCTTCACGCCCTCGGGCCGCTCGGTGACGTCCCGGAGCACCAGGACCGGCTTTCCGAGGCTGGGCGCCTCCTCCTGGATGCCGCCGGAGTCGGTGAGAATCATGTAGGAGCGGGCCAGGAAATTGTGGAAGGCCACCACGTCCAAAGGCTCGATGATACGGACCCGGTCGCAGCCGGCGAGCTCCTCCTCCGCGGCCTGACGGACCAGGGGATTTAAGTGGATGGGGTAGAGGACCTTCACGTCCGGGAATTCCTCCGCCACCCGGCGGACGGCCCGGAAGATCCGGTGGAGCGGCTCGCCCCAGTTTTCCCGCCGGTGGGCGGTGAGGATGACCAGGCGCGAGCCCTGGGCCCAGGTGAGCTCGGGATGCTCAAATTCGCTGACCACCGTGGTCCCCAGAGCGTCGATGGCGGTGTTGCCGGTGACGTAGATGGACTGGGGCGGCTTGCCCTCCCGCAGGAGGTTGTCCCGGGCCAGGGCCGTGGGGGCGAAGTTGTAGCTGGCGATGGAGCCCACCGCCTGGCGGTTGAATTCCTCCGGGTACGGGGCCATCACGTTGTATGTACGAAGCCCGGCCTCCACGTGGCCCACGGGTATGTTCATGTAAAAGCACGCCAGGGCCGAGGCGAAGGTGGTGGTGGTGTCGCCGTGGACCAGGACGATGTCGGGCTTCGCGGCCTCCAGCACGCCCTTCATGCCCTCCAGGACCCGGGCGGTCACGTCAAAGAGCGTCTGGCCGGGGGCCATGACCATGAGGTCATAGTCCGGCTCCACGCCGAAGGCGTCCAGCACCTGGCGAAGCATCTCCCGGTGCTGGCCGGTGACGCACACCAGCGTCTCCACGCCGCGGCGGGTCTTGAGCTCCCTCACCAGCGGGCACATCTTTATGGCCTCCGGCCGCGTGCCGAAGACCAGCATGATTTTTTTCATAGCATGGAACACCCCAATATCTGATGGTATGCTGTTCCCATTATAGCTTCATTTTCCGAATAATACAAGGGGAGCGGAGGCAGATTTCGACTTTCGGCGTTTTGCCCCAATTACAAAAGCGCCGTTATGAGCCAGGTGAGGCCCACGCCGCCGGCGCCCATGGCCGACCAGGCCCACCAGGGGAGGCTGCGCCTCACGCCGCGGCGCTGCCGGACGAAGCTCTCCGCCACGTCCCGGGCCTCCCGCATCAGCTCCTCGGTGGTGACGCCGGGGCGGCGGGCCGCCTCGTCACGGACTATGAAGATGGCCTCGTCAAAAATTTTCGGGTCCGGCGATTTTATCATCACGACTCTTCGGGCGACGCCCTTCACCATTTGTCTCACCTCAGAAAAGCATTTACCCTGATTCTGCCCGGGAGACTGGTAAAATATTCATTCGATTCAGGCCCGTTCCTCCGCGGCCACGGCCAGGACCGTCATGTCGTCCCGGTCCGCGCAGCGGCTTTTGGCCTCGGCGAGGATGGCCTCGGCCAGCTCCGTCATGTCCGTCCCGTCCCGGGAGGCTATGAGCTCCCGGAGCCACCTGTCGTCGGCCCCGGCGGTGACGCCGTCGGACAGCATGACGAGGACCGACCCCGCGGGGAGGGACAGCTTCGCCCCGGGGGTGCGCAGAGCCGTTCCGGCGGGGATGGGGGAGCCGTTGACGCGCCGGACCGTCCCGCCGCGCTTTAAGTAGGACGGCGCCGCGCCCTGCTTGTAAAGCCGCCCCTCCCCGGTGAACATGTGTACGGCCAGAAGGTCCACCGTGGCGCCGGAGAGCTCCCCGTCGGATCTGAGCAGAGTGAGATCGGTGAGCATCCCCAGGGCCGTCTCCGGGTCCACCCCGGCGGTCAGGAGGCGCTCCAGTATCCGGACGGTGGCGTCGGCCATTCTCAGGGCGTCCTCGCCCGTGCCCATCCCGTCGGACAGGAGCGCGTAGAGCACCCCCTCGTCGGTCCGGAAGCACAGGCTCCTGTCGCCGGAGACGGCCTCGCCGGGGGCCCGGAGGGACGCCGAGCCCACCCGGATGGCCAGGGGCTCCGCCTCCAGGAGCGTAAGGCGCGTCTCGTCCTTCACCCCCGAGGTGCAAAGCCGCGTGCCCAGCACGGCGGAGAGCTTGTCGAGCCACGCCTCGTCCCGGGTGAGGAGCCCCATGCTGCCGGAGCGAATCTCCGCCCGGAGCCGCCCGCCCCGGACGCGGAACACCGCCACGGAGGAGTCCATGGCCAGGCCCCGCAGATACCGGCGCAGCTTAGTCTCCAGCTCCGTCTCCACCTTCACGTCGCCGCCCAGCTCCAGCGCCAGGTCCCGGAGCACCCGGGAGACACGGGCGTACTGGTCCGCCGCCGCGCCGCGGCTCTCCCGGAGCCGCCAGCTCAGCTCCCGGCGGGTGAGGAAAGTCCGGGCCTCCGCGTTGAGGGCGGCCACCAGGCCCTCGACGCGCTGACATTCCCCCGCGAAGCCGGCGGGCAGGTCCGAGACAGCCACGCTGCCCCGGGCCTCCAGGATGGGCGTCAGGCCGTTCATCACCTCCACCGTGTCGGCGTACCGCTGGCTCCAGCACCGGGACGCCCCGGGGCAGGTCCTGCATATGCCCTCGCTGGCGCGGTCGTATATCTCCGCCGGATTCTCCCGGGGCCGCGTCTGGAGGCCGGCCTTTCCCGCCTCGAAGAGCTCCCGGAAGGCCCGGGAGCAGAGCTCCACCCGGTCCATGGCGTACTCCCGGGCCTTCAAAAAGCCGAAGCCCGCGCTGTCCGTGGGCAGCAGCGCCCCCACCCGGGCCAGGAGCTTTTCCGGCAGGAGCATAAAGACCACCGTCCCGGCGAAGCTCTCGTAAAGTGCCGGTATCCACCGGACCTGCGACCAGCACCACAGCACCGACAGCGCCGCGGCGCAGCTCCAGGACAGCACGAACCGGAGCCGGCCGGACCGGGCGAATATCCCGGCGATCAGCGCCGACAGGACGTAGCTTATGAGGAAGAAGGGCGCCCCGGGGTGGGCCAGGTCCACCGCCCCGCCCAGCGCCGCCGCCGTAACGCATCCCGGCGCCAGCCCGGATTTGTAGGACACCACCAAGATCGCCGTCACCGCGGCGGTCCGGCCCAGGCTCATGACGCCGAAGAGCGACGCGGAGGCCAGGGACATGACGAGGCACCCCAAAAGGATCACCACACTTGCGGTGTGGCCGGCGGAGATGTCCCGGACGCCGTTTTTGAGGCACGGCCGCATGGCCGTGTCGAAGAAAAAGACGCACCCGGCGGCCAGGAAGCTCTCCACCACCCACATGGCCGTGTCCCGGAGGGCAAACCCCGCGTCCCAGACATAGACCGCCCCTAAAACAAGCGTTATGCCGAAGGTCACCGCCATGGGGAACCATTTGGGCAGGCCCCGGGCGAAAAAGTGGAGCGTCGCCCAGATAAGCGCGCAGATGGCTATGTACTTGACGCTGCCGGCCAGCGGCCAGACGGTGAGGGTCCCCAGCACCGCCCCCAGGAGCGTCACCCCCGCCCGGATGCCCACCGGCGCCGCGCCCACGGCCGCCGCCCCGAAGGGCGAGAGGCTCCCCAGGAGCCGCACTCTGCCCAGCAGCACGGCGATGACGAACCGCGCCCCCAGCTCCAGCGCCGCGGACCTGTCAACGGCCCCCGCGGCCCTCATTTCAAGATCTTCAAGCTTTTTGGCATTTTCCCCAGCCTTCACGGAAAACTCTCCTTTGCGCATGGTTTACCATAATAATACACAGCTTGTTCCGGGAAATTGGTCAAAAGAGGGCGGCTTTAAAAAATACTGTTGCATTTTTCAAATAAGCGGAGTATACTATGGGTGAACTTGATACTGTTCGTCTTCAGGGCAGGGTGAGATTCCCGACCGGCGGTAAAGTCCGCGAGCGCGCAAGCGCCGAACCGGTGCGATTCCGGTACCGACTGTAAAGTCAGGATGGGAGAAGATGCGCGGCATCGCCGCGGACCTTTGGGCAAATAAAAGCGCCTGGACGGATACGTTCAGGCGCATTTTATTTGTAAAGGGGTAATTTTTATGTGGCAAACGTTGAAGGACAACCTCTCTTTCGTGCTGGTGACGCTCCTCGTCTTCGCGGGGCTGGTGCTCATCGCCTGGGCGGCGGAGCGGCTTTTGGTGAAGGAGCGCCGTAAGCTGGAGCCGGCGCGGTACGTGGCCTACATGGCCATGTTCGGGGCCTTGGCGGCGGTGCTGATGCTGCTGGAGTTCCCGCTGGTGTTCCTGGCGCCGAATTTCTACAAGCTGGACCTGTCCGAGATACCGGTTTTGATCTGCGCCTTCTCCATGGGCCCCACGGCGGGGGTCATCTGCGAATTTCTGAAGGTGGTGCTGAAGCTCCTTTTAAAGGGCACCACCACCGCCTTTGTGGGGGACTTCGCCAATTTCGCGGTGGGGTGCTCCTTTGTGCTGCCGGCCTCCGTGATCTACCACACCCACAGGACCTTCAAGCGGGCGCTGGTGAGCCTCGTGGTGGGCGGCGTCATCATGACGGTGTTCGGGAGCCTTTTCAACGCCGTCTACCTCATCCCGGCCTTCGCCAAGCTCTTTCACACCGACCTGGACGCCATTTTGAGCATGGCCCAGGCCGTCAACAGCCACGTGACCTCCGTCTACACCATGGCGGCGTTGTGCGTGGCGCCCTTCAACCTCGTCAAGGCCATAGCCGTGTCGGTTATAACCCTGCCGCTCTACAAGCGCGTAAAAAAGCTCATAAGGATGGACGTCTGACGCATTTTGTCCGGAAAAGCGGCGCTCCCCGCGGCGCGGCGGGCTCATTGGGCCTGCGCCAGGCGGACCATGGAGTAGAGGGCGCCGCGGCGGGACATGAGGTCGCAGTACGTCCCCATCTCCTCAACGCGGCCGCCTCTCAGGACGCAGACGGCGTCGCAGCGGCTGAGCTCCGCGGGGTCCAGGCGGTGGGTGACGATGAGGCGCGTGAGGCCCCGGAGGTCCAGAATGGCCTCCGTCACCGCGTGAGCCGTCCCGTTATCCAGGGACGAGGTGGCCTCGTCCAGAAGCAGCACCGGGGTGCCGCGCAAGAGGGCCCGGGCGATGCTGACGCGCTGCCGCTCCCCGCCGGAAAGGCCCCGACCGCCCTCGCCGCAGCGGTAGTCCGGGCCCTTTTCCCGGAGGACCGGCGCAAGGCCGGAGCGCTCCACGGCGGAGTCCACCGCCTCCGGCGGGAAGTCCCGGAACATGGTGATGTTCCGCCGCACCGTGTCGTCAAAGAGGAACACCGACTGGCCGATGAGGCTCATAAGATCGTAAAGGCTGTCCGGGTCCGCCTCCCGGAGCTCCACGCCGTCCACGGTGACGGAGCCGGAGTAGTCCGCCGAGGCCCCCATCAGCAGGTTCAGAAGCGTGGACTTCCCGGAGCCGGAGGCCCCCACCAGGGCGTAGCTTTTCCCCGCCTCCAGCCGCAGGGACAGGTCCTTTAAGACCGGCCTTCCCGGCTCGTAGCCGAAGGTGACATGCGAAAGCCGGATGGCGTCCCGCAAAACCGGCTCCAGGGGCTTTCCGGAGCGGGCGGAGTTTTCCTCCAGAAGGGCCGCCAGCTTCCCGATAAGGCCCCGGGCGGCCTTCCGGTCCGCCCGGTACCGGGGGATGACCTGCACCGACGTAAGCAGGCTGTTGCTGAGCTGCGTGAACACGATCACCGTCCCGGCGGTGACGTCCCCCCGGATGGCCAGATAGGCCGACAGGAAGAACACGCCGAACTGCATCGCCGCGCCCGCGTAGCCGCTGACGGTGTTCAAAAGCCCCGCCCACCAGCGGCGGCCGGCCTTGGCCCGCTCCAGCGCGCCGTTCTCTTTGGCGAAGACCCGGCCGGTTTCCGCCTCGGCCTTGAAGCTCTTGATGACGGAAAAGCCGGAGAGCAGGTCCCGCAGTCTGTCCACAAACCCCTCGCCCCGGTCGCTGACGGCCTTCTCCCGCCGGGCAAGGCCCGGCCCCAGCAGTCCCGCCGCCCCGAAGGGCAGCAGGCAAAGCGCCGCCGTCGCGCAGGTCAAAACGGGGCTGTACCAGAGCAGCAGCGCCAGTGTGGCCGCGAACGTCAGAGGCTGGATCATGAGATCGAACTGCCCGGCCAGATACTTCTCCTCCACCGTGTTGACGTCCGTCGTCAGCACGGAGAGATACCGGCCTGTGTTCTCCCGCGTGAAGGCGCTGATGGACTTCTCCGAGAGCCTTTGGAAGGCCAGCGCCTTATATTGGGTCAGCGCCCGGCGGAGAAACGCCGCCCGCGCCCGGTGCCAGCCCAGCTCCAGGGCGACCATCGTGGGAATGAACACCAGCGCCCGCACGGCGCTTTGCTTAAGCGGCTCCATCCGCCCCGCGGCGATGATGTCCAGGACCTCCCCCAGAAGCCTCGCCAGGTACAGCATTCCGGCCTGGCTCAGCGCGTACAGGACCAGGGCCAGGAGAAAAAGGCCCCGGTTGCGCTGATAAAACGCCCGGATATAGGGCCGGGCGGGGTCAGGCCTTTTCATGCTCCGCCTCCCTGCGGTCCAGGGACTGCCCGCGCAGGATGTTGGCGGTGAGGTAGGTGTGGTTCGTCTGCATGAGCCAGCGGGCCAGGTCGAGAAGCGCCACCAGACTCCCGTCGTCCATAAAGGCGTAGGCGTTCACCGGCCCCTCCGGCAGGGTGATCTCCCGCCGGACCATCTGGCCCAGCACGCCGTCCAGGGCCTCCAGCGCGCGCTGGACGTCCTCCAGGGGGAGCCCCGTGTCCCGGGCCACCACCGACGGGACGAAATAGCTCTCCCCGCCGCGGCAGAAGTACCGCAGCGCCTCCAGCGCCCCGGGGCTGGCCAGAACGGCGAAGAGCTCCCGGTATTTTTCGTCGTCCAGAAGATACCTCTCATAGCCGCCCTCCGGCTCCGGGAACACCCCCATAAAGGAGAAATCCTCCGCCCCCACGCCCAGGATATAGCCGCTGCGCGTGCCAAGGACCGTGCGCATGAGGATGGCGTCCTGCTCCGGCATGTCGAACTCGCTGGTTTCGGGGTAGTCGATCTTTATCCGGCCCACTAAGGACTCGCTGACGCCGTACAGCGCCGCCTCCCACAGGAGCCTGTTGATGCGCGAGAGCCTCTCCCGCTCCGGCAGGGAGTGGAGCCACCCCAAAAAAGTCTCCCGCATGTCCCGCACCTCGCCCCCCTCCCGGCCGAAGAGGGCGTCCACCGTGACGCAAAGCCGGTCCGCGATGGCCGGCAGCAGCGCCACGTCCGGCGCCCCGCCGTTCTCCCACTGGCTCACCGCCTGGGTGCTGACGCCGATGGCCGCCCCCAGCTCCCTCTGGGTGAGGCCCCGGGCCTTTCTGAATTTTTGTATCTGTTCACCGATAAGGCTTATATCCATTTTTCATCCCTCCAATCAAATCATCCCTCGCAAGCGACGCTTTAATGGTAGCTCATTTCCCGCTTTAATTCAATAGGCGCAAACTTGCAAAAAATCAAGCGCGGCTTTACCGCAGCGGCAAAAACTCAAACTCAATATTTTTTCCGGCGACATGCGCGTCGGAAAAAATACCTTTTGTTTTGCGGAGTGTGCGGCCCCAAGGGGGCCGTGCGCGGAGCAAAACAGCAGGGAAATTTTTCTGAATTTCGCAAAATTCAGAAAAATTTCCCGCACGTTCCCCTTGTCGGAAAAGCCCGACAGGGCTTTTTCGACAACCAAAAAAAGGAGACGGACGCTTTGCTGGGTGTCCGTAAGAAAGTTTTGAAACAAAATTTGATTACGGCACCTGTCAGACAGGATTGGGACAATAAAAAAGTACGGAGCGGAGGCTTGGTTTGCCTTGTTCCGTACTTTTTTATTTTCTTGAAGTGCTATCTGGGCGTATGCGCTTCTCTGACAGTCTGACGGTAAAGGACATAGCGAATCGTTACTCCATGTTTTAGTGAGGACTACTCAGGGAGTCGTAAATTGCGACCCCCATACGGTTACCCATAAAAACTAAAATACTGATATTCTTATTTCCGTTTCCGCTTTCCCTTTCCGTGTGTGAGCTGCGGACTGGCTTTTCCGCGCTGGCTGCCTTGTCTATCTTGCAGTTTCTTGGATTTTTTCAAAATACCAATCAGCGTGACGAATTCCTCTTTCGTGAGCGTATCATAGTCTATTCCCAAAGTGGTCAGATACCCTCTGATACGTTTCTCCTGCGGACTGCCCTCAAAGTCCATTGCTTCTTTCAGACTGCGGGCTACCTCTGCAGCGGCCGAATCTTCATCGGCGGTGGTAGTATCTTTCTTATGTGCTTCCCGGATGTCATTCAGAATGGTGATGAGATCGCCGGAAATGACCGGGGCAAAATAGCCTTCCGGCTGCACCTGTGCCAGCTCCAGCGTCCGCATATAGAG
>CANROF010000059.1 GCA_947632155.1 uncultured Oscillospiraceae bacterium
CCTTGAATGTAAAAGCTTTTCTTATTGTAACAGATTTTGCGGGAAAATTGCAAGAAAAACGCGGTTTATACTAATATTCATTTAAAATGAGACACCGAGCGGCGAGGATTTTTCGTGTCAGGCAAGGAAGACGCCGCAGGGAATACCCATTGGTATTTCCAAGGCGGCTGACGCAGCATGGCGCGAAAAAGACCGGCGCGAATGGCTTATTTTAATTGGATATTAGTATTAAAGCTTCAAAATCATCAAGTATTCATCAAGAAGCGTCCCGTCCGCCAGCCGCACGGCGTCGGGGAGGACGGCGCGGACGCGAAAGCCCATTTTTTCATAGAGCGCCCGGGCCCGAGCGTTGCCCTCAAAGACGTGGAGCTCCAGTTGGGTGAGGCCCTCACGGGCGCGGGCCGCGCCGATCATGGCGCGGAACATGGCCGCGCCGATGCCCAGGCCCCAAAACCGCCGCTGTACGGCGATGCCGACGCCGCCCCGGTGGCGGGTCTTATGGTCTGCGCGGAACTCCAGATCGCAGGACCCGGCGAGGGTCCCGTCCACAAAGCAGCTTAGCAGCAGCCTGTCGGGAGACGCGCCGTGCCCCTCGATAAAGCCGCGCTCGTCCTCCGGAGTGATGGCGGCGGCCTCCTCCGGGGTCAGGTTGAGGTAGGGCGTCTCGCCCACGCAGACGCGGTAATTTTCCAAAAACGCCTGGGCATCCTCAGCCGTGGGACAGCGCAAAACCGCTTCCCGCCCGTCCTTCAGGCGGATGGGCATGGGGTCGATGACCATAGCTCAGCCCATCTTATCGGCCATTTTGGCGCCGCCTAAGATGTGGAAATGGAGGTGGGGGACGGACTGGCAGGCGTCGGGGCCGCAGTTGGAGATGACCCGGAAGCCGCCCTCCAGGCCCTCCTGGGCGGCGATCTTGGCGATGACGGTGAAGATGTGGCCTACAAGGGCCTCGTTGCGGGGGTTGATCTCCGCCACGGACCGGATGTGGGCCTTGGGGACCACGAGAATGTGCGTCGGCGCCTGGGGCGCGATGTCCCGGAAAGCATAGCACAGGTCGTCCTCGTAGACCTTGGCGGAGGGGATGTCGCCGCGGATGATCTTGCAGAAAAGGCAGGTGTCGTCGTAGTTGAGAACGTCGGACATATAAATCGGCTCCTTTGATGTGATGGGGGGTGGGCCGATGTGGTCATCGGCCCCTACGGCGGGGCAAGGAAGCGCCGCGATAGCCGGGGGATGGGCCGCCGTGGGCGGCGGCCCGTACGGCGGGGACGGGGGAATTACCAAAAACGGGGGATGGGCCGGCACGGTGTCCGGCCCCTACGGCGGGGCAAGGAAGCGCCGCGATAGCCGGGGGATGGGCCGCCGTGGGCGGCGGCCCGTACAGCGGGGACGGGGATTCCCGTTCACCGGGAGATGCGTGTATCGAGGGATGGGCCGCCGTGGGCGGCGGCCCGTACAGCGGGGACGGGGATTCACGTTCACCGGGAGATGCGTGTATCGGGGGATGGGCCGCCGTGGGCGGCGGCCCGTACAGCGGGGACGGGGGTTTCCCGTTCACCGGGAGATGCGTGTATCGAAAGACGGGTCGCCGAGACGGCGACCCCTACGGCGGGGGACGGAGGGAATACCAAAAACGGGGGATGGGCCGGCACGGTGTCCGGCCCCTACGGCATAATTGGGGGCGGAGACGGTTTATTCATAACGTTTGGTCATCAAATCTGTAGGGGCCGCCGTCTCGGCGGCCCGTCCTCCGATGACCTCCGGGTTTATTATCACGGGTTTTTCTTACTTCTTATGCTCCGGGACTACGGCGAAGAAGCGCAGGGGCTTGCCGCTCTCGTTGCGGAGGCTGTGGGTGTGGCCCGGGGGGCAGTAGGTGACGTCGCCGGGGTGGAGCGTCTCGCGCTCCCCGTCACAGACCATCACCGCCTCGCCCTCTAAGATATAGACGATCTCGCTGGTGCCCTCGTGGGTGTGCATACCGATGTGGGCGCCGGGGGCCAGGGTGGCGGTCATGATCTTGTTGTCGCTGTCGGTGAACATCCGGGGCGCAAAGAGGCCCGCGCCGCCCTTGAAGCCCTCGATATGCTGCTCCGGGAGGGCGGAAAAGTCTATTTTCATGGCGCTGCCTCAAAGTCCCAGCTTTTCGGCCACGAAGTTGTCCACAGCCGCCAGAGCGTCGTCCAGCATCAGCACGTCCCGGCCGCCGCCCATGGCGGAGTCGGGGCGGCCGCCGCCCTTACCTCCGCAGATGGCGCAGACGGCGCGGATGATGTCCCCGGCCTTCACGCCCCTTGCCACGGCGTCCTTGCCGCAGACGGCCTGGAAGGTGAGCTTCTCCCCGTCCACGCTGGCGATGACCGCCACAACGGAGGCGTCCCGGTCCCGGAGCATGTCGCCGAACTTGCGGAGCTCCTCGGGGCTGGCGCCCTGGCGGGAGGTGGTGACCACGTGGAGGTCCCCCACCTTTTTGGCGGCGGCCAGGAAGTGGCCGATCTCACCGGAGCGGAGCTTGTCCTGGAGGGACTCGATGTCGTGGTGCAGGTGCCGTATCTCCTCCTGGCTGGCCTTCAGCTTGTCCACCAGCTCGAAGGGGGAGGTCTTCATGGCGTTGGCCGCCTCCAAAAGGGTGCGGTTCACGCGCTCGTTTTCTTTAAAATACTCAAGCCCCGTGATGGCCTCGATGCGCCGGACGCCGGAGGCCACGGAGAATTCGCTGACGATGCGGAAGGGACCCACCTTGGCGGTGTTGTCCTGATGGGTGCCGCCGCAGAACTCCACGGAGAAGCCCTCGCCCATGGTGACCACCCGGACGATGTCGCCGTATTTCTCCCCGAAGAGCGCCTGGGCCCCTAATTTCCGGGCCTCGTCAATGGGCAGCTCCCGGGTGGTGACGGCCCGGCCGGCCAGGACCTGGCGGTTTACGATGTCCGCCACCTTTAAAAGCTCCTCGCCGGTGAGGGCGGAGAAGTGGGTGAAGTCGAAGCGCAGCCTGTCAGGCTCCACAAGGGACCCGGCCTGGTGGACGTGGTCGCCAAGGACCTGCCGCAGGGCGGCGTTCAGGAGGTGCGTGGCGCTGTGGGCCCGCTTGATGGCCTCCCGGCGGGCGGTGTCGATGGAGGCGGTGACGGTGTCGCCCAGCTTCAGGCAGCCGGAGGTCACCTTGCCGTAGTGCATATACTTGCCGCCCTTGTTCTTCTTGACGTCCGTGACCTCGAAGGTCATGCCGCCGGCGGTGATGGTCCCGTGGTCGCCCACCTGGCCGCCCATCTCGGCGTAGAAGGGGGTCTTGTCGAGAACGGCGATACCCTCCACGCCGGGCATCAGCTCCTCGGCCTGCTCGTCCTCCACCACCAGGGCCACGACCCGGGCGTCCGAAACGGTGCTTTCGGTGTAGCCCAAAAACCGCGTCTCCGGCACGTCCTTGCCGAACTCCACGCCGGCCCAGCCCAGATCCCCCAGGGCCTCCCGGGCCTTGCGGGCGCGCTGGCGCTGCTCCTCCATCTGGGCCTTGAAGCCGGCCTCGTCCACGGTCATGTTCTGCTCCTCCACCATCTCCCGGGTGAGGTCGATGGGGAAGCCGTAGGTGTCGTAGAGCTTGAAGGCGTCCGCGCCGGAGAAGACCGTCTCGCCCTTGGATTTGTGGTCCTCCAGCATGTCGCTAAATATCTTAATGCCGCCGTCCACGGTTTTGGCGAAGCTCTCCTCCTCCACCCGCACGACGCGCTTAATGTAGTCGTGGCGCTCGGCAAGCTCCGGGTAGTGGCCCTCGTTTTCCTGCACAACCGTGTCCACCACCTCATAGAGGAAAGGCTCCGTGACGCCGAGTAAGCGCCCGTGGCGGGCGGCGCGGCGCAGAAGGCGGCGCAGCACGTACCCGCGGCCCTCGTTGGACGGCAAAACGCCGTCGCAGATCATGAAGACGCCGGAGCGGATGTGGTCGGTGATGACGCGCAAAGACACGTCCTTATCGTGGCTCTCGCCGTAGTGGGCGCCGGTGATGGAGCTCACCTTATTCGTGATGCGCATGACCGTGTCCACGTCAAAGAGGCTTGCCACGTTCTGGCAAACGCAGGCCAGGCGCTCCAGGCCCATGCCGGTGTCGATGTTCTTCTGCTTGAGCTCCGAGTAGTGGCCCTCGCCGTCGTTGTCGAACTGGGAGAACACCACGTTCCAGACCTCGATATACCGGTCGCAGTCACAGCCCACGTGGCAGTCGGGCTTGCCGCAGCCCCACTCGGGGCCGCGGTCGTAGTAGATCTCGGAGCAGGGGCCGCAGGGGCCGGAGCCGTGCTCCCAGAAGTTGTCCTCACGGCCGAAGCGGACGATGTGGTCCTCGGGGACGCCCACCACGTCCCGCCAGATGGCGTAGGCCTCGTCGTCGGCGGGGGTCATCTCGTCTCCGGCAAAGACGGAGGGGTAGAGGCGCGCAGGATCCAGGCCCACCCAGTCGGGGCTGGTCAAAAACTCCCAGGCCCAGGGAATGGCCTCCTTTTTGAAGTAGTCGCCGAAGGAGAAATTGCCCAGCATCTCAAAAAACGTGCCGTGGCGGGCCGTGTGGCCGATGTTCTCGATGTCGCCGGTGCGGATGCACTTCTGGCAGGTGGTGACCCGGTGGCGGGGCGGCTCCTGCTCCCCGGTGAAGAAGGGCTTCATGGGGGCCATGCCGGAGTTTATGAGAAGGAGGCTCTTGTCGTTCTGGGGAATGAGGGAGAAGGAGGGCAGGCGCAGGTGCCCCTTGCTCTCAAAAAACCGGAGGAACATCTCCCGGAGCTCGTTTAAGCCGTAAGGTTTCATGTGTGTGTTTATCTCCTTGCATTGAAGTTTACGTTTGTCGTGGAACGTGCCGGCCCACTGTGTGGGTTTACCCACCGTATTGGTCGGAGTTTACGAAGTTATAGAACCCCTCATACGTCTGGAAGAACTGGTGGAGGCCGTTTTTGCCCAGGGCGTAGTAGTAGTAATTCGACTCTCTGGGCTCTAAGGCCGCGCGGATGGAGGCGATGCCGGGGTTGGCGATGGGCCCCGCCGGCAGGCCGGGGTATTTGTAGGTGTTGTAGGGGCTGTCGATCTCCGTGGAGAAGTCCTCCCCGGTGTCCGCGATGATATAGTAGATGGTGGCGTCGATCTGCAGATACCGGTTGGTACCGTGCTCTCCCGACTCGTCGGCCAGGCGGTTATAGATGACGGAGGCGATGGTGTCCCGCTCGGTGTCCGCGCCGGCCTCCTTTTCGATCATGGAGGCCACGGTGAGGATGTCCCTCTGGCTCATACCCAGGGCCTGGGCCTTCTCGTCAAACTCCTCCTCCCACTTGACCTCGAAGTTATCCAGGAACTTGGCGATGACGTTGGGGGCGTCGTCGTGCTCGTAGAAGATATAGCTGTCCGGGAAGAGGTACCCCTCCAGCCGCTTGGGGTCGCCCAGCGTGGCGCTGTCCAAAAAGTCGTAGTCGAAGTCGTAATTGGCAAGAGCGTCCAGCATGGACTCCTTATCGCAGACGTTCTTCTGCTCGATGAGGTCCACGATCTGGGTGATGCTGTAGCCCTCGGGCACCGTGACCCAGATCTCGTTCCGGGCGCCGGTGGAGGGATTCATGCCGTGGACGATGGCCCGGTAGTCGTAATTCATATTCAGCGTATACGTCCCGGCGTGGACCTTTGTCTCGGCGTTGGAGAACCTGGAATAGAGCTTGAAGAGCCACTTGTAGCGGATGAGGCCCTTGTTGTAAAGCTCCTCGGCCACCTTGTCGATGTCCGCCACGTTCACCGTCTCGGTGACGGGGTTGCCCTCGTCGTCCTCGCTCTCCCGTTCCTCGGTGTGGAAGATGTCGGAGGGGAGCGTCACCTCCACGAGCTGATTGTCGCCGTCAAGGCCCAGCACGTCCGTGGCCCAGAGCCACCCGAGACTGGCCAGCACGACGCTGACACATATGATAAACAGGAACATGAGTATGCCCGAAAGGCACCCGGTGCGCCTTGTGCGCCCGCGGCGGACGGGCTTTTCGTCCACGTCGGCGTACTCGGAGTCGAAGTCGAACTCCACCTCGAACTTGTCCTCCGGGGATTTTTTGCGGGGTGCGCGCCCGGATGGGGGAGGGGAGGCCGGCGTCCGGCGGGCGGAGCTCTCCGGCGCGGCCTTGGGCGGCCCGCCGGCGGCGAACCAGGGGATGTCGTCCTCGTCCGGCGTTTCCGGCGCGTCCTGGGCGGGGCCGGACGGGGCGGCGCGGGAGCCCAGGACCCTGGTGGGCTCCTGGACCGGGGCGTCCGCCGGCTGCGCGGGAGCCTGGGCCTGGGGCTCCGGCGCCTCAAGGTCCGGTGTCCCGGCCTTGGGGGAGGGGACGGTCTGCCCCTGGCGGTTTACGTATTCGATGGTGAAGCCCACGCCCGTGGCCGGGTCGGAGAGGCCCTCCGGCGCCCTGCGGGGCGGGGCCTCGGGGGGCTTGGCGGACGCGGCCTCCGGGGCTTCGCGGGGCGGGGCTGCGGGGGGGCTTGCCGGGGCGGCCTCCGGCGGCTTTGGCGCGGGGGCGGGCTTTTCGGGGGAGGGAGCTTTGGCGGGCGCCGGCTTTTTTGGCGGCGCGGGCTTTATGGGCGCGTCAAGGTCCTGGACCTTGAAATCCTCGCCCATCAGCTCCTTCCAGTATTCATCGTTCCTGTTTGGCATGAAAACCTCCTTGTGGGGCGGCGCGGCATCTGTGACATCGCCGGGAGGCGGCGCATAGAATGACGCAGATGGCAGGAAAAAGTCATCGGGGGCCCGCCGGAAACGCGCACGCCGGGACCTGAAATCAATGAATTAGCCGGGCGCGTCGGCGGAATGGAGTAAATTATGAATTGCTTTGGCGGTAACTCTTGTCTGTGGATCATCCTCATCCTCATCGTCCTGTGCGCCTGCGGCGGCTGCGGCAACGGCTGCGGGAACGGCTGCGGCAACAACTGCGGGAACGGCTGCTGCTAACGGCGTCGGCGTCGTCGCGGAAGCCGCTCTGCCTCGGGACGCGGCGGACGCCATAGGCGACCGCCGCATCCCTCAGTCGCTGGCTTCGCTCCTCCTTTCCCCACGCGGTCGATGACCGCGCGGGGGCCCCAGTGGATGGGGAGGACGATTCTCCTTTCCCCACGAAATCTATGATTTTGCGGGGCCCCGGTGGATGGGGGATGACGTGTTATTCGGCGCAAGGCATCCCATTGTTGATAAAGGTCAGCGGCCTTTGCCAACTCTCGTTATTATAATGTTATGAGGATGTCGATATTTACATCGTGCTCGCGCTTCGGGAGGTCCGTGAGGACCTCCCAGGGCCGCGCCAGGGCGGCCTTGACGCCCCGGGTCCGGGGGAGATAGCGGTCGTAGTAGCCGCCTCCCCGGCCCAGGCGCGCCCCGCCGCGGGTGAAGGCGGCGCCGGGGACGAGGATGAGGTCAAATTCCTCCGGGGATACGGGCTCAGAGCCGTCCCCCGGCTCCGGGATGCCGAAAGCTCCGGGGACAAGCCCGTCCGGGGAGGCGATACGCCGCGCCTCCATGGCGCCCCGGCCCGTGATCTTCGGCAGGGCCGTCCGCTTGCCGCGGGACAGGGCGTCCTCCAAGATGGGGCGGGTGTCGGGCTCCGGCTCCACGCCGGCGTATAAAAGCACCGACCGGGCGTTCAGATACTCCGGCAGGGCCAAAAAGCGCTCGATGAGAATTCTGTCAAGGCTCCGGCGCTCCTGAGGCGAGATCTGGCCGCACCGGGCGCGGACAAGCCCGCGCAGCTCAGCCTTGGAGGGCATAGTGGATGTCGCCGGCCACCTTTTTCGCGGCCTCCGGGCCCCGGAGGGCCGTGAGGATGGCGAAAGAGAAGTCCCAGGCCGTTCCGGCGGAGCGGGAGGTTATGACGCTCCCGTCCACCACCACGCGCTCCCCGGGCGCGGGGACGGCCCCGGTGAGCTCGCCCTCCATGCCGGGGTAGCAGACGGCCCTTTTGCCGTCCAGGATCCCCAGCTCCGCCAGCACCGTGGGCCCGGCGCAGATGGCGCAGACGGTCCTCCCGGCGTCATAAGCGGCCCGGATGGCCTCCATGGCGGGCTTCGACTTCTTTATATTCTGAACGCCCCGGAGCCCTCCGGGGACGATGAGGGCCTCGCAGTCCTCGAGCTTCAGCTTTTTAAGGGGCATGTCGGCCTCGACGCGCACCCCGTGGCTCCCGGCCACGGTCATGCCGGTGACGCCCACAAGGGCCGTCTCCACCCGGGCCCGGCGCAGGGCGTCGGCGGGGGACATGGCCTCCACCTCCTCAAATCCGTCGGCAAGAAGAATGTATACCATATTTTTACCGTCCTTTCACGATATTCATTTGCCGCTTATCCGCTGCCCGATGACGCAGAGCAGGAATTCCGGCAGCTTCATCATCCGCCCCAGGCGCGAGGGCTGCTTTAAAAGCCTGTAGAGCCACTCCAAATTGAGCCTCTGCCAGGCCGCCGGCGCCCGCTGTACAACGCCGGCGTAGACGTCCAATGACCCGCCCAGCCCCGCCATCAGGGGGACGGCGAGCCTGTCCCGGTTTTTGGCCATCCACTTCTCCTGCTTCGGCGCGCCGAGGCACACCAGCAAAAGCGCCGGCTTCGTAGCGTTAATGGCGTCAACCACGGGCCCGTCCTCCTGGAAATACCCGTCGTGGGTCCCGGCGATACGAAGTCCGGGGTATTTGGCGGCGAGCTTTTCCCCGGCCAGCTCCGCCACGCCCGGCTTTGCCCCCAAAAGATAGACGCCCAGGCCCTTTTTCGCCATGCGCTCCATGAGCTTTTCCGCGAAATCCGCCCCGGGGACCTTCTCCCGGAGGGGCCGGCCAAGGATTTTCGCCCCGTAGATGACGCCGATGCCGTCGGGCAGCACCATCGAGGCGCCCTCCACGGCCGCGCGAACCGCCGGGTCCTCCCGGCAGATCATGACGATCTCAGGGTTGGGGGTGACCACGTAGTCCGCGCCGGGCGCGGCCATCAGCGCCTCCGCCCGCCTTAGGGCCTCGTCCATGGTCACGTCGTCAAAGCCCACGCCCAGTACGTCAGTTCTCATCTCTGTCCTGACCTTTCCGAAGATACTATTATAAACCATATCATTTTATCACAATACCCGCTTTTGTCAAGGGCGGCTTCAAAGCCGCCGCCATTTCTATTGCCAACGTCTCCGTAGGGGCCGCCGTCCCCGGCGGCCCGTCCCACGATTCACAACCCAAATTCCGTCAAACGAACAACGGCCCCTACGGCGAGGTATTGGTTTCGCGTTCAACGGAGGGTGAGAGCTTATCGCCAGGCGGGTCGCCGAGACGGCGACCCCTACGGCGTAATTTGTGGGTTTTATGTATATCGGTAAGCAGGGGCCGCCGGCCCGCGCTTGCCTTTTATTTCTCGTTATCTGTTGTACTTTGTCAAAAGATTTGCTATAATGTACGTAAATATGACCTCGCGGGAAAGGACGGTGGGGATATGGCGGGGGAATTTGTGCTGACGGGGGACGGGAGCGTCGTCATGTCGGCGGAGACTGCGCGGCGGGTCATCGGCTCCGGCAGCGGCGACGCGGCGCTTTTATACCTGCACATCCTCACCTGCGGCGGCCGCTACGACGCCGAGGCCGCGTCCGCGGCCATCCACAGGACCGTACAGCAGGTGGAGGAGGCCATGCGGGTCCTTGTCCGCCTGGGCCTGGCCGGGGAGCGGCGGGTCGAGGCCGTGCCCCAGAGCGCCGGGGAGCTGCCCCAGTACTCGCCCCAGGACATCCAGCGGGAGCTCCGCGACGGCGGGACCTTCCGGGAGCTGGTGGACGACGTCCAGCGCAGCCTGGGCGCCCGGCTCTCCAGCGAGGGGCTTATGATCCTGTTCGGCATATACGACAGCCTCCGTCTCCCGCCGGACGTCATTTTGGAACTGGTCACCCATTGCTGCGGGGAGTTCGAGCGGCGCTACGGCCCGGGCAGGCGGCCCTCCATGCGCTACATCGAGAAGGCGGCCTTCACCTGGGAGCGGGAGGGAATCTTCTCCCTGGATGCCTCCGCCGACTACATCCGGCGGCAGGAGGAGCTTCGCCTGAGTGAAAACGCCATGGCCAGGGCCATGGGCATCTCCGGCCGGGGCCTCTCCCAGACGGAGCGCAAGTACATAGACATGTGGACGGGCATGGGCTTTTCCCCCGAGGCCGTGGGGATGGCCTACGACCGGACCGTCACCAATACCGGCCGGCTGGCCTGGCGGTACATGGACTCGATCCTACAGAGCTGGCACGCCAAAAACCTCCACACGCCGGCCCAGATCGAGGCCGGGGACGCCCCGGCGGCGGCGGACCGCCGGCCCCGGCGCCAGAGCCCCGCGCCGGCGGCGGAGAGCGGACAGGTCACAGCCGGGGAGCTCCGGGAGCTCCGGGCGGCGCTGAAGAAAGTGAGGGGGGACAGAGATGAGTCTTGACGGAAAGCTCCTGAGACGCGCCAAGGAGGCCCTTGACCGGCGCCGCGCCCAAAATGAGGAGGAATTTGCCCGCCGCCGGGAGGAGGCCTACGCCAGGAACCCGCGGCTGAGGGAGATAGACCGGCACTTGCGGGAAAACGCCGCCAACGCCGTGGTCACGGCCCTGCGCCGCGGCGGCGACCCGTCGGAGGCGCTGGACGCCGTCCGGGAGGAGAACATGGCCCTGCAGGAGAGCCGCCGGGTGGAGCTCATGCGGGTGGGACTGCCCACGGACTATCTGGACGAGCGGTATGTCTGCCCCAAATGCCGCGACACCGGCTACCGGGGGACGGAGCTGTGCGTGTGCCTTTTGGAGCTATACGCCGAGGAGCAGCGCCGGGACCTCTCGGCCCTTTTGAAGCTGGGGGAGGAGACGTTCGCCAGCTTCCGGCTGGACTACTACGACGACATCCCCGACCCGCGCACCGGCGTCTCGCCCAGGGCGGTGATGGAGAGCGTCTATGAGCTGTGCCTGGGCTACGCCCGGGGCTTTTCCACGGATTCGCCCAATCTCTTCCTCTCCGGCGGCACGGGGCTGGGGAAGACGTTCCTGTCCACCTGCATTGCCCGGGAGGTGTCGGAGCGGGGCTACTCCGTGGTCTACGACACAGCCGTCAGCGCCTTTTCCAAGTACGAGGCGGACAAGTTCGGCCGGGGCGACCCCGACGGGGCAAAAAGCGAGGTCCGGCGGCTGGAGAGCTGCGACCTTCTCATATTGGACGACCTGGGCACCGAGTTCGTCACCGGCTTTGTGGTGACGGCGCTCTATACCCTCATAAACACCCGCCTCACCGCCGGGAAAAAGACGGTGATAAGCTCCAACCTCACCGTGGAGGAGCTGGGCGGGCGCTACTCCCCCGCCGTCATGAGCAGGCTTTTGGGAGAATTTTACACCGTCAAATTCGCGGGGTCCGACGTGCGCCTCCGGAAAAAGGCCCTGGGCTGAGGCGGAAAGGCTTCATTTTTGAAGGCCGGGTTTACAAAATTACTCTCCGGTAATTTCCCCAAGGAAATGTCGCGGCGCGGCTTTCCACACCCCGTTCCGGGGCGGAAAGGCCCAAAATCAAAGGAGTTTTACACACTTTCCACAGAGTTTTCCACAATTTTTATGTAAACACACGGCTTGTGAAGGCCGGTTTCACGGGTGACATAACGCCCGCCGTACCCCCCGCGCCGTCCCCGGGACGGTTTTTCCCCGTCATTTCAACCAAGGGCCGCCGGCCGGCGGTCCTTTCGGCAATATCCGTTTTTTCAAATAGATTCGTGAAAAAATAGGACTTGAATACCCGGGGGTTACGCTATATAATCAGCTTGTCCATGTCATCTCAATGGGGAGGGACGTTCCTATGGTCAAAAAGACTCCGAAACAGTGGGCCGTGTGGTTTTTGGTGCTTAATCTGGGCCTCATCGCCACGGCGGCGGGTATAGCGCTCTTCAAGTCCCCCAATCACTTCGCCATGGGCGGGACGTCGGGCCTGGCGGTGATCATGTCGGCGGTATTTCCGGGGATGAACGTCTCCGGGGCCATGTTCATCATCAATATCATCCTTATCGCCGTGGGCTTCCTCTTTTTGGGCAAGAGCTTCGGCTGGGCGACGATTTACGCCTCCCTGGCGCTCTCCGTCTACGTGGCGGCCTTCGAGTGGCTGGTGCCCCTCACCGCGCCCCTCACCGACGACGCGCTTTTGGAGGTCATCTGGGCCGTCATCCTCCCCGGCGTGGGGACGGGGATGGTCTTCAACATCGGGGCCTCCACCGGGGGCACGGACATCGTGGCCATGATCCTCTCCCGGCGCACGAGCTTAGAGGTTGGCAAGGCCCTTTTGGTGCCGGACTTTGTCATCACCGCCTGCACGTTCTTCATTTTCGACATCAAGACGGCTCTGTACAGCCTCACGGGCCTTCTCATGAAGACTTTCCTGGTGGACATCGTCATCGACGGCATCAACTCCCGGAAATACTGCACCATCATATCCTCCCACCCGGAGGAGGTGAAGGAGTTCATCCTGACGAAGCTCCGCCGGGGCGCCACCATCACCAAAGCCGAGGGCGCCTTCACGGGAAGAGCGGAGGTCATGATCACCACCGTCCTCACCCGCCGCCAGGCGGTGTATCTTAGGAATTTCATCCGCTCCATCGACGCCCACGCCTTCATCACCATGGTCAACTCCTCCCAAATCATCGGGAAAGGCTTCCGGGAGATCTGAGCGGAAGAACGGGCCGCCGAGACGGCGGCCCCTACGGCGCAAATGGCGGCTTTCGCCGCGAAATTCCGCGGCGAAGACGCAAACCTTATATAATGATACTGAAAGGGGCTGTGAAAAAAAGAACATCTACACGCTCGGCTTTTCACAGCCCCGGTTTATGTGTGGAAAAATAACCGTATTTCCTCAAAAAAGGGCACACTGCCCCTACCCCAGAGGCTGCCGTTTTTCTCAAGTCAGGCGGCGGCCTGGAGGCGCTTGCGTTTGTTGTGGAATTTGTAAAGGTTATGCCCTATCGCCACCAGCAGAAGCTCAAGTTTTACCTTCTCCAGCCCCCGCCGGCGTATCCTTCGGTACCCACGGTCCTGTTTGACGATGCCGAAGGTGCCCTCCGCCTGGATCGAGCGGTTTATCCGCAGTTGTATCCCGAGATCGCTGCCCAGGTTGTGGAGAACTTCCTCATGCATCGCGGTCAGCTCCCGATTCAGGCGCACCGTCCTGTTCTTTTCCGTTTTCTTGCATTTTTGCGCATACGGACAATTTGAGCAATCTACGCACTCATAGACCTCCTCCTGCCGTCCGTACCTGTTCCCCTTGACGTTCTGACGGTAGGAGAGTCGAAATTTCCTGTTGTTTGGGCATATGAGGTTTCCGTCTTCATCCGTCTTGAAATTCACCGCGCGGAACGGGTCGTCCCGGTAGGCAGCGTCCTTTGTCTCCTTCCGGTACATCGGGAACTTCATGTACTTCTCCATCCCGTTTGTTTGGCAGAAGATGTAGTTGTTGAAGGAGCCGTACCCTGCGTCGGCCACCGGATACTTGGGATAGAAGCCGTATTGCTCCCTGAATTTTTCCATCAGCGGCACAAAGCAGTCCATGTCCGACCTGTACTGCTGCACGTCGAGAACAGCGATGTACTCGTCCGCCACGCCGACCTGTACGTTGTACGCCGGGAGCAGCTGGTCATTGCCCATGTAGTCACGCTTCATACGCATGAATGTGGCGTCGTGGTCCGTCTTGGAATAGCTGTTCCTGTCAGGGCCGCAGATCCTGAGCTTCTCTACGTATTCGCTGAGCTTGTCCTTGTACAGCCAGAGCCTTTCGTAAAGCTTCTGCTCTACGCTCTTACGGTGTCCCTTGCCGGACGCGAATTTGCTCTCATCAAGGCCGGTCACTTCCAGATACTGTTTCGCGGTCAGCTCCAGACCCTCGGGGCTGTACTCGGTGCTCATCGGAATGTGGACACCGGCGTATCTCAGCGTCTCGTTCATTTCCTCGAAAAGGGCAGCGATCTTGCTGAAAAGCCTGTACCGCTGTTTCTCCGTCCCCTTCTTCCAGACAAAGCTGTACTTATTCGCGTTGGC